>JBMSSC010000001.1:0-96266 GCA_049424145.1 Bdellovibrionia bacterium
AGGAGTCTGATGTCCTGGGCGCTACTCTGTAGGGCTCCCCCCGGCGTTGATCCGTGTGAGTGTGGGAGGGTGGGCGCCGGGCTGGGTTAAAAGAGGGGCGTGAGCCAAGGTGTGGTTTAGTTTGCGGTGTGGATCTTGCGATTTTATGGTACTCAACGCTCATGCAAAAGATGAAAGCCCCAGTCAACGAGCCGGTGAGATCGTATGAGCCCAAGAGCGCATGCCGGGAGGAGCTGAAGGCGGAGTTAAATCGTCTGAGCTCCATTCAGGTCGATATCCCTCAGGTGATTGGAGGTCAACTGGTACGATCGGAGACCCAGAAGACTTTGGTCATGCCGCATGATCACAGGCATGTTTTAGGAACCTACTATTGGGCGAATGCCTCTCAGGTGGGGGATGCGATTTTAGCGGCAAAAAAAGCAAAACCTCAGTGGGAGGCTTTGTCTTGGACGCAGCGGGCATCGATTTTTTTGAAAGCGGCTGATTTGATTGCAGGCCCTTATCGAAGCCTACTGAACTCGGCCACCATGCTGGGCCAGTCGAAAAATGCTTATCAGGCTGAGATTGATTCGGCGTGTGAGTTGGTGGATTTTCTCCGGTTTAATGCTTATTTTTACCAGCAAATTCAAGAGATCCAGCCTGATTCATCAGCTGGGGTTTCCAATTGGAGTGAGTACCGAGCGTTGGAGGGATTTGTGTGTGCGATCACTCCGTTTAACTTCACGGCCATTGCGGCCAATTTGCCTGCAGCTCCGGCTCTTTTAGGCAATACGGTCGTGTGGAAACCATCGGATACTCAGATGCTTTCGGCCCATTTTACTCTGCAGATTTTTCGGGAAGCTGGACTTCCTGATGGGGTGATTAACCTGGTGGTGGGGGATCCCGCCCAGGTGGGCCAGCAGTTGCTCACGCACTCGGATCTAGCCGGGGTTCATTTCACAGGCTCGACGGCGACGTTTCAATCCATTTGGAGGACTCTAGGGCAGCATGTGAGTCGTTATCGCAGTTACCCAAGGCTCGTAGGGGAGACTGGGGGAAAAGACTTCATCTTTGCTCATGCCTCGGCCGATGTGGAGGCTCTAGCAACGGCCATGATTCGGGGCGCGTTTGAGTATCAGGGGCAGAAGTGTTCGGCAGCATCGCGTGCCTATGTGCCTCGCTCAATTTGGGCTCAACTCAAGGGCCTTTTGCTCTCTCAAATGGAGCAAATTCAAATGGGGGATGTCCGGGATTTTAAAAACTTCATGAATGCTGTGATCGATGAGCGAGCATTTGATCGGATTGCGGCTCTTTTGGCTCAGGTAAAAAATTCAACCGATGCCGAAATTCTCTTTGGAGGCGGAGCGTCGAAAGAGAAAGGGTATTTCATTGAGCCCACCTTGATTCAAGTGCAAAATCCCACGGCACGAACCATGGTTGAGGAAATTTTTGGACCCGTCCTGTCCGTCTACGTCTATGACGAGGCGCAAATGGAGGAGGTCTTAGATCAGTGTGATCAGTCTACGGCCTATGCCTTAACTGGAGCCATTTTTGCAACTGATCGTTTTATCATCGAGCACCTCTCTCGGCGACTGAGGCATGCTGCGGGTAATTTTTACATCAATGATAAGCCCACGGGCGCCGTTGTAGGTCAGCAGCCTTTTGGGGGTTCAAGGGCTTCAGGCACAAACGATAAAGCAGGAAGTCTGCTCAATCTTCTCAGGTGGGTTTCTCCTCGAACCGTGAAGGAGACTTATGTCCCGCCGCGTAATTTTACCTATTCTTTTATGAAAGAAAGTTAGAAATTAATATTTGATTTTGTGTTTGGCATACGATACTAAAAGGGTGAAAAATATCAAGTTCAGAATAAAACAGTTTCTCTGAATCCAGACTTTAGGTTCCCTTAACCTCAAGAAATGAAACCAGAAGAGATTAGGGATACTTTTTTCTTTGCGATTTTCTAGTTAATTGTTTATAGATTTTCTTACCATGAAAGTTGTTATTCCTGTTCTGCTTGGTGTTGCATTGGCTACAACTTCTTCTGGTCTCGCGGGGGGATTAGTTTTTTCAAAAAAGGCATCGCCTTTTTCTTTTGGTCCGGGTAGGCATCCGGGCTCTCATGGTTCTTTAAAAGAACGGTGGGAGGCAGAAAGAAAAGCTCCGATGTCTCAGATTCCTGAGGCCCTAAGGGACTCTTTACGTGAAAAGCACGTCCTTTTTGTGCCTGGGTTTATGAATGAAGTTTCAGTTGGGAATTCGATTTATTATAGATCGAATATTCAGGCAGCTGAAGCGGAGTTGGGAATGGGCGCTACCTACTTCCCCCTCCCGTCGTCGCGACCAGTTGAGGAAAATTCTGCCATCATAGCGGATAAAGTAAATGAGATTTATCAACGAGAAGGCAGGCCCGTGATCTTAGTCGGTCACAGCAAAGGCGGCGCTGAGTCTCTGCATAGTATCTTGAAGTATCCGGAGTTGATTTTAGATGAAAAAGTCGATCGCGTGGTCTTGCTTCAGTCCGCCATCGGGGGCTCTCCTCTGGCGACTCCTGAGCAGCCTGGAGTGGGACTGAGGGTGATTTCTTATCTCATTCCCCAGGGGCTTCAGTCTTTGAGTCCTGGTGCAGCCAAGCAGCTCTTTGACGAGGCGTTTGGAGGTTTTGTCGATCGACTCAAGGAACGTTTTGGCCACGAAGGTGAGAATAAGCTCAAAGAGAAGATTGATGAGGTGTCAAAGAAGGTCTTTTACGTCCGATCAGTTGAGGAACCTCAGAACTGGAGCTGGGGGACTCAGATTGTGCACCGAGTCTGCGGCAATGATCTCAGAAACCACGGGCAAAGTGATGGTTTGCTCTTAATTGATGATCAAATCGATCAGCGCATTGGTGTGGATTTGGGCGTCATTCAGGCCGATCACATTGATCTAGCCGTTGATGGCGTGTTCAGCTCGCTTTCCAGTGAGGATCGTCGAGCCTTCACCCGAGCTCTATTTGCCTCCATCTACTCCTGTGAGTGGAGTCAGCCCAGTCCGCCTCTGGAATGAGGAGGAGCACTTCTTTTTGGCTTGCAAATGCCTTTCGTCGGCGTCAGAAAGTAAATCGAGCCTCAGTTGGTCTTGAGCGTCTGAAAAAATAGAAACAAAAAACCCAGATGAAAAGCGAAGCTTTTTTTCTGGGTTTTTTGCTTTCAATTCGTGAGAAAGACGATCTTAGAACTGAGGGGGAGTTGAGGAGGGGCCTGCTTTATGGCGATGTAAAATCAGCCCATGGGTGGGGTCATAAGGAGACACGCCTACGGTGACTCGATCCCCTAAGATCACACGGATGTGAAATTTTCTCATTCGCCCTGAGAGCTTTGCTGAAATCTTCTGTCCGTTAGCAAGCTGGACAGTGAAGTTTCCTCCTGCCAGTACATCCATGATTACGCCATCTACCTGAGCTAAGTCTTCACGTGCCAAGTTTTACCACCGTTGGTTAATTGAGTTGGTTTCTGATTGAGTCGGCCTCACTCTCTCAGAGAAAGGCCAACGGTTTGGCTCGGGTTGGATGGGTCTTCTTTCAATGGAGCTTTCAGAATCGCTTTTGCTCCAACACTCGCAGCCGTCTTGCTTTACCGATACAACCTGTGCGCCAGGCTGTCAACGCCTTATGCCGTTGGGTGGGAAAATATTCATACTAATTTTCTCAGAAATTGGTTTTCAAAAACGCTCGGGATCCATGCCCCAGGCTTTTAAAATGGCCTGCTCTTCCTCGGGTGAGGCAGCTTTTTTGAACCTCGCTCCGCTTCGGCCCTTAATCTCTGCTTCGCAGGCTTTCCAGTTCGTGTGACGCTTGAGCACTCCGTTGACGAGGCTTAAGTAGCAGTAGGCTTTGGTTTTGGCTGAGTCGGTTTTCTTCCTCATGCGGGGTAATTCAGGGGATTCAGGGAGATCAAAGATCGCAACCGGGTACTGGAGTAAACTGCCCTGGTAGAGCGGAACAAAGCGCTTTTGGCTGAACCCCACGGCGATCTCATCGGCTCGCTCATTGCCGGGTACGCCTGCATGACCCCGAACATACTTCCATTGGATGCTTCTTCGCTGAGTAAGGGACCAAAGCGGTTTCCAAAGGTCTTGATTGGCAACGGGTTGACCCGAAGCGGAAGTCCAACCCTTTTTGAGCCATTCCCAAATCCATTGAGTGATTCCATGAATCACATAGGTGGAGTCGGTGTAGACCTCAATGGGAGACTCGTGATGCGCAGGGGTGTTCAAAAGAGTTCGGAGACCCTCTATTACAGCGGTGAGTTCCATGCGGTTATTGGTGGTGTGTGCGTCGGACCCTCCCTTTTCCACCACTCGACCATCAGGAAAAACTGCAATCATTCCCCAACCCCCTGACCCCGGATTTCCCGAGCACGCACCGTCGGCAAATAGCACACAACGAGGCAAAGAGGATGGAGCCAAAGAGGAACGAGAATTGGGATCAGACATCGAGGGGAACCTCTCAAACCGATCCCGCCCTGTCAAATCGATTTGATGACACAATTGTGACACAAGGGCTGAAGAAATGCTCTATACCCAAACCTATGCACATCCAAGGTCTTCAAGTGTTTCACTTGCCCAAATCCCGTCTGAGCTCCTTGAACTCAGTTGATGAGCTGTCTTTTTTTCAGCAAGCTCAGAAGTCAGGGGGATTTTTAATGGAGACGTGTCAACGGTGGGTTTGGGTGACTCCTCAGGACTCTCGCTGTTCTCCCTCTCAACTCCTGTTTTCCCTGGATCCTGAAGTGCAGTTTTTTTCAGGCTACGAGGCTTACTTCTTTTTACTTCGCTTTGCCTCAGGATTGGAAAGTGAAGTTCAAGGAGAGACGGATATTTTTGGTCAAATCAAAGCCGCCTGGCAGAGTGCTCAGAAGAAAGATCCCTTCAGCCTCCAGGCTTTAGATCCTTGGATTCAGCGCCTTTTTGAAGATACGAAATACATTCGCTCCCAGTACTTACAAAACACAGGCGGCTCCTCCTATGGGACGTTGGTTCGCAAGATCCTCAAGGACTCAGTCAGTCAGGAAGCGTTGAAGGCACCTGTGCTATTGGTGGGAGCCGGCCAGTTGGCTCAGTCCATAGCGCCTTTGCTCCTGGATCTGCTGATGGATCGCTCGCTTTTGTTGTGGAATCGCTCCCTGGACGGCAGTTTGAAGCTGTATTCCTCGCTCCTGCAGTTCTCCTCCCAGCCCAGAAAACCAACGCTTGAGATCATTCAAGATGAAGATCAACACGAGCGGGCTTGGAAAACGGCTCGACAAATCATCGTCTGCATTCCCTCCGACCCGATTTTAGATCCAAAGAGAAGGGCTTGGCTTGAGGCGGCAGGGGGATTGGATCAAACCACAGTGATTCACCTCGGTGGGCGTCGCTCTCATTTGGGCGCTTGGAGCCCGTGGTCCCGATTTTATTGCTTGGATGAAGTGTTTCAATACGAAAAGGCGTTTGGCAATATTCGCTCGGTTCAGATGAAAAAAGCAATTCGGGCTTGTGATGAAAGGGCGAAGCTCAGAAGTTTAGGGGCGTCCTTGTGTATTTCTCATGGCTGGGAAGATTTAGCTACCTTTGCCTAACTGACTTCGGTAATTCAAACCGGTGATGAAAAAGAAATTGAAATTAGGAACTAGAAAATCTCTGCTTGCTTGGTCTCAGAGCCAATGGGTGGCGGATCAGCTCCAGGCTCGACACCCGGATTTGAGTGTCCAATTGGTGGGTATTGAAACTCGAGGGGATCGAATCTTAGATGTTTCTCTCAGCAAAATTGAAGGGAAAGAGTTCTTCGTAGCCGAACTCGATGAGGCCTTAGCCAGTGGAAAAGTGGACTTCACGGTTCATTCCCTAAAAGATTTAAGTCTCAATCGTCCGCCGGAGTTCACGCTCGGTGCGATTCCTCAGCGAGAAAACCCAAGGGATGTCATTTTGTTTGGCCCCCAGGCCCTTTCCCACCTTCAAGCAGGCAAGAGCCTGCGCGTCGGGACGTCTTCTCCGAGGCGGTTAGAGAATATTCCACCTTTTTTGGCTCGCGCCTTACCTCAGGGGCTTTTCTCTCATCGGCAAGCCGCCCCTGAGATGGAGTTTGTGGAGATTCGTGGCAATGTGAACACCCGACTCTCTCGAGTTCATGAGGCCCCTGGCTCCGAGCGCTACTTGGATGCCGTGGTCTTGGCGTTTGCTGGACTCATTCGGCTTTGGGCCAATCCCCAGGGTCAGAGCGAGTTAAAGCGCCTATTGACTGGGGTTCGCTGGATGGTTCTTCCTCTTCAAGAGTGTCCTGCTGCTCCAGGGCAAGGAGCTTTGGCGGTGGAGTGCCGCACTCAAGATTCAGTCGTGATCGAGCGGCTTAACTCCTTGCATCACGAGCCCACGGCTCAAGCTGTCCGCGTGGAAAGAGATGTTTTGGCTCAGTGGGGAGGCGGGTGTCATCAGCGCTTAGGAGCCACGGCTCAGAGTTTGAGGCCACAGGATCCAAGCGCTTTAGGATTAGGCAACCTTTTGTGGATTCGGGGTCGAACGCCGGAGGGAAAATTCATCCAAGATTTGCGCTGGAATTCTCCTTGGATTGAGCCTCGAGTGGGACCTGTGATCCCTTGGGATGGGAGTCAGTGGCGCAAGGAGTCTGTGGGTTTTTCTCAGGAGGCCTTAGCGTCTGGGCTGAGTCTTGGTGCGGGGAAGCCCGTGTTTGTCGCCCATAGTCGAGCCCTCGAAGGAGCGCTTCACCCGATTCTTCATCCGCACCTGCATGAAAACAGGATTTGGACCTCTGGGGTCTCCAGTTGGTTTAAGCTCGCTCAGCTGGGCTATTGGGTGGAGGGCTGTGCTGAGGGTTTGGGGTGGAGTTATCTTTCTACAACGTTAGTTGAACCTGTTTTGCAACTGGGCTCTCTTTCTTCTTGGGTGGTGTTGACGCATCAAGACGCCGTGAAAGAGTGGACAGATCAGGGAATTCAAGCTATGCCTACGTATCAACTGAAATCCGAAGATCCACCTGAGGCACGCACTTCTTTGCAGCAAGCAACGCACGTGTTTTGGAGCAGTGGATCTCAGTACGAAGCGCTCAAAGCCCATCTGAGGAAGGATGCCCTCTGTAGTTGTGGTCCCGGTAAGACGGCAAAAAAGCTCAGAGAATCTGGAATTGAGCCCCTCGTGTTTCCAACAGTTCAGGAGTGGAGAAAATGGGTCACGACTCAGAGTTCAAGGCAAAGTTAAACTATAGGCGCTTAAGACTTTCTCCTCACATCCGCGAGTTGGTGAAGGAAGTGAGGGTTTCTTCAGATCAACTCATTCAACCTCTGTTTGTGGTGGAGGGGATTTCTGAGCGGCAAGCAGTCTTAGGAATGAGAGGAACTCATCGGGAAACCCCAGATTCCCTGCTTCGGACCATTGAGCAGGATCTTCAAGCTGGGGTCAGAAAATTCTTGCTCTTCGGTGTCCCATCGGAGAAAAAAACGCAAGCTTTTGACTTTTCCTTCACCACCCGCCAAATTGAGGGCATTCGTAAGCGTTTTGGCACAGAGCTGTTTTTGGCAGTCGATGTGTGTCTTTGTTCGTACACCTCCCATGGGCAATGTGGAATCTTAAACCGCGAAGGGGATCATGTTCAAAATCAGGCCACGGTTCATGAATTGGCTCAAGCGGCCTTTGAGTTTGCTCAAGCCGGTGCTGATTGTGTGGCTCCGAGTGATATGATGGACTCTCGGGTGGCTGCAATCCGTGGGCGTTTGGATCAAGGCGGCTTCGAGAGGACTCTGATCATGAGTTACTCAGCCAAGTTTAATTCCCGATTTTATGGCCCCTTTAGGCAGGCTGCGGACTCCTCCCCAAAAGACTCAGACTGGGTGCGATTGAAAGATCGAGCCACTTATCAGATTGATCCGGCTTGCCCCCAGGATGCTTTGCTGAGTTCACTGCGCGATGCTGAAGAAGGCGCGGATATTTTAATGGTGAAGCCTGGGATGCCTTACCTCGATGTGTTAGCGGATCTTTCGCGCGCCATTCCTCTTCCTTGGGCCGTCTATCAAGTCAGTGGGGAGTACGCCGCCATTGAACTTCTGGCTCAACAGGGGCTCATCCAAGCCGCACAGGCCCACCATGAGGCCTGGACGAGTCTGGTTCGTGCCGGGGCATCGATGATTATTACTTATGGGGCGAGATTCGCTCGCTCGATCTTAGAAAGGGAGTTTTCATAGATGAAAGTTTCATGTCCCAATTCGGAGAGTTTATTTGAGCAGTCCAAAAAAATGGTGCCTGGTGGGGTTCACTCCCCGGTGCGCGCCTTCCGGGGCGTGGGCGGGACACCTCGCTTCATTCGTTCCGCGTCAGGGGTTCAATTAGAGGATGTCGATGGAAATCGCTACTTGGATTTTTGTATGTCCTGGGGGCCTCTTATCTTTGGCCATCAGCATCCTGAGATTCGCTCTGCAGTGGAGGACGCCTTAAAGCGAGGCTGGTCTTACGGTACGGCTGAGCCCTACTCGCTTGAGCTGGCTCAGCTCATCACGGGCTCTTTGCCTTGGGTGGAGAAAATTCGATTCGTCAACTCCGGGACGGAGGCCGTGATGGCCGCTTTAAGAGTGGCTCGAGCCGCAACAGGGAGGAATAAAATCCTCAAGTTTGAAGGCTGCTATCACGGACATGTGGATTCGATGTTAGTGAAGGCGGGCTCTGGCCTGGCTGACATGGCTTCGCCTGATAGCGCCGGGGTGTCGTCTGCCGTGGCATCCGATACCATTGTGGTGCCTTTAAATGACGAGCCCCGTCTGTTGGCAGCCTTAGATCGCCACGGCCACGAGATTGCTGCGGTGATCGTGGAGCCCATTCCCGCCAATAATGGATTGCTTCTTCAGCCCGATGATTTTTTGCCCCGGCTTGCGGCTCTAGCCAAAAGTGCAGGGAGCCTGCTGATTTTTGATGAGGTGATCACCGGGTTTCGAGTGGCGTTTGGTGGGATGGCGGAACGCTCCGGTGTGACCCCCGATCTGGTCACCTATGGAAAAATCATTGGGGGTGGTTTTCCCGTGGGAGCCTACGGAGGGCGCGCAGATTTGATGGAGTGGGTGGCTCCCTTGGGCCCCGTTTATCAGGCAGGCACTTTAAGTGCCAATCCCGTGGCCATGACCGCAGGAGTGGCAACTTTGAAGAAGCTTCGGCAAGAGAATCCCTATCCCGAGCTCGAGAGAAAAACCCAACAGCTTTGCTCTCGAATTCAGCAGGTCTGCCAAGAGATGGACTTCCAAGCCCATGTCCAAAACTGTGCCTCATTGTTTTGGATGGTCTTAGGCCAACGCTTGAACTCCAGTGAGACTGTTCGGGATTTAACTCAAGTCCCTGAGACCCATAAATCCCGCTACGCCACCTTGTTTCACGCCCTTTTGGCTCAGGGAATTTATCTTGCACCGAGCGCCTGTGAAGTCTCGTTTCTCTCAACGGCGCATCAGGAGGCTCATATGGAGCAGTTCTTAACGGCCTTCAGGCGCTCCTTGGAAACCATAAAGCCCGAGTGATGCAGCACGGTGTTTTCTTTCAGCCCGAAAAGCCCTCTTTGCGTCCTTTTCGGCTCATGCTCCTGGCTCAGTTTCTTTGGTTCCTTCTGCTTGCGCTGTTGGTGGGATGGTGGGGAAAACTTGCCTTGCGCCAAGCGTCTCGAATCGCTGAGCTTGAACAGGCACTTGGACAAAGTGCGTCGCAGACGCAAGCTCACTGGGGACACGTGCAGGCCATGCTTTTTTGGGAGTCCGGTGCGTTTTTTGTGCTACTGGCAGCCAGCTCTGGACTTCTTCTTTGGCTATTTTGGCGGGATCACCTGCGAGCCCGAGGGGTGCAGGCTTTTTTTGCCTCTCTGACGCATGAGCTTAGAACCCCATTAACCGGAATTCGTTTGCAAGCCGAGTCGATGGCCGATTATCTGGCCGCCTCTCGTGGGAAGCAAGAAGCTTCTTTTGAGGTCCACCCAAAGCTCCTTCAGCTCTCCCAAAGGTTACTGGACGACACCATGCGCCTTCAGAGTCAAGTGGATCGCACCTTGGAGCTTGCTCGTGTGGAGGGGGGAGGGCCCGTTTTTATTCAGCCCCTCCAGTTGAAGCCGTGGTTGGAACAGTTTTTAAGAAGTGGCTCCGTACCCGATTCAGCCCGATTTCAGATTCGCCTCAACGTGCCGGATGTCTGGATGGAGGCTGATCCGGCTGCTTTACAGGTGATTTTTAAAAACATCCTGGAAAACTCCATTAAGCACTCAGGGCAGCATCCTGTGGCTGTGAGCTTGGATGCGTTTCTTGAAGGACCATGGATTCGAATTCAGATTCAAGATGATGGTCAAGGGTACCTCGGTGATCCCAGGCTCTTAGGTCAGTTGTTTCAAAAAGGAGCGTCCTCCACCGGAACAGGCGTGGGTCTTTATTTGGTTCAAGCTTTAATGAAACGCATGGGAGGAAAGGTCCGATTTTTAACGGTCCCCGGATTTCAGGTGCAGCTCACCTTTCCCCAGGGGGGCCCTCATGAGTGAAACGGCGGGATCGGCCAAAGTCCTCTTAGTGGAAGATGAAAAAAACCTAGGCTCCACCCTCTTAGAACGCCTGGAGTTTGAAGGGTTTGAGGTGGAGTGGGTCATGAGTTTAGAGCAAGCAGCCACGCGCATTCGTGCACAGGCCTTTGAGCTCGTTCTCTTAGATGTGGGCTTACCCGATGGATCCGGCTTTCAGCTTGCCCCGATCCTCCGCGAGGTTCAACCCCAAGCGGCCTTGATTTTTTTAACTGCTTTCGGAACGCCTGAGGATCGAATCCGTGGCCTGGAGCTCGGGGCTCAAGACTACATCATGAAGCCTTTTTATTTGAAAGAGCTTCTCTTGAGGATGAGAAATGCACTGAAGCGCGCGCAGTCCTTAAAACTCAACTCCGAGAGCGCAGCCCCAACAGTTGTGACCATCGGTAAAGCAAAAGTGAACTTTTTAAGGTTCGAAGCTGAGGTGGAGGGTAAAATCAGTGCGCTCACCCATAAAGAAACGGCCCTATTAAAGCTCCTGCTTCAAAAACGGGGTTGTGTGGTGAGTCGAGATGAGATTCTTGATCATGCCTGGTCTCCAGATGAATTTCCTACGCCCAGAACAGTGGATAATTTCATCTTACGCCTCCGACGACTCGTGGAGTGGAACCCGGAGCACCCTCAAGTGATTAAGAGTATTCGAGGAATTGGGTATCAGCTTTTTTGACCCTGAAACTGGAGAGGAACAATGACAGACCTAAATTTATTTCAATCAGCATTGGCGCGGAAAAACTCGGGTCGTCCCCCAGTTTGGTTCATGCGACAAGCCGGACGGTACCATTCTCATTATCAGGAGATGAGAAAAAAGTACTCCTTCATGCAGCTTTGTCAGTTGCCTCAGGTGGCCTGTGAAACGACTCTGGGGCCCATCCGGGATTTTGACTTTGATGCGGCCATTTTATTCTCGGATTTACTCTTTCCTTTGGATGCCCTAGGAATGGGATTAAGCTACACTGACTCAGGGCCAAAGCTCAGTTGGCACCTCCGCCAGCTCTCGGATCTGAAGCGATTTAAAACAGGTCCCGGTCTGAGTCAAAACCTTGAGTTTCAATCCCTGGCCTTGAAGGCGATTCGCCAAGCCCTACCCTCCAGTAAGGGGCTTTTGGGTTTCGTCGGAGGCCCTCTGACGTTATTTTGTTACGCGGTGGAGGGCAGTCATCAAGGAGAGTTGCGTTCGGCAAAAGAGGGCTTGAAAGACGGACGGTTCGAGGGGTTCTGTGAGGTGCTTTTTGAGCTTTTAGTGGACAACCTGGTTTCTCAGGCACGCGCAAACGCAGATGTGGTGGCGGTTCTCGATACCTGCGCAGGTGAGTTGGACGAAAGTGAGCTGAAGCAGTTTGTGGTTCCTGCACTCAGGCGGGTTTGTGAAGCGTTTCAGGCCCGTTGTCCAGAGGGAAAACTCTTGTACTACTCCAAGTCCACAGGGCCCAGTTATTGGTCCCAGCTCGTGGATCTGCCCATTTTAGGGCTGGGGATTGACTGGAAACACAATCTGGCACAGGTTCTTCGGGATTGGCACGGACGTTTTGCGATTCAAGGAAATATCGATCCCAGTTGGCTCTTTTTGGAGCCTCTGGAGCTTGAGAGTCGAGTTCGATCGGTGTTCAACGAGGTGAGAGCCCTTCCGGAATCCATGCGACAGGGGTGGATTTGCGGTTTAGGTCATGGAGTGTTACCAAAGACTCCTGAGGATCATGTCAGACGAGTCTTACGAATACAGAAAGAAATTTTTGGGGGTCCCACTTCATGAGCACCGAGCTCAATTTATTGAGAAAATACAATGTTCCTGGTCCCAGGTACACCAGTTATCCCACGGTTCCGTATTGGTCCGAATCCCCCACGCAGCAGCAGTGGATTCAGAGCATTTCTCAGGCGTTAGAGGAGAGTGAAAAGCAAAACGTGGGAGCCGCTCTCTACGTTCACATTCCTTTTTGTGAGAGCCTGTGTACCTACTGCGGTTGCAATACGCGAATCACGCGCAACCGAGACGTCTCAGCCAGCTACACGCAGACGGTTTTAAAAGAGTGGAGCCTTTATCTAGAAAAACTCCGTTCGATTCGGTCGCAAGACATCACGATCAGTGAGATTCATTTAGGCGGAGGAACTCCCACGTTTCTTCATCCTCGTGAGCTGGAGCGTCTGCTCTTAGGCATTTTAGATCAAGCCCGAATCCCCGCCTCAGCCGAGTTCTCGGTCGAAGCCGATCCCCGGGTCACTGAGCGGGAGCACTTGCAGGTGCTCTCCAAACTGGGCTTTAAACGCCTCAGCCTGGGCATTCAGGATTTTGACCCCCACGTGCAGCAGATCGTCCACCGCGTTCAAAGTGAGGAGCAAGTCAGGCGCGTCACCCAAGAAGCCCGCGACCTAGGCTATACGAGCATTAACTATGACCTCATTTATGGCCTCCCCTTTCAAACGCAAACGAGCGTAAGAAAAACCATTGAGGCCGTGCAGCGACTGAGACCCGATCGGATTGCTTTTTATGCCTATGCTCATGTGCCGTGGATTAAGCCCAGTCAAAGGCGCTTTACTGAAGCCGATCTGCCTGAGGCAGGTGAGAAACGGGCACTCTATGAGCTCGGGCGTCAAATGCTGGAGGAAGTGGGTTACCAAGAAATTGGGATGGATCACTTTGCCCTAAAAAACGACTCCCTTTGGAAGGCCTCTTTGGAAGGCTCCTTGCATCGAAATTTTATGGGCTACACCACCCGGCAAGTCTCTCCTTTGATTGGCCTTGGAGTTTCTGCCATCGGCGATTCTTGGAGTGTTTTTGCTCAAAATGAGAAAGTTCTAGAAACCTACTCTGCTCGAGTTGAAAAAGGGGAAATCCCAATTTTTCGGGGCCACGTTTTAAATGCTGAGGATCAAGTCATGAGGCGACACATTTTAAACCTCATGACTCGATTGAAAACTTCGTGGAGCGAGGACTCGCTGCGGGTGGATCACTTGCAGACGATCCAAGACCGCTTGGCGGAGTTGTGTTCCGATGGCCTTGTGGAGCTTCAACAGGAGGCTTGCCTGATTCCTGAGCGGGGGCGTCCTTTTTTAAGAAATATCTGCATGGCCTTTGATGCCCGTCTGATTCGAAACGCTCCTCAAACGGAGATTTTTAGCCGAACGATATGATTGGACAGATTCACCCCCAAATCAAAGAAGTCACCGTGATTGGAGGGGGGATTGCTGGACTGCTTGCAGCCTATGCGCTGGAGAAAAAAGGCTACAGCGTGGATCTCTATGAGTCGAGTGATCGATTAGGGGGATTGATTCAAACCCGCAGTCTTCCTCAGGGGATTGCCGAAGCCGCAGCACATTCCCTCTTAGTCACCCCCGCTGTGCTGGAGTTCTGTGAGTCGCTTGGCGTGGAGCTTTGTGCGGTGAATCCCCGCTCCAAGGCGCGTTGGATTCTCAGGGAAGGACAATTCAGGCAGTTTCCCTTGAGCTGGGGTGAGGCGCTTGCGGCTTTGCTTCGGGCTTGTTTCCTGCGCTCGAAACTCAGTGTCGACCCGGGGAGTTTAACCCTGGAGCAGTGGGTGCTTCGGTTCTTGGGGCGCCCTGCGTTAGACTACCTCATGACCCCCATGCTGCGAGGCATCTACGGGGCTCGAGCCCACGAAATTGCTGTCGGCGCAGCGTTCCCAGCCCTCGTCGTTCCTCGGGGGAGGACCTTCCTTGGTGTTCAGCTGTTTCGGATGCTCAGCCGCTGGATGAAAAATCAAGTGCTCGCACCCGTGAGAGCCCTCTTGCAGCCACAGTCTGGAACTCAAAGCCCTGACTCATTAAGAAAAACTCGGCCTAAGAAAGCACAGATGATGGCTCCGAAAAAAGGAATGGGTGAGCTCGCACGGGCTCTAGAGCGGTCCCTCAGGGCCAGTCAACGAGTGAGAATTCATCTTAACTCCCCAGTGAAGGTTCTACCTGCCGTCTCCAACCTCGTTCTTGCAGTGCCGGCTTCCCATGCCGCAGAACTCCTCCAATCCTCCTCCCCAGAGCTCTCCCGGCGCTTGAGTCAGGTTCCTTACACCCCGTTGATTTCAGTCACGGTATTCTTAAAAGCCTCCGACTTTTTGGCCTCAAAACAGAAATCTCCCTCCTGCTCCCTGGGGCCATCCCCCCAGCAGGTCACGAAGTTCTCCTCAGATGCCCATCCCTATCCCTCGGGCGTGGGCGTGCTGTTTCCTGAAAAAGAAAACACTCAAACCTTGGGTTTCTTGTTTAACTCCAGTGCTTTTCCCCAGCGTGTTTCTTCCTCAGAGTCTCTGATCTCCTTGAGCGCTTTTTTAGGCGGTTCCTCTCAGCCTTCCGTTTTAGATGAATCCGATGAGCAGATTTTAAGGCGAATTGAGATGGACTTAAAGCAGTTCTTTGGCTTTCAAGGCCAAATGGAGAGCTATCAAATCCATCGCTGGCCTCATGCGGTGCCTCAGTACAACGCAAGTTTGATGGAGACTTGGGAGGTTGCTGCCAAGACGTGGTGCCAGGCTCCCGGGCACGTCCTGTTTGGCAATTACACAGGTCAACTCAGTGTGCGCGGCATGATCGAGCGGGTTCTGAGCTGGCCACTCAATTGCAATGAATGGGGCCATGAATTGGAAGCTCCTTTTTCGGCCACTCCACGGTGATTCCCATCAACCCCACTTCCGATTGAGTCTCGCTTTGGTTTTGCTGGGGGGGGTTGTTTTGAGTTGTGGACGAGGGCACGACGCTTTGGATCAGGCGTTGGACCCCCCTCCGGGCTCTCAAATCCCGGGGTTTACCGAAGTTCTTGGGGGGAAAGCGCAGTTTGGCACTCAGTGCCCCTATGGTTTTTCCACGGAGCCTGCGTCGGTGCCACTTGAGCTTTGGAATTGTCCGATGGCAGTGAGTCCCGTGGAGCTCACTGAGTCCTTGCGCCCCGTCATCTTGCAAGTGGATTGCAAGAAGAAAACGATGGACTTAAGAGGTGTGAGTTCAGGAGCCCAGGCCACCACCTGGGAGCTCATGCCGGATGGGACTTTCTTTTTGAGTCAAGAGGCAGGAGAGGCCATTTTGAAGTCCGATGGCGCGGGGCATTTGCCGTGCCGGGTTCCACTGAAGGCCAATTTTTGGGGAAAAGTTGATTGTAAAACGAGAGATGAAGCCTCAATTCAATTGGAAACCCTTTGGTGGTTAGGAGAACCTCCGGTGGTGAGTGTGCCTGAACCAACAGGATCACCGCACCCGCAACCGCTACCCTCCTCGTCCATGGGTCCTGCTTCGGGAACGTCTCGTGCGATTTCAGCTCATGCTCCGAGTGCTTGGGGTGGAGAAGGAGCTCCTGGAGCTCGATTCCGAGAGGGCAGGAGTGATTTTTCTTACCCCATGCCGGAAGTGTCCTCTCAGCCCTTCCCCATAGGGCAACCCTCCTCTTCCCCTTCAAGTTCACCCTCGACTCA
The DNA here is from genome assembly GCA_049424145.1 of Bdellovibrionia bacterium. Lineage (GTDB taxonomy): Bacteria > Bdellovibrionota > UBA1018 > UBA1018 > UBA1018 > JBMSSC01. The sequence goes on from JBMSSC010000001.1 coordinate 15,946, forward strand.
GCCGCCTACCCCTGATCCGCGCTCCACGGAGCCTGTCCCTGAGGTGAGTTCAGCGCCCGGGGCCTCCTCACGACCTCAGTCCCCCGCTAGCCGAGTGCCTTTGTGTCAGGTGCCTGTGGGATGTTATTTTCATAACCTCTCGGAAGTCAGGCAGTGCTACTAGGTTCCGACTTGAGCTTTGATCAGAGCGTGGGTTTTCTCTGAGCTGGGATGCAACGAAACGGATTTTGAGTTAAAACCAAAAAATGAGCCGTCCTTCGTCGTCATCCGTTCAACTGAAATGGCCTGTTTGGTACCTGCCCGGGGCACCCCTGGGTTCCGCCGTACGCTACGTGGCCTCCCTCTCGGGCGCCTTTCACTGGGTGGGCATTTATATCCTCCGCTCAGGCGCACTGGAGTTGGGTCCTTTTCTGGGCGCAGCCACGGAGCACACCCGAATTCCTGTGGGAAAGGGGGTCTGCGGAACGGCCGTGGCTGAGAACCGAAACCTCAATATTCCCCGAGTCTCGGAGTTTGGAAACTATTTGGCCTGCAGCGTTGAGACCCGCTCTGAGCTCGTGGTGTTGATTCGAGACCGAAGAGGAAAAATTCTAGGTCAAATTGACATTGATAGTCACTGCGAGGATGCTTTCGGTGAGCGTGAACAGGCGGCCGTGGAGCAGGTGGCCCAGGAGTTAGGCGAGTGGGTGTCTCAGGCTGAGTTTTTAAGGGCGCTTGAGACGGGAAAAAAAAGATAACCTTGGACTCCGGTAGGGATTTTGGGCAACCTGAATTGAAAAAAGAACGATGAGACAGGAGATGGAAGTTAATTCTATGGAAACAGCGCAGCCCTTCAATCGATGGAAGAATAAGTACGTCATTTTAATTGGAGTTTTGCTCCTGGTGATTGCCTCAGATCAATGGACCAAGCAGATGATCTTGGAAAAATTTAAGCTAGGCGAAAGTCTTCCTCTGTTTCAGGGATACTTCGACCTGACTTATGTGCAGAACAAAGGCGCAGCGTTTGGGTTACTGGCTCAAGCAGATCCTGCATTTCGGGTTCCATTTTTTATGACCGTTCCTGTGATTGCTCTGGGGGCGATTGCTTCTGTTTTTAGGAAGCTGAAAGCAAGCGATGCTCAGTCGGCCTTCGCCTTGGCGTTAATTATTTCAGGTGCGATTGGAAACTTGGTGGATCGAATCCGTCTTGGGTTTGTGGTGGATTTTCTCGATTTTCATTGGGGATGGCAGTACCACTTTCCTGCGTTTAACATTGCCGACTCAGCCATCTGCATCGGTGTGGGATGGGTGATCTTTGACTTATCCCAGAATCCTGCCCCTGAATCTCACCAAAAAGGAACCTAAGCTCATGTACCCCCTTCTTCTTCAATTGGGCCCGATCTCGATTCACACCTATGGATTTATGATTGCCGTGGGCTTTTTGGCCTCCATTCATGTGGCCAAGCGCCTGTCCATTCGCTCCCACTTGAATGTGGATCAGGTTCTGGATCTGGCTTTTTATAATCTCATCGTGGGCTTATTGGGAGCTCGATTATTATTTGTCATCACTCGATTCAGTTACTTTGCCAATGCTCCTTTGGATATTTTTAAGATCTGGGAAGGCGGCCTGGTTTTTCTTGGAGGACCGCTTGCTGTTTTTCCATTCATGATCTTTTATGCCAAAAAGCATCGCCTAAATATCTGGAAGGTGATGGATGCCATGGCCCCTGGCCTTGCGTTAGGTCATGCCTTTGGTCGCTTTGGATGCCTGGCTGCTGGGTGTTGTTACGGGAAACCCACGGGAACTTCCTTTGGGATTCGTTTGAACTCGGAGCTGGTGGATCGCAGTCTTCATGGAGTGTTACTGCACCCCACTCAGTTGTATGAAGCGTTTTCACTTTTTTTGTTATCCGCAGGATTAGCCTATATTTTTAAGATCAAAAAATTTGACGGTCAGGTGGCCTTCTCCTATTTGCTGACCTATCCTGTGATTCGAAGCGTGATTGAAGTGTTCCGCGGGGATCTGATTCGGGGTTTCATCATTGACGATGTGCTCTCCACCAGTCAGTTCATCTCACTTCTTGTTTTTTTAGGAGCAGCTGCTCTTCTGGTCTTTCGTCTGGGGCAGGTGAAAAACTCCTCTCGGAGTTCAAAAAAAATCGTTCAGCCCTCTTCTCAGGCTTAATGGATGATGAAGCCAAAAGAGTTGGTTCAAGGCAGGGGCAGTTGGGCTCAGAGAGCCTTTTTTTGGGGAGTGTGGGCCTGGGCTGTGCTGGGCTCATCGGGCAACGCTTGGGCACGATCCATTCTTGATGTAACGGGGACTCGAGTCTCCGTTTCGGATCACCCCCAGCGAGTGGTCACGTTGATCCCCTCCTTAGGGGAGCTTGCTGCGGAGCTACTGGGATCCGACTCCTCGCGGATCGTGGGAGTCAGTGCGTTTAGTGATACACCCGCATCGATTCAGTCCACCGAGCAAGTGGGGAGTTATCAGCGTTTGAACCTGGAGAAGATCGTGGCACTGAAGCCTGATCTGATTTTAGGGAGTCTTGAGGGAAACTCCACGGATCAAATCCTTCATCTGAGGGAGTTTTCCCTGCCCGTAGTGATGGTGCGGACTTCGAATTTTCATGAAGTGGCCGAATCCATTCGTCTGGTGGCCTTGGCCCTGGGGGAGCTGAAGCGGGGCGAGATTGCGGTTCAGAAGTTTCAAAAGGGGCTTCAGGCAGTCAAAGCCCGCACCACCTTGAGCCCACCTAAAAGAGTGCTTCTTCAAGTGGGGGATGACCCCTTGGTGGTGGTGGGTGGGAAGTCGTTTTTAAACGATGCCATTGAGGCCGTGGGTGCTCAGAATGTTTATGGTGATTTGAGCCTAGGCTATCCCCGTCCTTCGCTTGAGGATGTTCTGTTGCGCAATCCGGAGGTGATTCTGGTTGCGGCTCTGGCAAAAGATCGTGGGGCCTATGTGAGGATGGTGGAGAAGTGGAGGCGCTTGCCCACACTCCAGGCGGTGCAAAAAAAGCAGGTCCTGCTCTTTGAGTCCGACGCACTGCTGAGACCCACGCTCCGAATGATCGAGGGTTTAGAGCAACTCCGTCGGGCGATTGAAGGGGGGCACTTTTGACTTCCCCGACCTCTCAGGCTTTCCAGACTCACCGATGGCTAATGCCCAGTCTGGCTCTGTGGTTGGCCAGTGCGGTTGTGGCTTTATGTTTAGGCTCCCTTCCGCTTGAACAGTGGGGTTTAATCGAGCAGGTTCGCCTCCCTCGTGTCATCTTGGCTTCTTCTGTTGGGATCGGACTTTCCGTGGCAGGAGCAGCACTGCAGTCCCTCTTTGCAAACCCCCTGTGTGATCCCTATACGTTGGGAATTTCCTCGGGTGCTGCGTTTGGCTGTGTACTGGGGGCAGTCTTAGGTCTTCCGCTCGGGTTCAGCGGTGTGGTGGGATCGGCTTTTGTCGGGGCCATGAGCTTTGCTTTGATTCTGGTTTTGATTTCCCTTCGGACTGAGCTGAAAAGCTCAACGCTCCTTTTGTGTGGAGTGATGCTTGGATTTTTAGGCACAAGTCTGGTGACACTGGGAGTGGTGTACGCTGAAGCGGCTGGCTTTTCCGGGGGGAATGGATTTTCCTCCGGGTTCTCATCGCTGATGGGTTGGATCTTTGGGGATCTTTCACGAGCCAGACTCTGGGAGTCGATGGGGTGTTTCATCGGGGTTCTTCTTTTTTCTGTATTGATTGGAGTGAAGGGGCCGGATTTGGATCGGTTGCTTTTGGGGGAAGAGCAGGCTGCCACCCTTGGAGTGAGTGTCGGACGCCTAAGAACTCAGATCATTCTTCTGAGCTCAGTCCTTGTTGCGCTCTGTGTGAGTTCGGCTGGCGTGATTGGCTTTATCGGGCTTGTGATCCCACATTTGGCGCGCCGAAAGGTGGGGTCGTTGCACCAACGGCTTCTTCCTCTTTGTGGAGTTTGGGGTGCAATTGCCTTAACCGCATCAGACACACTGGCTCGGATAGTGATCAAACCCTATGAGCTCCCTGTGGGCGTGGTAACTACGCTTTTGGGGGTTCCCTTCTTTTTTTGGATTCTCCTGCAGCGGGGGAGTAAAGCATGAAGGCTCAGTTCCAAGTGCGGCAGTTTCGCTACGCCTTTTTGTCTCAGGCTCAATCGAGCTCAGCGTTCTCAAGTGGTCTGTCATTTGAGTTGCCCTCCTGCGCCATTACGGTTTTAGTGGGCCCCAATGGATCGGGTAAATCCACGCTCATGAAAGCAGTGGCTGGCCTCTTGCCCTTGCCTCCGCCTCACTGCTCGGCTCAGGTGGAGTTTCAGGGTGAGCATTTTTTAAACTTCTCGCCAGAAAAGCGCGCGCAAGTGGTTGCCTATGTCCCCTCTGAGATTCACACGGAGTTTCCTCTGACTGCTTATGAAGTGGTCTCCATGGGTCGTCTGTGTTGGCCGGTTCAGCGATTTTGGACTCAAGGCTCCTCTGAGGCCAGTCTCATTGCCCAAGCCATGCAGCGAGCTTTTTGTTGGGAACTTCGGGATCGAGACTTTTCCAGTCTCAGCGGAGGTGAAAAGCAGCGCGTGGCCATTGCCCGTGCTCTGGCCCAGCAGTCACCGGTTCTCTTTCTCGATGAAGCGCTGTCTCAGATGGATTTAAACCACCAGATGCAAGTGGGGGGGCTTTTAAGAGAGCTGGCCCAAAATGGGGCCAGTATTCTTTGGGTTTGTCATGATTTAAACCTTGCTTTGAGTTGGGCTCAGTTTGGGATTTTCTTAAAGGAAGGACGCCTCATTGCGCAGGGTCCTTTAGAGAGCAGTCTTCAAGTGTCCGTTTTAGAAACCCTCTACCCAGGAGTGCATTTTCGCTTGGGCAGGCACCCTGAGTCAGGAGCCCTTCAGGTGTTCACTGCAGCCCGTTAATCTGCGTCTGAGGAGCGAAGAGCGTGTCTTCCATTTTCACTTTTTTTAGGATCGGGTTAAAAGTAGATGGTCGCTCCTAAGTTATGGGAAAACGAAGCAATAGGAGCCGTGATGCGAGAGAAGCTGTAATCCAGCGCTAGTTTAGGGGCGATCCAGCCCAGGCCCACACCAAAGCCATCGCCTTTTTGAGTTTGAAAGGGAATCGTGGAGTTTTTAAAGGTTCCACCGCGCAAGAAAAAGTCTGAGAGCATGGGGAACTCAATTCCGGCCTGATACCCAAAAGTTTGAGGGGCGAGCGCTGGAATCCAGTGGGGATCCAGATAGAGGTTGACGATATCCATGACATTGATTTTCGTGCCCAGGATGAATTCCCGATACAGGCCAAACTCCGTTGCGGTCTCAAATAAGTTATCAATAATCAGAGCGCTTTGAATCCAGGAGGTAAAAATTCCACTGAACGAGAGGGTTGAGTCGGCCAACCGTCTGCCCGAATCATCGTTCGGGAAAATGAATTTTCCACCCAGCCCCACACCGTACTTTTGAGCTAAAGCCTTGGAGGCCCCAATGTGCAGGAAGTGCGCCTCTTGTTTGCGAGTAAATCCAACGCCGGCTTGGAAAATCTGCTCGGTGGTGGCATCCAAAACGGAAACGTTGAGCTGATGCCCGTAGAGATCTGTTGGGCCTTGGGGTGTGGGGATCACTCCTCCTGCAAAAGATAAATAATTGATTGATAAACTATGGACCTGATTGAACGAGCCGTAAGAGGGGTTCATGTAAATGGCATCACTTAACTGGGGAGCCGCATGCCCTGCGCCTCCTAGGGCGTCTGTTCTTGGGGAGTGAAAGTCGGTTGCTAGAGCACAGGGAGCCATCCAGCTCAACCATCCAACGAGGATCATTTTCCTTATCGAGTGTTTCATACGGAGTCTTTTGCTTTCAAGCGCTCGGCGTTAAACTTCTTTACAAGTCTTTCAAATCTCGTTAAAGATGTCCCCGATTATGGAATTACGCAAGGAAAAGGTAGAAAATGTGAGAAAACAGCTGCTCAGCCGAAGAGAAGCCATTGCAGCTGAACTTCGTTTAGTCACCTCGCAGCTGATTAATGATGAATCCGTCTACACGGATGCTGTGGACCAAGCGGCGGCAGAGACCGATAAAAACTTTACTTTGCAGCTCAGGAATCGGGAACGCAAAGTGCTTTGGCAGATCGATGAAGCCATTAAACGATTGGACTCCGGTACTTTCGGTCAGTGTGAGCGATGTGAAGAGTCGATTTCCGAAGGTCGGATTGAGGCGTTTCCGTTCACTACTCTTTGCATTGATTGCAAAGCCGAGCTAGAGTCCGAGGAGCATCGGTTTCCGGGAAGAGCTTAACAGACCCTCTCCTGAGAACTGAGTTCTGAAAGGAGAGAGAGAATGTCAGCGCAGATGATTCGAAAAGCAGTGATTCCGGCAGCCGGGTGGGGCACCCGTTTTCTTCCTGCCACCAAGTCGATTCCCAAAGAGATGATTCCCATCATCGATGTTCCCATGATTCAGTACATCGTGGAGGAAGCCGTCCGAGCGGGGATTCGCGAAGTGGTTTTGGTGACTTATCGGAATAAAGAAGCCATTGAAAATCACTTTGATTACCATCATGAACTCCAAGACCATTTGGATGAAAAAGAAAAAAAAGATTTAGCTGAAGTCTCACGTTCTTTAGGGCGTTTGTGTAATCTCATTGCCATCCGTCAAAAGCAGTCCCTAGGTTTGGGCCATGCGGTTCTTTGCGCTGAACCTGTGGTGGGCAAAGAGCCTTTTGCAGTATTGTTAGGGGATGATTTAGTGGATTCCCCAGTGCCGTGTATTGGTCAACTGATCGAAGTGGCTGAGCAGCAAAGGGCCTCCGTCGTGGGGGTAATGGAAGTGGATCCTTCGGAAGTGTTCAAGTATGGCATCGTGGGCGGACGATTCTTAAATCCCAGGCTCATGGAGGTTAATCAGCTCGTTGAAAAGCCTGCCGTGGGTCAGGCTCCCTCTTGTTTGGCGATTCCTGGGCGTTATGTGCTTTCTCCTCAAATCTTTGAGTCTTTAAGAAAAACGAAGCCTGGAAAGTTGGGGGAAATTCAGCTGACCGATGCGCTTCAGCATGGAGTGGATGCTCAAGCCACAACGGGTGAGCGTTTATTGGCCTATCAGTTTGATGGGGTGAGATATGATACAGGGGATCGTCTTGGATACCTGGATGCCACTTTAGCGTTTGCGTTAAAACGGCCCGAGCTTGCCCAGGGCGTCAAAGAGCTGATGCGAAAACACTTAGAGCAGCAAGAAAGAGGACTGTAGGATGCAAGCCCGCGTGAATCGTTGGACGGATTGCCTGGGAATCGGGCTCTCTTTTTTCCTTTGGGCGGGCCTCAGCTCTTCTGCTTGGGCCTATCTTCCTCCTTCTCAGTATTTGGTTAAAAACTGGGTCAAGCAACATGCGGGAGCCAAGACGATTCGTCTGAAGACAAAAATTACTGGGCTTCGTGAAGACGGTAGCCCGTCGGCGGTGCACTTTTCTGCATGGACCCTTTATAGCACTGAGTCAAAAAAGCTGAAAAGCTGGGCTGTCACCGATTCGGGCTCTGAGCTGTATGCGGTGGAGAAAGACGTCAGTCACCTGAGTTTGCCTACGGTTTTATTTTTTGAATCCGATCTGAAGCTTGTGATGCAGGCTTTAGCCGATAAGCAGATTCCCGTTCGCTCCGAATCCACTTTGTTGGAGTTCAAAACGGAAGAGGAGCGTCAGGCAGCTGAGCAGGAGTTTTTAGCTCGTTGGAACGGAGGGTTTGCTTGGGTGATTGGAAATCAAGAGTCCCGGGAGGAGGAGTCTCCTCAGCTTTGGATTCAAAAGGATTCGTTCTTGCCCGTTCGTCTTCGCTTTGAGGATCAGGCGTTTGAGGATGTTCAAATTTCAGGGTATCAACTGGTTCGCGATTTCATCTATCCCCGCTCGTTAACGCTAAAAAGCAAGTATTCCGGAGCTTCACTCCTTGAGGAAGTTCAGGAAATCAAAGTCAACCTGGATGCAGCCGCTTTGAAAAAAAACTTAAAGCCAGGCTTCTCGGATCTGGGTCAAGCTCAACCCGGTGAGCTGAAGAAATTGATTCAGACTTACTATCAAGTTTTGAGGTAGTGTGGAGGTCGAAGCAGACCAAGGCGTTCGGGTTGCGGTTCCGAGGCCGGTTTATCAATGCTATACGTATCAAACGCCCAGCGCTCTGATTTCCCGGGTCAAAAAAGGCGTTCGCGTCCAAGTTTCTTTTGGAAAATCAAAGACCCATGCTTTTGTGATGGACGAGCCCAAACCCTTGAGTCCAGAGCTCAAGGCGATTCCCCTGAAGGAGATCTTGGAGGTCTTAGATGAGGATCCAGTTTTTCCTTCTGATGTTTTTGAGCTCTGTCAGTGGGCGTCGGAGTACTATGCGACGCCTTTAGGCGAAGTTTTGGAGCAAGCGTACGCTCAAGGTCATGTCTCAAAAGAGTTCAAACGACCAGCCAAAGCACCCCAGCTCAGTTATGCAAAAGTCCCCAGGCTGAGTTTAAACGACGAGCAGAACGCCGCTGTGGAGGGGATCTGGAAACTGGGGCAGCAGCCTTCGTCTTTGAAAGTCGCGCTGCTGCATGGAGTCACTGGAAGCGGAAAAACGGAAGTTTACCTGGAGCTGATTGAAAGGACGTTGAATCAAGGCCAGAGCGTTTTGGTGTTGGTGCCTGAGATTGCGTTGACCTCTCAGCTTCATAGGCGCTTTGAGGAGGGGCTGGGGGTTGCCGTTGGTCTTTGGCACTCGGCCGTTTCAGCCGGCAAGAGAAGAGATCAGCTACAGGCCATAAAAACAGGGGGGCTGAAAGTCATCGTGGGGGCTCGATCGGCGATTTTTACCCCACTTCCTCGCCTGGGCTTAATTGTGGTGGATGAGGAGCATGATCCGACCTACAAGCAAGAGGATCGCTTGGGTTACCAAGCCAGAGATCTGGCCGTGGTTCGAGCCAAGCTCTGTGGGGCGATTGCAGTTTTAGGTTCAGCAACTCCGAGCTATGAAACCTTAGAGCGAGTGAGGCAAGGGCGATACTCGTCATTTCAGCTGACTCAGCGGGTGGCTCAAAGTAAGCTGCCTGAAATCCGATTGGTGGATTTAACTGAGGAGCCCCCGGTTGAAAATATTCAAGCGACTTTGGCCCAGAAGACTTTAAGTCAAATTCAGCAGACTTTGGCTCGCGGTGAGCAAGTGATTCTCTATCTGAATCGCAGGGGTTTTGCAGCGTTTCTTCTTTGTGCCGATTGTAAACACGTGGAGGAATGCACCTTCTGCTCGAGCGCCTTGACGTTTCATAAGAGGGATCGTCAACTCAAGTGCCACACCTGTGGATTGCGTCGCCCGGTGCCTGAGAGTTGCCCCAAGTGCAGCGGCTTTGAGCTTAAGCCGATTGGAGCCGGCACAGAGAGTTTAGAAGAAGAGCTTCCCCGCTTGCTTCCGGAGGTGAAGCTACTTCGGCTGGATCGGGATCAGATTACGAGTACGGGGAGGCTTCAGGCCATTTTAGATGCCTTTCGAAAGCAAGAAGCCAATCTTCTCTTAGGAACGCAGATGATCGTCAAAGGACATGACTTCCCTCGGGTGACCTTGGTGGTGGTCTTGTTAGCGGATGGATTATTTCGGTGGCCAGATTTTAGGGCTCATGAGCGAGCGATTCAGGTTTTAAAGCAAGTGGCGGGACGAGCGGGCAGGGGAGGCGCTTTAGGTCAAGTGTGGATTCAGACCTATGATGTGGATCATCCGGTTTTAAAGGTGATGGATGGTCGGGAGCCTGAGGCTGAGTTAATGGAGGCGGAACGGAGTCTGCGCCGGGAGTTGGGATATCCTCCGTTTGGACGTTTAGTGAGGCTCAGGGTGGAGCACGAGCAGGCCGGGGTGGCTCAAAAGCAGGCGCTTGAGGTGGCTCAGAGCTTAAGATCCTGGGCTTCACTTGGGGTTCAGATTCTGGGCCCTTGCGAGGCGTTTTTAGGCAAACTAGGTGGGATTTATCGATGGGACCTATTGATTAAGTCAAAGACAATTGAGGATCTCCAGAAACTCCTTCATGCCGGACGAGAGTTTGCCGCAGAGCGTAAGTTTCGTTTGATTGTGGATGTCGATCCGTATGGGATCTAAAGCGATCTTGGATATAATGGAAAGATGGAGAGTCGAAACAAAGAATCCAAGATCCCCACTGAGCTTGAAAAAGCGCTGAATAAAAAAATCCTATCCCAGTCGGTTCGAAAACGAGTGGAAGAAGAGCAGATTCGCTTAGAGCAGGAGCGACAAAGCAAGCTTCTGGCCATGCGAATTGAGATCGCGCGCGCGGGAATGGCTGCCTTTGAGAGGCGGGAGATGAACGATGCGGTGAAGAATTTTTTTCTTTACTTAAAGATCCTTGAGAAGACGAAAAAAATTCCAGAAGGAACTCTATCTCCTGAGCATTTTGATAAGTCGACTGAGGCAGTGGAGATGCTCACCGTCAGTAGCATCTATTGGGACCTCGTGCGTTTGTTTGATAAGGGCACTTCGGCTGAGAAAAATAAAGAGTTTCTCAAGTTTATGGAAAAGTACCTGCTATTTTCCAAGGGGATGCCCTATGAGTCGATGTGTGCGGAAGCCGTTCGAAAGTACTTAGAAAAAGACAAAGCCGTTCACAAAGATGCCTTTCGGAATGCCTATAAAGTCTTAGGCGGAAAGACGCGGTGCTTTGTGGTGACCTCGCTCGTGGATGTCATTGAGTTTGAGACCTTATCCACGCTCCGGCAGTTTCGGGATCAGGTTTTACGGGAAAGCCCCCGGGGGAGGCGCTTCATCGTGTGGTACTACCAACACGGCAAACACTTGGCCCAGCTCTTAGATCGATCCCCTCGTTTCATTCGGGTTCTGACCGCTCGTCTGCTCAATGCCCTGGCCGGGGTGATTCGCTGGTATCAATGAAGGACTTTGCCAATTCGCTCGGGTCTAAAGGTGAACTCGTTCCAGCCAATGGAGTGGGAGGCCCAAATGAACAGGGCTTTTCCCTTCACGTTTTTCAGAGGTACAAAGCCCCAGAACCGGCTGTCATTGGATAAATCCCGATTGTCCCCCATCACAAAGAGGTTGTCCGGTGGAACCGTGATGGGACCAAAGGACTCACTGATGTAGTTGGTCTTATCGATAAAAATGGGGTGATCGACTCCGTCTAAGTGTTCCACGTAATAATCTAAGTTCGAGGAGTTGTAGTGGGGGTTCCCCAAGGATTGAAACAGTCGATCAATTTCAGCTCCGGTGACTTGATCCCGTGCAATGGGTTTTTGATTGATGTAGAGAACTTTGTTTTTAATCTCCACCGTGTCTCCAGGCACGCCGATGACGCGCTTAATGAAGTAGAGGTCTTCGTCTTTGGGGAATTTAAAGACGACAATGTCCCCACGCTTGGGGGGGTCCCGCTGGATCACATAGATGGGGTGATCAGTGAGGTTATCGGAAAAAGGGATTTTCAGGCCGTAGGAGAATTTGTTGACAAAAATATGATCCCCAATAAAAAGAGTCGGAATCATGGATCCTGTGGGGATTTTAAATGCCTCGATGATGCTGGAGCGGATCATCAGAATAATAAAAAGAGAGAGTCCCAGGGAAATGACGTTCTCTAGAATCCACTTTTTTGGAGATTCTTTGGGGGAAGACGAAGCAGCAGAAGATGGCGTTGAAGAATCGAGTCCTGACATCATATGAAAGTGACATTAACTCGAGTTGATCCTAAGTTACACTGAAATTCACAGTTTTCTGCTCTACTTTAGGGGGTGAATCGCTTAATCTCAGGGTTCATGAAGACATTGGATCGGTATGTTCTTGGGATTTTCATTAAAAACCTCATGGTGGCCCTTTTGGGTCTGGGGGCCTTATTTTTTTTTCAATCCATCTTCACCGACCTTTATAATCAGAACCATCAAGCCAAGCAGATTCTCTATTACCATGCTTTGAGTATCCCGCAGATCCTGGTTCAGATGAGCCCCCCGGCGGTTTTGATGGCCACGGTTTTAACTTTATCTGGGCTTTCTCGAACGGGAGAGTTGGTGGCGTGTTACTCGATTGGATACGGGGTTCAAGCCTTGATGGTGAGGATTTTGGCTGCGGTTTTAGTGGTCTGCTGCTTTATTCTCGTGCTTGAGGACCGGATTTTACCTCCCTTTCACAGGAAGAAAACGAGTTACTTTTGGCGCGAAATGGAGCGACGCCCCGATTTCTTTCTCGACATCAAAAGCGACAAGGTTTGGTACCGATCGAAGAACATGATTTATAACTTACGCCTGTTTGATGCGGCCTCCAAGATGATTCACGGAATGACCCTGTACACGTTTGATGAACAATTTAACTTGCTGCAGGTGGTGGATGCTGAAAAAGCCGTTTTCGTGGGTAAAAGCTGGAAACTCCAGAACGGCATTGTCACCTTGTTTTCAAAGGATCATTTATTCCCTCTATCTCAACGGTTTATTGAGAAAAACGTAGTGATTGCGGAGACTCCCAAAGATTTTCAGGAGATTGAAAAAGAAGTCGATGCCCTGAGATTCAAGGAGCTCAAGCAGTACATTCAGAGAATGAAGCAAGCAGGCGGTGATACGAAGTCCTTTGAAGTGAAGTACCACGCTCGCTACAGCGTTAGCTTTCTTGCTCTGGTGTTTTGTCTTTTGGCCATTCCCTTTTCTCTCTCGAGTCGAAGGCAGGAGGGGCTGGCTCGGGATTTGGTGATTTGCCTCATTCTGACCTTTTTTTATTGGCTTTTCTTCTCAGTCAGTTTATCCCTAGGATCAAAAGGCGCGATGCCTCCCTGGTTAGCGGCATGGTTACCCAGCTTTATCTTCATGATTTTGGGGGCGACGCTCATTGCGCGCAGAGTTGAATAAAATGGCAAAATTAAAGATTTACACTTTTCCAGATGATGTTTTAGCAAAAAAAGCTCAGCCGATTGCCCATGTGGATCGCTCTTATTACCGAATTGCTGATGACATGTTAGAGACGATGTACTTTGCTCCGGGAATCGGATTAGCGGCCAATCAGGTGGGGATTTTAAGCCGTATCCTGGTGATTGATGTCGATTATGATCTGGAGGAGATCGAGGAAGGGGCTCAGGCAGGTGCTGAGGTGGTGGGCAGCAGTGTAATTAAGAATAAGAAACCCCAGATCATCATCAACCCAGAGATCGTCCACCGGGAGGGAAATATCCTGTTTTCAGAGGGATGCTTGTCTGTTCCTGAGTACACCGCTGAAGTGAAGCGTGCGGAGAAGTTAAAGCTGTCTTATCAGGACGTGGATGGGGTGAGTCGGACGCTCAGTGCTGAAGGGCTTTTGGCCGTTGCCATTCAGCATGAGATGGATCATTTAGATGGAAAACTGTTTATTGATCGACTGAGTCCGTTGAAAAAAGAGATGGTAAAAAAGAAACTCAGGCAAGAGCGTTTGGAGAGAGAAAGCGACGAAGAACTGGGTTCACCCCTACTTCAGCCCCTGGCTACGAAAAAATCCAAAGGAATTTAGTTCATGCTCCGAGTTGTATTGATGGGCACTCCCGAGTTTGCTGTTCCCTCCCTGGTTGAGGTGGCCAAGCGTCATCAGGTGGTTGCCGTGTACACGCAGCCCGATAAGCCCGTGGGTCGAGGTTTGGAGATGAAGTCTTCGGCCGTGAAGGTGAAGGCCTTGGAGTTGGGTATCCCGGTGTTTCAGCCTGAAAAGCTTTCTATGGAAGGAGAGTGGGAGAGGCTTGCTCAATTGAATCCGGATGTGATCGTGGTGGTGGCCTATGGGCAGATTCTGCGAAAAAACGTGCTCACGCTTCCCCGTTTGGGATGCATCAATGTGCACTCGTCGTTATTGCCTAGGTGGAGGGGGGCTGCTCCTATTCAATGGTCGATCCTAGCAGGGGATGTGCAGACGGGGGTGACCACCATGCGCTTAGTGGAAAAGTTGGATGCTGGCGATATTTTACTTCAGAAAAAAACGCCCATTACTTCTGAGGATACGGCTGAAACCCTGCATGATCGATTGGCGCTCATGGGCGCAGAGCTGTTGATTCCTACTTTAGAAGGACTGGCCCAAGGAACGTTAAAGGGGATTGCCCAAGAGGAATCGCAAGTCACCTATGCGGCTAAGCTCACGAAGTCCATGGAAGTCTTAGATCCCAATCAGTCGGCTGAAGAGCTGGCCCGGCGCGTGCGTGCCTTAAATCCTTGGCCGGGAACGATTTTAAACTTCCAGCCCCGAATTAAGATCAAGCAAGCTCAAGCGCATCCCGATCTCCACGGTCACGTGGGGCAGATCTATGAGAAAGCAGGAATGCTTCTTTTAGGGACTGAGCGCGGAGCCCTTCAGCTCCTGCGTTTGAGCTGGGAGGGGAAAAAAGAAGTGGATGCCAGTGGGTTTTTAAATGGACTAAAAGGACGCGGACAGAAGCTTCCCTTGAGCACTCACAAAGTGGGTCCGATCAGCTGAAGGTTTTTGTAAAAACCCAGCATGCCGATCAGTGATTGAAGCTTTTGATGGCTCGATCCTCAGATTCGTAGAACTGAAACTCCTTGGATTCGTCAAATGCTTGAATCACCTTTCGAAACTCACTTTTTACGTTGCAGTAGCGAGGAAGCTGAGGGGCTGAGGAGTTGAATTCTTTTAAGGTTTGGATGAATGAGGAGATTCCGCTGGATCCCACGAAATCTAGGTTTTCTAAGTTAAAAATAATCTTTTGAGGGGTCGAGTCCTGGTGCTCCTGCCCTGTGAGTCGATTCAAGTCTTCGCGTAAGGGGAGGTAAGTATCAAAGTCGAGTTTCCCTTCCATGGCCACAATAATGGTATCGCCCGATTTTTTGATTTGAGTCTTCATGGATCTTTCTCCTTGGATTGTCTTTTATTTTAGATAAAAAACGAAGTCCTTGCCAAGAGGCAAAAACTGCCGCTTGAGGCCATGATGGCTAAGGTTTGTGAGAGACTTCGCATGAAGAAGAGAGAATCGCTTGACGTTTTTTTTAGTGATTCAATGCGTGGAATTTAAAATTGAAGTAATTCCCCCGATTGAATCAGCTCTTCAATGGGTCCATAGTCGGGGTAAAATGGCCGATCCTGAGTCAGCTGGGGCACTTTTTGTCTGATTCTCCTATGAACGCACTCCAGGCGTGAGGACGTTTTCAGGGGCCTTAACAGATCAATGCCTTGAGCTGCCCCAAGGAGCTCAAAGGTTAAGATTTTTCTGACATTCGCAATCACGCGTGAGGCTTTTCGTGCAGCCCAGGCTCCCATGCTGACATGATCCTCTTTGTCTGCAGAGGTGGGGATGGAATCAACGCTGGCAGGGTGACAAAGGGTCTTATTCTCAGAGGCTAAGGCGGCTGAAGCAACGTGGACGATCATAAACCCACTGTTCGTTCCGCCTTCGAGCGTGAGAAAGGCAGGGAGATCAGAAAAGGTCGAGTTGACTAATTTGGCCAGCCGCTGCTCGGAGATGCTTCCCAGCTCAGAGACTGAAATGGCTAAAAGATCCATGGCAATGGCCAGGGTTTGGCCGTGAAAGTTTCCTCCACTTAAGATTTTCCCTTGTTCCGGAAAAATCAAAGGATTATCGGTCACCGAGTTGATTTCTCGCTCTAAGACTTGTTGAACGTAGGAGAGGGCATCGAGGCTGGCTCCATGAACTTGAGGCATGCAGCGCAGGCTGTAGGGATCTTGAACTTTTCCGCACCCCGAGTGGCTTTGAGAAATCTCACTCGGTCCCTCGTCACAAAGCAGCCAGGAGCGCAGTGTTTCAGCCACTTGGATTTGCCCGGGATGGGCTCGGACGGCGTGAATCTCAGGCTCAAAGGCCTGCGTGGTGCCTCGAAGGGCCTCTAAACTCATGGCGCCTGCAAGGTGGGAGACTTGAGCGAGTCTCTGGGCCTCGTGCCAATTGAGCACTCCGAGTGCTGTCATGAATTGGGTGCCATTGATGAGAGCAATACCTTCTTTGGGTCCTAGGACGAGAGGTTTGAGTCCTGCTCTTTTTAGGGCCTCCGCTCCGCTGACCACTTGATGTTTCACTCTGGCTTGGCCCTCTCCAATGAGAACTAGGGCCAAGTGAGCCAACGGAGCTAAGTCTCCACTGGCTCCCACGGAGCCTTGCTCCGGAATGCAGGGATGAACTCCCGCATTTAAAAGCGCTAGGATCTGCTCGACCAGGGGGACGCTGACGCCTGAGTGCCCCTGGGCCAAGTTGGCTGCACGGAGCAAGAGCATGGCTCGTACGGGGGCCTCCTCGAGCTCAGGGCCCACACCACAGGCATGAGAGCGCAGGAGGTTGAGCTGAAGTGCTCCGAGTTGTTCAGCGGGAATCTTGACCTGAGCCAGGGAGCCGAACCCCGTATTGATCCCATAGTAGGTTCCCCCTTTCTTCAGTTCATTTTGCAGAAATTGATGAGCGCTTTTTATCCTCGTTCTTGCCCCTTGGGAAAGCTCCACACGTCGGTTTTGATAGGCGACTTCCACTACATCCTGGAGCGTCAAGGGCTGATGCCCAAGTCTCAGTGAGTCCATGTCGTACCCTCCCCCTTCCCTTTTTTATTTTAAAACAGGTTCAAAGCAAAGCTCTCAGTCGTGCCAGGGCCGCCGCCCGATCCGGAGCTCCAAAAATCGCTGAGCCTGCGACAAAAACGTCGGTTCCCGCTTGGCGGAGTGCGGCGATGTTTTCCAGTTGAATCCCCCCATCCACTTGAATGAAAAAGCGCCGGTGTTTTCGCATCTGCACTAAACGCTCAATTTTGGAGAGGGTGCTTGGAATGAGTTTTTGTCCCCCAAACCCTGGATTGACACTCATGAGCAGCACCAAATCCACATCATCCAAGACCTCTTCAATGGCAGAAAGCGGTGTGGCCGGATTGAGGGACACTCCAGCCTTACAGCCTTCCTCTTTGATTTGGTAGATGAGCCGATGCAAGTGGGTTGCCGCCTCAGCATGAACCGTGATCCAGGAGGCTCCTGCTTGGGCAAACGGTCGAATCCAATCCTCGGGTCGACAAACCATGAGGTGACAATCTAAAGGGAGCTTCGTCCAAGGCTGAATCGTCTGAACGATGTCTGGACCAAAGGTCAAGTTGGGAACAAAATGACCATCCATGATATCGATGTGAAGCCAGTCAGCTCCGGCTGCGCTCACTTCTTGGACTTCCTGGGCGAGCTTGGAGAAATCAGCAGATAAAAGGGAAGGAGCAATCAGGGCACGTTTCATGAGCTTCGATCATAGCACTGTTGTTGAAAATCTTCCAAAAAACGCAAGCCCACGCTAAGATTTTCTCATGATCAAAGTCCTTGTGCATGCCTCAGAAATCTTAACTGGCTCAGGAGTGCGCCTGAAAGACGGAAGAAAAGTCGGAGAAGAGGACTTAGGTCGGATCGAAGATGGTGCAGTGGTCTACAGCGTCAAACGGCGTGGAAAAAAAGAAATTCCCGACCGAATTGAGTGGGTGGGAAAAACCTCCGAGCTCCCCAAGTCGTGGGTGAAGCTTAAAAAAACCGACTTAAAAGGAGAAAGAGCAATTGTTCCTGGCCTTGTGGATTGTCACAATCACCTGATTTTCAGTGGCAGTCGTGCCAATGAGTTTTCAGCGCGGTGCGCGGGGGCAACCTATGAGCAGATCGCACAACAAGGAGGAGGCATTCTCTCGACGGTGAGATCCACTCGCATGGCCACTGAACGCGAGTTGGAACAATTGGCCACCCAACGGCTAGCTCAACTGTTTGCCCAAGGCGTGAGAACGGTGGAAATAAAAAGTGGCTATGGGCTCTCCTCAGAGTCGGAGCTGAAGATTCTCAAGGTCATCCCGCGACTCCGCAAGAGGTTTCCTGAGATGACTCTGCGTGCAACGTTCTTAGGAGCACATGCGTTTCCCCCGGATCAAACGCGCGCCTCTTATGTCAGAGAGATCGTGGAGGTGATGCTCCCTCAAGTGAGTCAGCAAGGGCTTGCTGACTCCTGCGATGTGTTCATTGATTCAGGCTATTTTACGCTCTCAGAGGGAAGAAAGATTCTCACCAAAGCCCAAAAACTGGGCCTGAAAATCAAGGTCCATGCGGATGAACTGAGCCGCACGGATGCTTCTGTTCTCGCCGCACAGATGGGTGCGTTATCCGCAGACCATCTGCTTCAGATCTCTCAACGAGGGATTGAAGCCTTAGCGGGCTCGCAAACCGTGGCTGTCTTATTACCTGGAACCGCGTTTTTTCTCCAGCGACCTCAGGCACCTGCCCGAAAATTGATTGACGCGGGTGCTTGTGTGGCAATTGCAACGGATTTTAACCCAGGCACCTGTTTCTGTCTTTCGTTGCCTGCGATTCTCACGATTGCAGCCCTGCAGTTGGGGCTTTCCTCCGCTGAGCTTTTTGCTGCTGTTACCTACAATGCGGCCAAAGCTCTGGGGCTTGAGCAGTCCAAAGGAACCATTGAGCCCGGGCGTGATGCTGATTTTTGGGTGATGCCGTTTACTTGCTTTGAAGAGGTTTACTATCGCTTGGCTTGGGCTTTTTGACTCAGGCGCAACCGATGTTGAGCATATTGCTCTTTGGGTAGGTAGACGAAGAATTTGTGGAAAATCCAATAAAACGCCCCTGCCAGAAGAAAGCCCGTGACCACATCAACGAGGTAGTGTTGCTTGGTTGTCAGGGTGGACAGAGCAATGAGGGTGCCCCAGAAAAAAAAGAACGGAAACTTTTTTCTTTGGTCATCTAAAAAGATAAAAGAAGAGAGGTAAACACTGCTCACATGCAGGCTCGGGCAACAATTGGCTGAAGTATCGGCTTGTCTTAAGGTATCGAAGGCAAAGTAAGTGAGCGGGTCGAGATCCTGAGGAAGGGGGAAGAGTTCTCGCGGGTAGGTCGTGGGCCAGATCCAAAAAATCAGTACACTCACCACCTGCAGCGTCATGACTGAGTAGATGTACTTGTTGAGGTTCATGATCTCTTGACAGGTAAAATAAACGGCTCCAAAAAAAACATACTCACTTAAGTAGATCCAGACGGTATGAGGTAAAAATGGAACTCCCTGATCGAGCCAGGACATGGGCAGGAGTCTTGGGGGAGTGATGTGGTAATGATTACTTGTGACGTAGAGGAGAAGTCCCACTAACCCAAAGATGACGAATTGAAGGTGCTTGTTTTCCTGTGTGACGACGACAGGTAAGGCAAACGCGTTGTCCATCGGTTGAATTCGAGACTCGTTTTTTTTTCTCATTTAGTCCTGACCCTCTCTGAGCCACTGGGTGAGTTGTTGGTGAAAGGCGGGGCTATTCCAATTGTGTCCTCCATCGCGAGAGAGGAGGATTTTCCCGTTTCTCCTCATGATCACAGTGAGGGGGATGGCATGAACGTTAAATCGCTCGGCGAGATCTCCATTGGGATCTTGAAAGACGGGAAAAGGCATGGAGAACTGAGAGATCACTTTTGGGGCAATGGACTCGGCCCCCTCGTCCACGTCGATGGCTAGGACTTCAAATCCTTGGTCATGAAATTGGTTTCTTAACGCCACAATGGAAGGCATCTCCTCCATACAAGCATCGCACCAGCTGGCCCAAAAATTAATGAGAAAAATTTTCCCAGGAATCCTGCTGAGCTGAACCTGGCTTCCGTCCAGTTGAGTGAGCTTGAGTTGGTCGAATGAGGGATCCTCAGCAGGGGCGGAAGGCGAGAGGCGGGCTGAGCTGGGGCCTTCGGGTGGGTAAATCAGTTGAATGATTTGGAGCCCACCGATCACCATGAGGAGGAGGCCTAAAAGGGGGACTAAAATCGTCCAGGGAAGGGGTTTCTTCTCTTGCTCAGATTCAGAAGGGGGTCTTGCCATACGTTCCTTTAATAGCCTAGAATAAGGGGAATGCCGAAAACTTTCCACAAAAGTCTTCAGCCATCCGAGTCTGCATCCCGGAGGAGGGGGGAGCAGGGGCAAGCCCTAGTGGAGTACTTGCTCATGCTTTTGGTGGCTTTTTCTGTTGTGGGAAGCCTTTCGTTTGGCTTTAAGCGGATCCTTCTGCGAATTTGGGGCGTTTATCATAAGGAAATTTCTTCGCCCTGTCCTTCCTGCCCTCCAAACAATCCTAGTTACCGATTTTAATGAACGACGCGAGGTCAATCCATCTCGTCAAAATGGCTTCCGCCTTTCGTGTTTTTTAAAAGGGGAATGGGGATTTCTCTCTTACTCCTGAAACAAGGAGTGAGCTAGTATTTGCTCTCCCGGTGTGTCATCGTTTTCGATATGACAACTAGAATAGGAATTCGCCTCCAGAAGTGGTTTCCTCTTGGTTTGTGTCTGTTTGTTTTTTTACTCGGCTTTGGGCTGAGAGGGGCCCCGGCTCACCCGGATGTCCTTTTTTCTCGAGAGCAGGAACTGGGCGTTGCATTCATTTTTCTAGGGTTCTTCCTCGGTCTGCTCTATTGGGGCAAAGCCCTTTTAGAGATCCTTCAATTGAGTCAATTGGGGTGGATCTATGGTCTAGCTTTGGGAAGTGCTGGCTGGTCTTGTATCGGGCTTCTCTTGGGATCATTAGGCTGGATTGGGTATTCTTCTTTTTCTGCGCTGCTTTGCGGACTGTTTTTAGGGCCTCTTCTTCACTCCTATTTTTGGAGCCGATCTTGCGAGAATCAAAATCCCCCTCCGCAGCCGTTATCCGGCGCTCGAGTTTTGACTCAAGGGTTTAAAGGCATTTCTCTTGTGGAGGGTGTGATCTTTGGGCTTTTAATCTTCGTATGGATTGGGTTCTGTTTGAATGCTTCGGGGGCTCACGGCACGAGCGATCCCTTTCTCTATCATCTTTTGGGTCCTAGGCTTTGGGTGGATGCTGGGAAGATTTATCTTCCAGGTCCGATTCCGATTACGTTTCAAGCGTCCAGTTGGGAGATGCTGCTGGTTCTCTCTCAGATTCTTCTGGGGGCACCTGAGGGTTTTGGGCTCATTGAGGGGCATTTGTTTTCTCAGTACCTTCATGTTGTGGTGGGCTTAGGAGGGGTGCTTGCGGTACTCTTTAAGCTCAGTCCCAAGGAAAGTGGCGTTCCTCGGTTTTGGATGGGCGTCGCCCTCTTAGGCGCTCTTCTGACTCCTGATCTTCGCGAGCTTTCGTGGTTAGGAAAAAATGATTGGGGGGTGCTCTTTTGGATTTGCGCAGGCACGGCCCTGCTGTTGCGGCCGCCCAGTTCATCGTGGCGGCAGAAGGCTCTTGCGGCATTTCTGCTGGGTCTGGGGTGTGCGGGCAAGCCCAATTCCCTTTTTTTTGTGATTCCAGTTTTGGGATGTTTTGCCTTGCGTCCGCTTGAAGCCGATTCTCTTCGGAAGAGATTTTTTGAGCTTCTGGGCGTTGCAGGGTGGATCCTTTTGGGTGCTGCACCCATCCTGATCCGAAACTGGGCTTACACGGGGGCTCCATTGTTTCCCTTTGTTCAGCTCGGCTTGAATCCTGAGCTCGGAGGCCCACTCTCTTCATTCGCTCAGCTCACTCCCAGTCGTCTCACCGGAACATTCACGTTTTTTCAAAGCCAACTTCGATGGGTTTTAGCGGAACACTGGGTCTACACCTGGATTGTACTTGGGCCTTTGCTGGGATCTTTTTTTCGCGATCCCTTACTTCGAAAACTATCATGGATTTTGCCCATTTCTTCACTTTGGTTTTTAGTTCTTGAAATCAATCATCAGTTTGTTCGGTGGTTGGGAGCTCCCTTGGTGCTTTCGGGTTTTTTACCCGTTCTTTTGTTGTCCGATTTGTTGAATCGTGGATCAGGGGCGTGGAGAAAGCTCGGGTTTCAATCTGGGCTAGCCTTGGTCATGGCCCTGATTTTAACATCGCAAGTGGAGGTTAAAGGATGGTGGGCTATGCTTCATCGAGGTTCCCCCACGCACGTGATTCGCAATCCTGTGGTTCACTTGGGGGGGGACTCTAAGGCTTGGTTGCGTTTGAACGCAACGTTTGAGACCCCAATTGTGACCACGGGAGATAATCAGCTTTACTACCTCAGCTACCTTCCCGTGACGCCTCTCTCCTATGGCTTGGAGTTAAAACGGAAGCTTGAGTCTTTAAGACACTCCATTCTGATCTTTTCTCAACTCTATCAATTTGGCTATCGATACGTCTTGGATGTCATGCACTGGGACGATCAGTACTGGACGGATTATGCGTTCACGCTGGATCGGGCTATCCTCAACCTTCCTGAGGCAATCGTTTTTATGGGGCCTAGGTCAAAAGTCATCGACCTAAAAGTGCTCGTTGAATCCATGAACCAAAGCTGCGTTGGGACAAAGGGAAGTTGGATGACTCCGCCTACTTGATGGGGCTCTAGTTCTTCCGCCGCGTTGATGTCTTCGTCTTTGCGTAAGTCAGGAAGATCTCATCCCCCAAGACGGTGCATTGTCTGAGCTTGAGGTTCAAAACCTCGCTGGGTTTAAATCCTTGGCCATCGACCAACGAGGGAGCTGTGGCGCCGCCTACGATCTTTGGGGTGAGCGTGACATGGTACTCATCGATCAAGTTTTGGCTAGCAAAGTCCCACATGACGCCCCCTCCTCCTTCGACTAAGATTCGGGTCAGGTTCTGGGCTTTTAAGTGAGTTAAAATTTGGCGAGCCACTGGGTGTTTGGGGCCCGGTTTTTTTAGGAGCACCACCTCCGAGCTTCGAGAGAAGCGCATGAGGGTGGATTTTTCAATCCCTTCGGTGACAAAGAGGATTCGGCGAATCTTGGAGCTTTTAAAAAACGGCCAGCGCGGATCTAAGCCTGCTAATCGAGAACTGATCAGAATATTGATGGGTTGCTTGGTCTGTCCTGAGATGACGCAGGGTTTTTGATAGACTCTCATGGTGGAGGCTCCCATCACGATGGCATCACAACGCCTTCTTAAGACTTCCATCTGTTTGAGGTCCTCTGCCGTTCCTAAGGGAAAGAAGGAGCGTTCACAGGTTGCGATTTTTCCATCCAGACTCATGGCAAGGTTTGAGAAAACAAACATGGATCAACTCTCCTTGGATTGGGATGATTGAGGAGTGGGGGGGGTCTTTTTGTTCCCTAAGTACTGAAGCGCAATGAAGAAGATCTCCTTGCTTTCCTTGCGGGTGCTTTTAGGTCTTAACACTTCAATTCGGGCAAACTGGGCTCTGAGTTGCTTTCTTAAGCCTTCAAATTCGTCGCTGTGAAACAGCTTGCAGATAAAGGTGCCCTTGGGTTTTAAAAACAGTTCAGCACAGCTAAACGCTTTTTGGCAAAGCTCCAGCGAGCGAGCTTGGTCGGTGACTCGAATCCCGGTGGTTTTAGGGGCCATGTCCGAGAGCACCACATCAAAGGGGGGGCTGATGGAAGTCTGCTCAAATAACTTCTCCAAGGAGAGTTCTCTTAGGTCGCCTTGGAAAAAATAAGCATTGGGCAAAGTCAGTTCAATGGCTTGAAGATCGACGCCCAGGAGTCGTCCTTTGGGTCCAATTCTCTCAGACGCATACTGAGACCAGGAGCCGGGTGCCGCACCTAAGTCCAGCATCTTTTGAGCGGGTTTGAAAACCTTAAAGCGCTCGTCGATCTCTTTGAGCTTAAAGATGGAGCGGGCGACATAGTTTTCCTTCTTTGCTTGGAGAAAATAATAGTCTCTTGGATCGTACGCCACAGTTTAAAACCTCATTCCTGTGTTATCGCTGACTTTGCCATGCTGGGGCTTTTGAAAAGTCGCGGCATGAGACGTCCGCCCTGAAGTGCGGAAGTTTCCAATTTTTTCCTCACTATACAGGGCAAAACAAGAAACGACTATCTGAACTTGCAAGGATCACATCGTCAAGCAATTCAGCGAGGCATTTTCACTGCATTGGAAGGGCGTTGCTTTTTGGGGCTCAATTCGTGGGTCTTTAGGTCTGGGAGTCGTGCCATGAGGTGACTGGGGAAGGTTTTGAGCCCATTTGACCTCAATCAGAGGGATTGAAGGCGTCCAGGAACGGAGTGAATCATCTTTGAAAATCGCGTGTTCAGATCCAGAGATCCAGAGATCCTGTTCGTGTGCTCTGAGAGATTCCGGTTTAAGGTCTTGTTTTTAAAAGGATGGGGCATGACTAGTTGCTTCGATCCTTGATTGATTAGCTTATTTAATATATTATTAAAATGTAACTTAATGAGCAAAACTCGCTTGAGTTTGCGTGGGTTCGATTGGGCGGAATCGGCTTTGATTTCATGGGTTTTGGTTAGGGTAAGAATCCAAGGGTTGAAGGAGCGAATTTGAGAGAGTTTTTTGAAAAAAAGCGTCAAGACCAGCCCCAAAAGAGGGTTTTACCTTGGCTCGGGTTAGTCGTGATTGGGTTGATCTGTGGGTCAATTTCCTCTCAAGCATCTTTATTTAATGTGATGTCGTTTCTCAAAACACAATGGGTGAATACTCCGTATAAGAGGATCACGGGAGGGGCTGGTGATTCTGGAGCTAATTCCCACACCTGTGGTCTCACGTTTCAGGGGCAACTCAAGTGTTGGGGTTGGAACTCCAGTGGGCAGCTTGGACTAGGAACGGTAGGAGTCGGAGTGAGTTCCCCGACGGCTATTGGAACGCCTTCGTTCGTTTCAGTCGCAGGGGGGTATCGCCATACGTGTGGAATTACAGCTAATCGGACTCTTCGGTGCTGGGGGTCTGATTCTTACGGTCAGGTGGGAAATGGTTCGCTGACCACCGCGGATCAAGCGTCTCCCGTGGCGATTGATTCATTAACCCCTTATGGCACTGTTGCGGCGGGAGGGTATCACACCTGCGGAATTACTCAGGCTGGAGATCTTAAATGTTGGGGCTGGAACAGCTCGGGACAACTCGGAAATGGAAATCCTGCTTCCGATGAGGCTTCGCCTTTCGGAATTGATTCTGGGACTTCTTACATTGAGATTACTGCGGGTTATGCTCATACCTGTGGAATTACAGGGGCTGGAGTTTTAAAATGCTGGGGCCTGAATTCCAGTGGGCAAGTGGGAAACGGGGTAGTCGGAGGATCTTCCACATCTCCTGTGGAGATTGACTCAGGGACACCCTATATCGCCGTTTCAGCGGGAGATGCTCATACCTGTGGGATTACCGGCGCTGGAGTGTTAAAATGCTGGGGCTCGGATTCGAACGGCAAGTTAGGAAACGGAACCTTAACGTCGGCCGACCAGCCCTCACCTGTGGTGATTGATTCGGGGACAACCTATCTTGCAGTTTCTGCTGGTGTTGAGCATACGTGTGGAATTACGGGAAGTGGAGTGCTTAAATGCTGGGGAAGTGATGCGAACGGTCAGTTAGGCAATGGGTCCACCAGTGGGAATCAGTTCTCCCCAGTGGCGACTAATTCCGGGGCAAATTATGTCGGGATTTGGTCCGGACGAAATCATACGTGTGCGATCACCAGTCGGGGGGTGCTTGAGTGCTGGGGGAGTGATGCCTCAGGCCAATTAGGAAATGGTTCAACTTTGACTTCCGATGTCCT
Organism: Bdellovibrionia bacterium; assembly: GCA_049424145.1. Lineage (GTDB taxonomy): Bacteria > Bdellovibrionota > UBA1018 > UBA1018 > UBA1018 > JBMSSC01. Next base: position 41,327 of record JBMSSC010000001.1, read on the forward strand.
TTCCCCAGCATCCATTGATAAGGATAGGTTTCAAAAAGGCATCTATCAAAAAACGGCCACCTCGGGGGCCTTTACTTCGTGCGGGGTGATGAATTCGGGTGTGCTCAGGTGCTGGGGGAGTGATGCATTTAGTCAGTTGGGCAACGGAGGGACAGGCAATCAGACGATTCCTCGAATCACAAACTCTGGAGAAATTTATCGACAAGTCTCTGTGGGAGGATATGAATCCAATAGCTCCCATGCTTGTGGCATAACAGGATCCAATCAACTCAAGTGTTGGGGGAGTAATACATCTGGGCAGGTGGGGATTGGGAACACGGCGGGTCCAGTGACGACTCCTCAATTGGTCAACGATCCGGGCACCCGGTATCGAAAAGTGAGTTTGGGCTGTTCACACACTTGCGGAATCACGACTGCAGGTCAGCTCAAGTGCTGGGGATATAATGGCTTTAGGGAGTTGGGTGGTCGAACCGGAGATTTAACGTCCCCAGGGGTCGTGGATTCGGGGAGCACATATCGAGACGTAGGAATGGGGTGTGGTTTCGGCTGTGGCATTACCACTCGTGGAGAGTTGAAATGCTGGGGGCAAAATACCTCGGGTCAAGTGGGTAATGGAACGAGTGGTAGCTCTCAGTCTACCCCTGTGGTCATTGATTCCGGGATGACCTACCGAGCGATTTCAGGGGGGTATAATTTCGCCTGCGGGATTGCCGCGAGCGGAACTTTGAAATGTTGGGGAAGCGATAACGCTGGACAGGTTGGGAACGGGGCAACTACAGGAAACCAACTGACGCCTCAGCCTGTTAATGACCCAGGTACTGTTTACTCGGTGATTGCTTCAGGGTTCTACTATGCTTGCGGAATTACGGGTGTGGGAGCCTTAAAATGCTGGGGAAGTGATTCTGCAGGCCAATTAGGAAACGGCGCTGCAGTGAGTCAAGACTCTCCCATGTTAAGTGATTCGGGGACCTTATACACCGAGGTTGGATCTGCCCTGGGTTCAGCTAATTGGGGTCACAGCTGTGGAATCACGGTTGGGGGAATTCTCAGGTGCTGGGGACGCAATAACTCTGGGCAACTGGGCATCGGTAACACCGCGAATCAAACTTCCCCCGTTGATGTGGTTCGTTAAGTGAGGCTGGGTGGCGTGAGCGCGCTTAATAAGCATTGGGCAAAGTCAGTTCAATGGCTTGAAGATCGACGCCCAGGAGTCGTCCTTTGGGTCCAATTCTCTCAGACGCATACTGAGACCAGGAGCCGGGTGCCGCACCTAAGTCCAGCATCTTTTGAGCGGGTTTGAAAACCTTAAAGCGCTCGTCGATCTCTTTGAGCTTAAAGATGGAGCGGGCGACATAGTTTTCCTTCTTTGCTTGGAGAAAATAATAGTCTCTTGGATCGTACGCCACAGTTTAAAACCTCATTCCTGTGTTATCGCTGACTTTGCCATGCTGGGGCTTTTGAAAAGTCGCGGCATGAGACGTCCGCCCTGAAGTGCGGAAGTTTCCAATTTTTTCCTCACTATACAGGGCAAAACAAGAAACGACTATCTGAACTTGCAAGGATCACATCGTCAAGCAATTCAGCGAGGCATTTTCACTGCATTGGAAGGGCGTTGCTTTTTGGGGCTCAATTCGTGGGTCTTTAGGTCTGGGAGTCGTGCCATGAGGTGACTGGGGAAGGTTTTGAGCCCATTTGACCTCAATCAGAGGGATTGAAGGCGTCCAGGAACGGAGTGAATCATCTTTGAAAATCGCGTGTTCAGATCCAGAGATCCAGAGATCCTGTTCGTGTGCTCTGAGAGATTCCGGTTTAAGGTCTTGTTTTTAAAAGGATGGGGCATGACTAGTTGCTTCGATCCTTGATTGATTAGCTTATTTAATATATTATTAAAATGTAACTTAATGAGCAAAACTCGCTTGAGTTTGCGTGGGTTCGATTGGGCGGAATCGGCTTTGATTTCATGGGTTTTGGTTAGGGTAAGAATCCAAGGGTTGAAGGAGCGAATTTGAGAGAGTTTTTTGAAAAAAAGCGTCAAGACCAGCCCCAAAAGAGGGTTTTACCTTGGCTCGGGTTAGTCGTGATTGGGTTGATCTGTGGGTCAATTTCCTCTCAAGCATCTTTATTTAATGTGATGTCGTTTCTCAAAACACAATGGGTGAATACTCCGTATAAGAGGATCACGGGAGGGGCTGGTGATTCTGGAGCTAATTCCCACACCTGTGGTCTCACGTTTCAGGGGCAACTCAAGTGTTGGGGTTGGAACTCCAGTGGGCAGCTTGGACTAGGAACGGTAGGAGTCGGAGTGAGTTCCCCGACGGCTATTGGAACGCCTTCGTTCGTTTCAGTCGCAGGGGGGTATCGCCATACGTGTGGAATTACAGCTAATCGGACTCTTCGGTGCTGGGGGTCTGATTCTTACGGTCAGGTGGGAAATGGTTCGCTGACCACCGCGGATCAAGCGTCTCCCGTGGCGATTGATTCATTAACCCCTTATGGCACTGTTGCGGCGGGAGGGTATCACACCTGCGGAATTACTCAGGCTGGAGATCTTAAATGTTGGGGCTGGAACAGCTCGGGACAACTCGGAAATGGAAATCCTGCTTCCGATGAGGCTTCGCCTTTCGGAATTGATTCTGGGACTTCTTACATTGAGATTACTGCGGGTTATGCTCATACCTGTGGAATTACAGGGGCTGGAGTTTTAAAATGCTGGGGCCTGAATTCCAGTGGGCAAGTGGGAAACGGGGTAGTCGGAGGATCTTCCACATCTCCTGTGGAGATTGACTCAGGGACACCCTATATCGCCGTTTCAGCGGGAGATGCTCATACCTGTGGGATTACCGGCGCTGGAGTGTTAAAATGCTGGGGCTCGGATTCGAACGGCAAGTTAGGAAACGGAACCTTAACGTCGGCCGACCAGCCCTCACCTGTGGTGATTGATTCGGGGACAACCTATCTTGCAGTTTCTGCTGGTGTTGAGCATACGTGTGGAATTACGGGAAGTGGAGTGCTTAAATGCTGGGGAAGTGATGCGAACGGTCAGTTAGGCAATGGGTCCACCAGTGGGAATCAGTTCTCCCCAGTGGCGACTAATTCCGGGGCAAATTATGTCGGGATTTGGTCCGGACGAAATCATACGTGTGCGATCACCAGTCGGGGGGTGCTTGAGTGCTGGGGGAGTGATGCCTCAGGCCAATTAGGAAATGGTTCAACTTTGACTTCCGATGTCCTTTCCCCAGCATCCATTGATAAGGATAGGTTTCAAAAAGGCATCTATCAAAAAACGGCCACCTCGGGGGCCTTTACTTCGTGCGGGGTGATGAATTCGGGTGTGCTCAGGTGCTGGGGGAGTGATGCATTTAGTCAGTTGGGCAACGGAGGGACAGGCAATCAGACGATTCCTCGAATCACAAACTCTGGAGAAATTTATCGACAAGTCTCTGTGGGAGGATATGAATCCAATAGCTCCCATGCTTGTGGCATAACAGGATCCAATCAACTCAAGTGTTGGGGGAGTAATACATCTGGGCAGGTGGGGATTGGGAACACGGCGGGTCCAGTGACGACTCCTCAATTGGTCAACGATCCGGGCACCCGGTATCGAAAAGTGAGTTTGGGCTGTTCACACACTTGCGGAATCACGACTGCAGGTCAGCTCAAGTGCTGGGGATATAATGGCTTTAGGGAGTTGGGTGGTCGAACCGGAGATTTAACGTCCCCAGGGGTCGTGGATTCGGGGAGCACATATCGAGACGTAGGAATGGGGTGTGGTTTCGGCTGTGGCATTACCACTCGTGGAGAGTTGAAATGCTGGGGGCAAAATACCTCGGGTCAAGTGGGTAATGGAACGAGTGGTAGCTCTCAGTCTACCCCTGTGGTCATTGATTCCGGGATGACCTACCGAGCGATTTCAGGGGGGTATAATTTCGCCTGCGGGATTGCCGCGAGCGGAACTTTGAAATGTTGGGGAAGCGATAACGCTGGACAGGTTGGGAACGGGGCAACTACAGGAAACCAACTGACGCCTCAGCCTGTTAATGACCCAGGTACTGTTTACTCGGTGATTGCTTCAGGGTTCTACTATGCTTGCGGAATTACGGGTGTGGGAGCCTTAAAATGCTGGGGAAGTGATTCTGCAGGCCAATTAGGAAACGGCGCTGCAGTGAGTCAAGACTCTCCCATGTTAAGTGATTCGGGGACCTTATACACCGAGGTTGGATCTGCCCTGGGTTCAGCTAATTGGGGTCACAGCTGTGGAATCACGGTTGGGGGAATTCTCAGGTGCTGGGGACGCAATAACTCTGGGCAACTGGGCATCGGTAACACCGCGAATCAAACTTCCCCCGTTGATGTGGTTCGTTAAGTGAGGCTGGGTGGCGTGAGCGCGCTTTAAAATCGTCTTATTTCAGGTGTGTTCCGAGAATGGGGTGATGCTGTGTCGTTGTCGTCTCTGGGTTGATTTGCCGCTTAGGCACCTGAGGCAAGGCTCCCTAAACAATTCGGGCAAAAAACTTTCGAGTCTCCTCAGCCACATAGGCTTCAATGAGTTTGGCGTGAGCTGGGTTGATCCCCCGAAAAACGATTCCGACTTTGATCTTCTCTTCGGTGTCTGAGGGGTGGGATTTGGGTAGTCGCCTTAAATGCAGCACTTCACCGCAAAGGGTCAGGGTCTCGGATCGGAGGGAAATACTCATGCCCTCGATTCGTTGGCCCACGTAAAAGGGCATGCGCTCCTGGTCTTCTGTTAAAAAGGAAAGGCCTCCTGAGCTGATGTCGTAGATCTTCTTTCGGATGACGGTGGCGGAAGCTCGGGGGTCTACAAACTCAACTCGCAGGACGTAGCCTTGAAGGATGCGAAACCGCTGGTTTTTTCGTCGCTGAGCCCGAAACAGGCGCTTGGGAAGGGAGAACTCCAAGTGGGTGAATGAAGTGGAGATGAGCTGGGCTGGAAAAAAAAGAGTGGCTCGCTCCAAGGAGACGTTAAACAAACAGCGATCCCCTGCGGCTTGGAGCTTGGGATAGAACTCATCTCGATTGCAATCCAAAGGAGGGGTGGTGAAGATGAGTTTCTTCAATTGGCTCAGTCCCATGAAAGAGCAGCGTTTGGGCTCGGGGTGCTCTTGAGTCCAAATGAGGGTGGCAGCGCTAATTTTTACCGCTTCATCAAAGTACTTGATGATTTCAAGCGGGTCGGTGACTTCGGTGAGTTCATTGGAGTGGCTTTGAGCCTCAGACAATGGTCACCTTTCTGAGCAGGTCCATGTCTTGAAGGGCTTTTACTGAACCACGCACCACACAGGTTAATGGATCTTCAGCTAAGGCAACCGGGAGTCCTGTTTTTTCCTTAATCAAGATGTCGAGGTTGGCTAGGAGTGCTCCTCCCCCGGCTAAGATAATCCCATTATCGACAATATCGGCCGCCAGTTCTGGAGGAGTTCTCTCTAAGGCCGTTTTAATCGTGTCCACCACGGCCGACACAGGCTCAGCAAGAGCATCTCGGATTTCCTCCGAGTTGACTTCAATGGTTTTAGGTGCCCCACTGATTAGGTCTCGTCCTTTGACTTCGTAGGTTTTCTCCTCTTCAAACGGATAGGCGCAGCCAATGGAGAGCTTAATCTGCTCAGCCGTTCGCTCTCCGATCAGAAGTGAGTATTTTCTCTTAATGTAGTTCACGATGGCGTCATCAAACTTATCGCCTGCGACTCGAACGGATTTTGAGTAAACGATCCCGCCTAGGGAAATCACGGCCACTTCCGTGGTTCCGCCGCCGATATCCACAATCATGTTTCCGCTCGGTTCTCGAATGGGAAGTCCTGCTCCCAGCGCTGCAGCCATGGGTTCCTCAATGAGGTAGACTTCGCGGGCCCCTGCGGATTGAGCGGATTCTTTCACCGCTCGTTTTTCCACCTGAGTGATTCCAAAGGGAATGCAGATGATGATCCTGGGACGAATAAAGGTTCTTCGTTCACTGGATTTATGGATGAAGTACTTGAGCATCGATTGGGTGACTTCAAAGTCGGCGATCACTCCATCTTTCAGAGGGCGAACGGCTTGGATGGACCCTGGGGTTCGCCCGAGCATGTCTTTGGCCTCTTTGCCAACGGCAAGTACGCGGGTTTGGCCCCGGGAGTTTCGGTGGATGGCAACCACGGAGGGCTCGTTGATGATGATGCCACGATCCCTTGCGTAAACCAGCGTATTTGCGGTTCCTAAGTCAATTGCCAAGTCGTTTGCAAAAAAATCTAACATTTTCTTTAGCATGAATGATTCACCACTTATCACCACTTATAATGACGAATGTGCTCGCCTCGCTCACTGATCTCACTCATCGCCTTCATTCCGACTTCTAAGTGCAGATCGGTGAACTTTTGGAACACCGCTTTTGCCGACTTCTGAGTTTTAATTCCGCCTCGTCTTAAGGGAAGGTCCGAAACGAGAAGTAAGGCTCCAATGGGAACTTTACTGGCGAACCCGGCAACAAAGAGCGTGGCTGATTCCATCTCAATGGCCAAAGCGCGTTCTTCATACAACTGAGCCTTAAATCGTTGATCGAATTCCCAAAAACGATAATCAGTAGTATGAATGACACCGGTGCGATAATCCAAGTCTTTTTCGACTAAAATCTGAGAAACGAATTTTTGAATTTTAAACGTGGGTAAGGCAGGAACCTGAGGTGGCATGAAGTGCCGGGAAGCCCCTTCATCGCGGATGGCTGCCGTGGGGATGATGAAGTCCCCGACTTTCAATGAGCGATGCAGGCCTCCACACATTCCTAAGAGCAGGACTGCTGTGGGGTCTAAGGTGGCCAAAAGCTCGATGATCAAGGCTGCTGTGGGAGAGCCCATGGAAAAGTTGACGATCGACACTCCTGCTTTCTTGCTATGCACCGCACCCATGATGGACCCCTGGGTTCGGGACTCTCCTGAAAGTTGAGTGAATCGATTCAGATAGTAGTCAAAATTAGTGAGAATGATCTGCTTTTGAAAGCTTTCCGGTGGACTACCCGTATAACGCGCCAGCATATCCCGAGCAATTTTATGCTTGTGGGCATTGGTGTAGATTCGATTATTATTTTGAATAATGAATGGATTAATAGAAAAATCTTCTGACTTCTTTATTTTACTTTTTTTCTGTTGCACAGCTTCAGCTTACATTTGGCGTTTCCGCTAGACAAGGGTATACTGGAGAGAAAACATGCGGAGAGTCGTGAAAACATCAGTAGTTGATAAAAAAGGTTTTTTTAGGAGCTTTTTGAGGCTCAGGAAGAGCCGGAGTGGGGCCTTGGCTCTTTTCTTCGTTTTTTTCTGCTTTTTCTCATCCGACATCCCTCCTTATGCCTTAGCTTCCATTGAGGCCCAGCGCTCTTGGAGCGCAACTTCAGGGGCAAAGTCCGCGCTTACGAAAGAAAAAGTGGCTCAGGTTTTAGAAAGCTCCGCTCTCATGGCGGAGTTTCCCCAAGAAATGGACCTGGAGGTTCAGCGCTTGGGGAAAGTCAAAGGGCGATTCCAGTATACGTTTGATCCTAAGCTTCAGCAGGCCATGGAGGGGCTCTTTGACGCCTATGGTCCCGATTATGGGGCCTTCGTCGCCATGGATCCTAAAACAGGCCGGATCTTATCTTTGGTGAGTTATTCGCGGTCGGGAAAAATTCGAGAGAACCTAGCTCTAAGAGCAAGCTTTCCTTCGGCCTCCGTATTTAAAGTCGTCACCGCAGCCGCGGCCATTGAAAAACATCAGATTTCCTCAGAAACGGTGATTCCTACGCAGGGCCGAAATCACACGCTCTACCGAGGACAGATTTTAAAATCCCAAATCAATCGATGGACTCGCTTCATTACCTTAAAAGAAGCCTTTGCTCACTCCGTTAACTCCGTATTTGGAAAGATCGGGGCCTTCACTGTGGGCTCCACCGTGCTCAGACAGTACGCCGAACGCTTTGGTTTTAATCACAAAATCCCAGCGGATCTGCCCATTCAGGAAGGTCGAGCCTTCATTCCTGAAGACCTCTGGGGATTGGCCGAGAGTGCCTCAGGCTTCACACGGGAGAACACCATGAGCCCTCTTCAAGGAGCGCTCATTGCCTCGGCCGTGGCCAATGATGGGGTCATGATGGAGCCCTACGTGGTGGAGTCCATTGTGAAGCTTGCAGGCCATGAGAACGAGACTCAAGGACCGCCACTTTATCTGGCTGAGCCTAAGGTGTCCACCGTGGCGATGGATCCTGAGACGGCAAGCGAGATTCGGGATCTGATGAAAGAAACCGTTCTTCACGGAACATCACGCGGTTCGTTTCGAGGATTTTTCAAGAAAGACTTCTCCTTTTTGGATGTGGGAGGTAAAACCGGCTCTCTTACGGGCTTAAGTCCAAAGGGTAAGTACGATTGGTTTGTGGGCTATGCTCAATCCGGATCTCATCGGATTGCCGTCTCGGCGTTAACGATTTCAGAAAAACAATGGCGCGTGAAGTCCTCGTACTTAGCGCGTAGGGCTATTGAGAATTATTTCCGGACCTCCGTTCATCATTCCTTGGCAGAAAGATAGTTTTTTGACCACGCTTCATCAACCGATTTTAGTGGAACCCATTGTTCAGGCCCTTTTGGAGCCCTTTCGGCGCTTACCTCCTGATGCTCCTCCTCATTTTATTTTGGATTGCACACTGGGAGGAGGAGGGCACAGTGCCGCTCTTTTGAATGCGCTGGCTTGTGATCCCCAGTGCTCCCGCCATGGGCTGTTAGCCGTGGATCAGGATCAAGACGCCGTGGATCGAGCTCATCAGCGCTTTGCTGAGTGGATTGCCCAAGGAAAAATGGAGATTCGTCACGGTCGATTTGCCGATGCTTTTGATCTTTTTGCAGGCAAGCGAGTCCTAGGACTCTTGGCGGATCTGGGGTTTTCCAGCGATCAGCTGAATTTAGCAGATCGAGGGCTGAGCTTTCAGAGCAAGGGTCCGTTGGACATGAGGCTGGATCCGAGTCAGGGGGAGAGCGCCCAAGAGCTTCTCAGGCGAGTGAGCCAAAACGAACTGGAGAGGATCCTAGAGGAGTTTGGTGAAGAGCGGTTTGCCCGTCGGATTGCAGGGGCCATTGTGGAGAGAAGAAGGTTAGGAGAGCTCCCCACCACCACTCAAGCCCTCGTGGAGGTGATCGTTCGTGCCATTCCCCCGGGAGCCAGGCACGGGCGGATTCACGTTGCAACTCGAACCTTCCAAGCGCTTCGAATTGCGGTGAACCAGGAGTTAGAACAACTCGATCAGCTCTTAAGTCGAGGTCTTCCTCAGGTGGTGGTTGGAGGGCGTGCGGCCATCATCAGTTTTCACTCACTTGAGGATCGCCGGGTGAAGGTTTACTTCAAACAAGAATCTCAGTTTCAGAGCCTGACGAAAAAGCCGATTCAGCCCGATGAGGCTGAGATTCGATCAAATTCCCGAGCTCGAAGTGCGAAGCTCAGGATCGCAGAACGAGTCGTGTGACAAGTTTGGGCCATTGAGCGCGCCAAGAGGGGGTGTGGTTTTTTTCCCTTCGTTCCTCTTTTTTCTGCTTTAGGGACTAAGAAGGGTGGGTGGTTTGGGGTGGGCTCTTGCGCTTCCGTGATGAGACGGAGATTGCGCCATTTTTGGGTTCAGATAGAATAAAACTCATGGTGAGCAGAATTCTTCCAATCTGGGTGGTCTTTGCTTTAGTGGTTTTTGCAATTGGGAGCGTGTGGATTCGACTCCATATCATTCGAACCACCTATGCCATCAATGAGATGCATAGAAAAATGGAGCAAACCAAGCAAGATTCAGAACTGTTGCAAGTGAAGCTCTCGAGTCTGAAGTCTCCGAAGCATTTAGAAGCCTTGGCTCGGCGGAAGTTTGGTCTTCTGCAGCCGCGAATGGATCAGGTCATTCGCATGACCCAGTCGAAAGAAGCCCTTCATGGAACCTAAGGTGGAGGCTCAGATTTTCCCTGATGATTCGATCCGAAAACGCTTGGTGGTCACCTTAGCCATTGGGGCGGTCTTCACCTGCTTGATCCTCGGGCGTGCTATTTTCATTCAGCTGATGAAACATCCCCGGTTAGAAGCCATGGCTTCTCGTCAGTACCATGCTCAATCCTTGGTTCAGCCCCGTCGAGGCGTCATTTTCGATCGAAACGGGGAGCGTCTTGCCGTGAGTGTGGATTCCTATAGTTTAGCAGCCAATCCTACTAAGATCCGAAAGCGCTGGATCTTAGCGCCCCTTTTAGCCAAGGCACTTCGCTCGAGCTCCTCACGATTGATGGAGAAGCTCAGTGAGCCTCGGGAGTTTGTTTGGATCAAACGGCAGTTGAGCGAGGCGGATCTCAGGGCGTTTAAAAAACTCTCACGCGTTGAATCGAATGATGATCTGCTCGAAGGCTTGTGGTTAGTCAAGGAAAGTAAGCGAGTTTACCCCCATGCCTCCCTTGCCGCGCATGTTTTAGGCGACGTAAATGTGGATTCAGATGGATTAGAAGGAGTTGAGCTTTGGCAAAATGAGCGATTGAAGGGAAAAATCCTCAGTGTTTCGGCCATTAAAGATGCCTTGGGTCGGCCAACTTTCATTGATGCAAAAGCCGCATCTCAACTCACCGATGGCCAAAGTGTGAGTCTGACCTTGGACTCGGTTCTTCAGTATGAAATTGAGAGACTCCTCTCTGAGGCAGTTCGAAAAACGGGAGCCAAAGGGGGATCCGTGATGGTGATGGATGCCCAATCCGGTGACCTGTTGGCTTTGGCCAATGAGCCCACGTTTGATCCCAATCAAAAGGGAATTCCCCTGGATCGTCGCCGAAACCGCGTGTTGACCGATGGCTACGAGCCGGGATCCACGATGAAACCCTTACTTCTTGCTGCGGCCCTCTCAAGTGGAATGAAGCTCAGTGATGAGTTGTGGGGAGAAAAAGGGAGTTTCATTTTACAAAAACGGAGGATTTCAGAAGCCGAGGCGCATGAAAAATTTGAGTGGATCAGCTTAAAAAAAATCATCCAAGTCTCCAGCAATGTGGGAGCTGCAAAGTTGGCCTTAAAAGTCGGAGCAGAGCGTTACTTGCAGGTTTTAAGAGCCTTTGGCTTGGGCGCAAAAACCGGATCAGGGTTTCCGGGTGAGATTTCAGGCCGAATCCCGCCCAAAAAAGATTGGCAGCCTTTAACGCTAGCAAACATTGGCTTTGGTCAGGGCCTGCTGGTGACCCCGATGCAGATGCTGAAGGCCTATGCCGTGTTTGCCAATGGGGGCTTTTTAGTGGAGCCCCATTTGATCCAAGCAGAGGCTCAGTCCAAGGATGAAAAACCAGGGGCTCTTGCGCTGTCCCCTTTAAAAAAGCAGGTTCTCTCGCCTCAGGTCACTCAAGCTGTGGTGGAGGCCTTGGAGTCCGTCACTCAAAGCGGAGGCACGGCACAAAAAGCGGCAATGCCTGGCTACCGAATTGCGGGAAAGACAGGAACCGCTCAGGTGGTCGATCCTCACTCCGGGAAATACTCCCATGATCAATACGTGTCCTCGTTCATTGGTTTTCCGGTGGGTTTGGACTCTTCGCTGGTGATCTTCACAGCCTTAAATGAGCCCAAAGGCGTCTACTATGCATCCGAAACAGCAGTGCCCTTGTTTAAAGAGGTGCTCAGTGCGCTCATTCATCGCTACAGCTTGCCTGCGGAGCACGAGCCTGAGCTGTCGGTGAAGCCCGTGAAGTTGGCCAGTGCCTCTCTGTCTGCTCTGCGTTCATCCGGGGGGATGACCCAGGATGAACTTCATTGGACCCAAGCCTCGGTGCAGCAGGCGTCGTTGACCAAGGGGGACTCGCTGAGCTTAGGCGGATCTCTGCCTCGAGTCGTTCCCGTGCCCCAGACTGAGGACGTCAAACTGAGTCAATGGGTCATGCCCGATCTCCAAGGGCTTTCACCCAAAGAGGTGCTGGAAGTGCTTCAGGGCTATCCCTTTGCCCTGGAGATGAAGGGGATGGGGATGGTTGCTTCACAGACGCCGATGGCCGGTCAGCGGCTCTCCAAAAGAAGTCGAGTTCGACTGGTGTTTTCAGAACCTTGATGCTAGGCCTAAGAGGAGCGGTAGTCCTCTTGCCCGTCTCAAGGAGATTTATGCTGAAACCTCAATTGACTCAACTCACGTTAGTTCAACTCCTGGCGCTCTTACCGAAAGAAATCCTTTCTCCTCAAGATCCCAGCAGGCAAGCCCTTTTGCATGGCTCTGCTCAGGTCACAGGCGTGACCTCTGATTCAAGAGAAGTGAAGCCAGGCAGTGTGTTTGTGGCCATTTGTGGGGGCACTCAGGATGGACATCAATTCATCGATTTAGCTTTAGAAAAAGGCGCCGTTTTTGTGGTCGGTGAGCAACCCATGCCCTCTTCGCAGCTCAAGGGAGTCTATCTCCAGGTTTCCGATAGTAGGGAGGCCTTAGCAGCCTTGGCCGCTCAATTTTTTCATCATCCCTCCGATGGGCTTTTGGTGCTCGGAGTCACCGGAACGAGTGGAAAAACCACCACCACTTTTATTCTGGAGTCCATTTTAGCGGCAGCGGGGCATCGTGTGGGAATCATTGGAACCATTCACTTTCGTGTGGGCAACCAAGTCCTTCCTTCCACGCACACCACCCCGGGCGCAGCAGAGCTTCAAGGTCTTTTGGCGGAGATGAAAAACGCAGGCTGCACCGCCGTGGTGATGGAGGTGTCCTCTCATGCTTTAAAGCAAAAACGAGTGGCATCCGTGGCTTTTGATGGCGTGGTGTTTACTAATCTCTCGCCTGAGCACTTGGATTTTCATCCTGACTTGGAGGATTACTTTCAGTCCAAGGCCCTTTTGTTCACTGAGTGCATGAAGTTTTCTCAGTCTCGGGGGAAAAAGCCTGTCATGGCCATCAATTCAGAAGATGAACACGGCCATCGCCTCCTTCGCACTCTTGCCGCTCCCCACAGTGCGTTTTTACCTCAGCACGCTTTGCAGGTGAGCCCCAGTGGGATCTCAGGGCAGCTGGGTCCTGTGAAAGTGGAGTCGTCGTTTACGGGGCAATTTAATGGGTCCAACCTATCAGCTGCCGTGACGCTTGCTTTGGCCCTCCAAATCTCCATCCCCTGCATTGAGCGGGGAATCCGAGACCTCAAAGGGGTCCCTGGGCGTTTAGAGCGAGTCCCCAATGCTCGGGATATTCATGTTTGGGTGGATTATGCTCATAAGCCCGATGCTTTAGAGAAGGTGCTCAAAACGTTATCTCTTTTGCGGGGGGGAAACCGCCTCATCACGGTTTTTGGGTGTGGCGGGGATCGAGACCGAAAAAAACGGCCGCTCATGGGGAGGATCGCAGCTGAAAATTCGGATTGGGTCTTTGTGACTTCGGATAACCCTCGAACCGAAGATCCTCAGGCCATTATGGATGAGATTTTGGCGGGAATGACGGGGCATTCGCATGTGAGTGTTGAGGTGGATCGAAAAACGGCCATTTTAAAAGCCGCTTGCTTGGCCCGACCCGGAGATCTAGTGGTGATTGCAGGAAAAGGCCATGAAACCTATCAAATCATGGGCACAACACGGGTGCACTTTGATGATCGAGAGGTGGCAGCCTGGGCCTTTGAGCAAAAAGAGCCAACCCAGGGCTGAGGCGTTGGGGACTTCAGCAGACCCGCACGTGTGGTAAACTCTTGACACCGGCTTTTAAAAATCTGTAGCATTCGGAGATGCTCTTTCAATTTCTCTATCCGCTTCATGCGAAGTACTCAGTGCTTCATGTGTTTAAGTACATCACCTTTCGGAGTTTCGGTGCCAGCATCACGAGTCTTTTGATCTGCATGCTCATGGGCCCCTCCTTCATTCGCTTCCTTCAGAGAAAGCAAATGGGGCAGTCCATTCGGGATGACGGACCCAAAAGCCATCTCTCGAAAAAAGGTACACCCACGATGGGAGGGGGGTTAATTCTCTTTGGGATCGTTCTGCCGACTCTGCTTTGGTCGGATCTGGGAAATAAGAGCGTATGGATTGCTCTAGTGACCACGATTTTGTTTGGTCTCATTGGGTATGTTGACGATTACCGAAAAGTGATTCAAAAAAACTCCAAGGGCCTCTCCAGTCGTCAGAAGATTGTGAGTCAAACGCTGGTGGCCTTGGTGGCCGCTTACGTGATTTACGTCACTCGCGATACGCCCCCGGTTTTAAAGTTCCCGTTCTTTAAGGATTGGTCTTTTTATCTGGGTCTATTTTTTGTGCCCTTTGCTACGTTCGTGATCGTGGGTGCTTCCAATGCGGTCAACCTAACCGATGGTCTCGATGGCCTTGCTGTGGGTCCCACCATCACCACTTCAGTCACGTTTCTCGTGCTCGCTTATTGCGCAGGGCATGTGAAGATTGCCGAGTACCTTCAAATTCCCTATGTGCCCGGGGCAGGGGAGTTAGCCGTATTCTGTGGCTCAGTTGCGGCTTCGTGCTAGGGCATTTTATGGATTAATACCTATCCTGCTCAAGTTTTTATGGGGGATGTGGGGTCGTTGGCTTTAGGTGCAGCCTTGGCTGTCGTTGCCGTGATCACAAAAAATGAAATCTTGCTTGCACTTTGTGGGGGAATTTTCGTAATTGAAGCCCTCTCGGTGATGGCACAGGTGACGTCTTTTAAGATGACAGGGAAAAGGGTCTTAAGAATGGCGCCCATTCATCATCATTTTGAGCTAAAAGGGTGGGCTGAGCCTAAAATTATTGTGAGATTTTGGATCATCTCGATTTTATTGGCCCTATTTACTCTCTCGACTTTGAAATTAAGGTAGAGGAAACGTGAATTCATGATGAGCAAGTATCAAGGTAAAAAAGTTTTAATTGTTGGCTTCGGCATCTCAGGGGTCGCCGTTGCCAAGTACATGTGTAAAAACGGCGCCCGAGTGCTGGTCGCCGATTCGAAGCAAAAAAATGAGCTGGCCGATTCCTTGGACGCCTGTGCCGGGCTTCCCATCGAGTATGAGCTCGGGTATCCCGCGAATAAACCGTTTCCAGTTGCCGATCTCATTGTCCTGAGTCCAGGAGTGCCTCTGAGCATCAAAGGTTTAGAGGAAGCTCGTCAGAGGCAGACCCCGATCACCAATGAGATTGAGCTTGCGGCTTTAGAGATTCAGCAGCCAATTTTGGCTATCACGGGAACCAATGGGAAAACCACCACCACGACGCTCATCGGTGAGATGTTCAAGGCCGATGGAAAATCAGTATTTGTGGGAGGAAACATTGGACAGCCCCTCTTGGATTACGTGACTCAGGGTCAAAAAGCCGATGTGGTGGTCGCTGAGCTGTCGAGCTTTCAACTCGAGCTCACCGAGAATTTAAAAGTCGCAGGGGCCGTTTTTACCAATCTCGAAGAGGATCACCTAGATCGCTACGGCGACCTGCACTCGTATGGAAACGCCAAGAAGCGTTTGCTTCGAGCCTGCAATTCACAGAGCTTTGTGGTGCTCAACTGGGACAACCCCAATGTGGCTCAGTTTGAAGCAGAATCGCCCGGTCAAGTGCTCTGGTTTATGAAGGGTGATCCCATGAAAGTGGGTGGCACTTTTGCGGAGAACTTTCGGGGAGCCTATTTCAACTCTCTGACGAAGAAGGTCATTTTTAGAAGCAAGGGCCAAGAATCGGTCTTTGATCTCTCCTCCTTTCGATTGTTTGGAGAGCATAATAAAGAGAATCTCATGGCCGCTATTTGCTTGGCTAAGGCTATGGACGTGAGCGATGGAGCCATTCAATCGGTCATTCAGCAGTTCAAAGGAGTGAATCATCGCCTGGAGTTTGTGCGAAAAAAAGATGGGGTCTTTTTCTTCAATGACTCCAAAGGCACGAACGTCATGAGTGTTCAAAAGAGCTTGGCGTCGTTTTCCTCAAACCCGATCATTTTAATTGCAGGGGGGAAGGATAAGAACGCAGATTTCACTCCTCTGGTGGACCTGGTGAAGAGGAAGTGTAAGATTTTAGTCCTCTTAGGTGAGGCGAAAGAAAAAATCAATCGAGCCATTGGTGATTACGCTGAAACCTACCTGGTGGGTACTTTCGAGGAGGCAATTCTGCTCAGCTATCAAAAGTCCAGAAGCGGAGACATCATTCTTCTGTCCCCGGGTTGCGCAAGCTATGATATGTTTAAAAACTACGAAGAGCGGGGCAATTATTTCAAGAAACTCGTCTCCCAGCTTTAAGAGGAGAAGCGCTCAAGGGTTTGCAGGAGGAGGGACTCTCTGACCCACTTCAAACAGAGCTTTTGGCCGAATCGGAGTTGGAAAATCGACTGGAAGCTTTTTTTTCTAGTTCTAGCCATGGTCGTTTTTGGACTCATCATGGTTTACAGCTCCTCGTTCATCTTAGCGCAGGAAAGAAGTGGGAACGGCTTTGCTTTGATTCGCAAGCAGCTTCTTTTTGCCATTTTAGGTTTTTTAGCCATGGCCGGTGCAATTCAGATGGACTATGGCCTCTGGAGGAAGCACGCTCCCTCCGTCTTAGCCGGTGCGGTTTTTCTTCTCTTCCTGGTGCTCTTGCCCGGCGTGGGGCATAAGGTGGGAGGAGCGCAGCGGTGGTTGAAGTTGGGTCCCGTTCGTTTTCAGCCAGCGGAGCTGGCGAAGTTTGCGATGATCTTCTTTGGGGCCCGTTTTTTAGAGAGCCCACTGAGCTGGTCTCGCTTTTCCGATCCGAAGCGAATCGGAGAGGCCTTATTGTTTCTGCCTGCTTTTTTTCTGCTCCTCATTCAGCCTGATTTCGGAACAACGGTGATTATCGCCTTAGTTTTGTTTTTTATGGTCTTTGTTTCCGGGGTGCGTCCTCGAGCCCTGTTTGCTGTTTTTTTTCCCATCGCAGTGGGTGCGCTTCTGGTGGCCTTTGGAAGTGAGTACCGAAGGGCTCGTATCCGAACGTTTTGGGACCCTTGGCAAGATCCCGCAGGCAAGGGGTTTCAAATCCTTCAGTCCTTTGTGGGCCTCCATAATGGAGGGTTGTTTGGGGTGGGTTTAGGCAACAGTCGGGAGAAGCTCTTTTATCTGCCTGAGGCTCACAATGATTTTATCTTCTCGGTGATTGGGGAGGAGTTGGGTTTTCTGGGGGTTTTTACCGTTGTTTTTGCTTATCTCTACTTGATGTTTAAGGGACTCAATATTGCCTGGAACTGCCAACGGAAAAAGCAAGATCGTTTTGGGATGCTTCTGGCCACAGGAATTACCCTGGCGCTGAGTTTTCAGGGGTTTGTCAATGCGGCTGTCGTGTTTGGGCTCTTACCCACCAAGGGCCTTGCCTTGCCGTTTTTAAGCTACGGGGGCTCCGCTCTGGTGGTGGATTTATTTGCGGTGGGCGTTTTACTCAGTATTGCTCGGAGTACGGAAGGATAGAGGGCCCAGATGCAAACGCTTCAGCAAAAAAAGTTATTGGGGGCAGGCGGGGGAACCGGAGGCCATGTTCTAGCCGGGGGGGCCATTGCAGAGGGGTGGGCTCAAAAGGCCCAAAGCTCCTCCAGTGTGCTCTTTGTGGGAGCGCGGGGGGGGATTGAGGAAAGACTCGTGCCAAAAACCCCGTTTGCGCTCCGATTGCTTCGCGTGGGTTCTTTGAATCGCGTGAAGGTGACGCGTCAGCTGAAGACGCTGTTTGAGATCCCCTGGGCAATGGTGGTGTCGCTTCAGATTCTATTTCAGTTTCGACCCCACGCTGTGCTGGGCGTGGGAGGGTATAGCTCTGGACCGTTGGTGCTGATGGCGGCGCTTCTCAAAAAGCTGGGTCTGTTAAATTGCCAGGTGGCGATCTTGGAGCAAAACTCGGTGGTGGGCTTGACCAATCGTCTTTTAGGGCGCGTGGTGGATTCGGTTTTCACGGCTTTTCCGGGGATGGAGCCACAGTTTTTGGGTAAAAAAGTTATTTTTACGGGCAATCCCATTCGATCATCGATGAAACAGCTGCCTTCTGCGCCGAGAGATCCCTTTACGATCTTTGTTTTTGGGGGCAGTCAGGGGGCCAGAGGAGTGAATCGTTTAGTGTTAGAGGCTCTGCCCGAACTGAAGCAAGTGAAACGTTCCATTCGTTTCATTCATCAAAGTGGGCAGGCGGATTTTGAGGAGGTTTTAAAAGCGCATCAAGCCGCAGGCATGGACTCTTGCGTGGAGAAGTTCATTGAAGACATGCCCAGTGCCTATGCTCAGGCGTCCCTTCTGGTCTGTCGTTCAGGAGCCTCCACATTGGCCGAGATTGCAGCCGTAGGACGAGCTGCGATTTTAGTTCCATTGCCGACAGCAGCCGATGATCATCAGAGTAAAAATGCCTGTGCCTATGTTCAAGCCGGTGCTGCTCAACTGATGGATCAGAGAGTGGGCTCCGGAGCGAGTCTGGCTCAGTTGATTCAGGATCTCATGACTCGTCCGGATCAGATTGCAGCCATGGAGCGACGTGTGCTTGAATTTTATCGTCCACATGCGGCTCGGGATATTGTAGAGCATCTGTATGTTTAGAAAAGAAGAAACCTGGCTTCATTTTGTAGGAATCGGTGGCATTGGCATGAGTGGGATTGCCGAGGTGTTCTTAAACCAGGGATATCAAGTCAGCGGATCTGATTGGAGTGAGTCAGAAACCACCAAGCGCCTAGCCCAGTTAGGTGCGCGGGTCTTTCAAGGCCACAGTAAGGACCACGTGGGTTCAGCCAACGTGGTGGTCATTTCTTCAGCCGTGAAGCCGGATAATCCAGAGGTGGTGGAGGCCAAGGCCAGGCGGATTCCTATTATTCCTCGAGCAGAAATGTTGGGTGAGTTGATGAGAGGTAAGGTGGGTATTGCCGTGGCGGGAAGTCATGGAAAAACCACCACCACCTCTCTTTTATCCACCGTCTTAACCTCAGCTGGGCTTGATCCGACGCTTGTGATTGGCGGCAAAGTGGACTCCTTGGGGGGCAATGCCAAGCTGGGTCGAGGGGAAATTGTGGTGGCTGAAGCCGATGAGAGCGATGGTTCGTTCCTGCATCTGCCTGCGACCATCGGAATTATTACTAATATTGACAACGATCATTTGGATCACTTTGGGAGCCTCAGTGCTGTAGAAGACGCGTTTGTCGAGCTGGTCAGTCAGCTGCCTTTTTATGGTCTGGCTGTGATTTGTGGAGATGATCCAGGAGTCAAGCGCTGCATGAGTCGGTGGAGTAAGCCGTATCAAACCTATGGACTCTCTGAGGAGTGTGATCTGTTTGCGCGCAAGATTGAGTACCAGGGGTTAGGCTCCACGTTTGAAGTGGTGAGGAAAGAACCGAGCGGGGCCCACCAATGCCTCGGTCAGTTCCAGCTCAAGGTGCCCGGGCAGCACAATGTTCTTAACGCTCTGGCTTGCATTTTAGTGGCCCTAAAGCTTGAGGTGGAGATCCCTAAAATTGCTCAGGGTTTAGCTGAGTTTCAAGGAGTGAAGCGCCGATTCGACATTCGTTACTCCGATGAGCTGCGGCATCGGGCGATTGTGGATGATTACGCTCACCATCCCACTGAGCTGATGGCTACTTTAGAGGCGGCTCGGCGATTTTGGAAAGGACGAATCATCAGTGTGTTTCAGCCGCATCGTTACAGTCGAACACTTCACTGTCATGATGGGTTTTTGTCCTCCTTCGTTCGATCGGATGTGGTGATTTTAACGGATATCTACCCCGCAGGGGAGGAGCCCATTCCTGGAGTGAGTGCTCAGGGCTTGGCCGAGGAGATTCAACGCTTGGCTCGGGCGGATCAAGTTGTGCTCTATGGGGGGGATTTAAAGAACACAGAAACCCTATTAAGTGGGCTTTTTAAGGATGGGGATTTAATCCTGTGTTTAGGGGCTGGATCCATAACGAAGCTTCCCGATCAGCTGACAGCCTTGCGGATGAAATCCGGATGACTTCGTGGGATGAGAGTCGCTTTTGGAAAAATCCGGAGGGTTTTCGGGGAGAGCTCAGGTGGAATGAGCCGCTGTCCAAGCACACGTATTATCGGATTGGTGGACCGGCTCGGCTACTTGCTATACCGACTTCAGTTTCTGATCTGCAGTGGCTTGCTCAAGGGATTGAAAACTCAGGGGTTCGCTTTTTAGTCTTGGGTTTGGGCTCCAACGTTTTAGCCAGTGACGAGGGGTTTGCAGGGCTCGTTATTCGGTTGCATCGACTGAATTTAAAAATTGAACCTCAATTCCAAAAAGACGACCCAGGCCTCGGTGCAACCGAGATTCTAACAGGAGCAAGTGTGGCCAATTCCACGCTTTTAAGGCGAGCCGCTCAAGAGGGCTGGGGTGGGCTTGAGTTTCTCTCGGGGGTACCGGGTTCCGTAGGTGGTGCTGTGGTGATGAATGCAGGCACGCATCTGGGTGAGGCTCAAAGTCGGATTCGCAAGGTAGTGGCCTACCGTTTAGGGGAGTTTCAATCGGAGCCTGAGGTTTATGTGGGCGATCAGCTTCGCTTTGAGTATCGCTCGCATCGGTTTCTTCCGGTAGACTCCGTGGTGTACTCCGTGGTTTGGGAAGTGCAGAGGGATGAGCCAGCGCTCGTGCAGCAGCGGATCGATGAGATGCTTCGCAGACGAAAAAGCACTCAGCCCGTGGACTACCCCTCCTGCGGAAGTGTCTTTAAAAACCCAAAAGAATCTGGACTCTCGGCTTGGCAAGTGGTGGATCGTTTGGGTTTAAGAGGCCATCAAATTGGACAGGCTCAGTTTTCTCCCAAGCACAGCAATTTTATTATTAATCTCGGAGGTGCTCAAGCCAAAGATGTCCGAGCTCTCATTGAATTGGCCAAGATGCGGGCTCAGACGGAGCTTGGCATTACGCTTCAACAAGAAGTGATCTATATCTAGCTTTTTATTCTTTTGAGAATAAAACCTCTTTCACCTCTTTGGGTTGTACGCCTGAGGCTTGAATCAAAGCGGCTCTGAGTTTTTTTGAGGTAGCAAGCACTGAGATGGCAAGTTGATCGGGTTTTAAGAAGTGGTTCAGCGCCTGATTGACCTGAGGGAGAGTGAGCTTCCTGAGTTCAGAGGCAAACGACTGCATGAAGCCTGTTGGAAGCTTGAGAGTTTTCTCCAAGATCTTATTTTCAACCCGCTTTTTAGGCGTGTTGTAGGTGAATCCCGAGCTCTGGATGAGGCTTTGCTGGGCAAACTCAAACTGCTGGGGCGTGAGTCCATGCTCTTTCAGCTGGGAAATGAGCTGAAGGGAGTGTTTGAGGGCTGCTGCTGCATCCGCTTGGGCAGGGTACAGGTGCACGATCCATGAGCGGGGTTCTGTTCCGTGTCGAAATTGGCTGGAAACCCCATAGCTCCAGCCGCGCTTCACTCGAATCTCCTCCATTAAAGTGGAGGAAAAGGAGGGTCCGCCAAAGGCATGATTGCCCAAGTAAAGGCTGAAGAAATCAGGATCCGTCATCTTCACTCCAATTTGTCCGATGTGGATCTGGGTTTGAGTGCGATCCGGTTTATCGATGATTAAAAGTCGTCTTGTTTGTGCGTTCTCAGGGCGCCCCAGGGGAGTGGTGAGTCCTAAAGATGCTGTTGTGTTTGGGGTTTGAGGGGTAGGCGTACTGAGGAGTTTTTGCAGACTCTCGCCTAGGGTTTTTGCCCAAGCTTGGATGGGTTCCACAGGAGAGTCGCCTGAGCCGAGAATGAAAAGAGAGTCCTCTTTTAAAAGGGCCCGGTGATGAGCGAGCACTTGCTCTCTTGTCATGGATTCAATGTCTGGGGTTCTTCCCAAAACGGAGCGGCCGTAGGGGTGGTCTTGAAAGAGGAATTGAGTGAAGCTTCGTGTGGCCAAGCTGGAGTCGTGGCCTTTTTCCTCTTGGATTCCCGCGATGATTTCAGCCTTGAGTTTATCGATCTCCAGTTGTGGGAAAGAGGGCTCCGTCAGGAGTTCGCGTAGAAGGCTTAAGAAAGGGTTCAGTTGACTCGAGAGGACAGCTCCCCTGAAAATCAATGCCTCAGCTCGGGTCTCCACCTCAAGCTTGGCTCCCCATTGATCTAAAGCTTGATCGATTTGTGCTTTATTCTTCGAGCGTGTGCCCCGAAGGAGCATCTCCCCCATGAAGTTGGTGAGACCCATTTGCCCCTGGGGGTCTTTCACCGATCCATGGTTGAGCACCACATTGAGGTAGACTAGAGGTAAATTTGAATTCTTCTCAAAGTCGACTTCAAGAGCGTGGCCTAAAGTGGCGCTCAGGAAACAGAGATATCCCAGTAGTGTCAGCACCCAGGGTTTCATGTTCGAGATCCTTTCTTTTTGAGACGATTCTCAAGCTTTGGGGTCCCAACGATCACGGTGCGTTCGCGGGGCTGAAAGTAGCGTTGAGCAACGCGCTGAATATCACGAGGTTTGAGTGCGTCGACGGCTTTTTGCAGCTGAAGCCCCGCCTGAAAATCTCCGTGAAGCGTTTCATGGTGTCCTAAGAACATGGCTTTTGAGAAGTTCGAGCTCAATCCCTCGTAGAAGCTAAAGTTGAACTTGTTCTTAGCCTTTTGCAGTTCCTGGGTTGAGATGAGCGAGGTTTGAAGAACCGACAACTCATTTAAAATCACCTTCTCCGCCTGCTCAGCTCGTTTTCCTTGTTGCAGGGTGGCAGAAATCACGAATAACGATGGGTCTTTATTTCCATAGTTTCCACAATCCACAGCGCTTGCGATGCCTGTCTCCACAAGGGCTTGATTCAGGCGGCTGCTCTTACTGCCTGCTAAGAGGTTTTGTAAGACCTCCAGAGCGGCAGTGTCCGGGCTTTGGGCTTGAGGCGAGTGGTAGCCCATTAAGATTTTCTCAAGCTCGATGTTGAGCTTGAGTTCCTTTTTTCTAAAAGCCATCTGAGGAGGTTCTTTAGGAACAAAGTGCGGAAGATCCACCTCCGCATCCACAGATCCGTAATACTTCTGAGCAAGTTTGAGCACGTCCTGGGTGTTCACGTCTCCTACGACCACTACGGTGGCATGGGCTGGACTATAGAACCTCCGGTAAAACGCCATCGCATCGGCTGGACGCATTGCGTTTAAGTCCTTCTCATAGCCGATCACAGGCCAGTGATAGGGGTGTCGTTTAAAAGCTAGATCAAAAAGACTTTCCTCAAGTGTTCCATCCTGACTATTTTCAGTTCTCAGTCGACGCTCGTTTTGAACGACCTCTCGCTCGGTTTTAAATCCCTTTTCGTCAATCACAAGCTGGGTCATTCGATCGGACTCAAGCTTCATGACGAGCTCAAGTTGATCTTTGGGGAGTTCCTGCACGTAGGCCGTGTAGTCATGAGAAGTAAACGCATTTTCTCCTAAAACCCCTGCCTTTTCTAAAAGACGATCAAATTCGCCTGCCTTGTAATTCTTAGTTCCTTTGAACATCATGTGTTCAAAGAAATGGGCGAGGCCCGTCTTCCCCACTTGTTCGTCTTTTGAGCCCACCTTGAACCAGGTTTGATAAGCAAAAGTGGGAGATGCGTGATCTTCCAGAACTAGGATCTTCAGTCCATTGGCCAGATGGAACGTGGTCACTTTAAAATCCCCAACCAAAGGTTTCACTCCGGCCTCAGTTGAAACTGATTTTTCCTCTACAGCCTTTAAAGGAAGCTCAGCCGCTTCAGAAAGGGAGAAGAAAAATGTGCAGCAAAGCAGTTGCAGGAAGCCTAGCCAGGTTGCGCGATCGTTTTTATTCATGATGGCCTTTTTGCACCTCTTTTGGGTCCGTTCTCTGATCTCCCTAAGATATGCTCTCGCACATCTTTTGTCCAACAGGTAGAATCAAGACCTATGGTTCACTTCCATTGTAAAAAACTCATGCGTGCAGGTCTAGTGGGAAGTCTGATTCTCATGGGGCTGAGTCTGAGAGCAATTTTTCATCTCTCGATTTTTACGATTCATGCGATTGAGGTCAGAGGGATTCCTCAGGGTGCAGAGGTTTCAACTGCCTTTGTGTCTGAATCTGACCTCATTGAGCTTTCAGCCGTTCCTCTTCACGAAGTTTCTCTGTTTCAAATTGGAGTAGTCGAGTTGGAGCGTCGTCTTCAGTCGCATCCATGGGTCTCTCAAGTGAAAGTCATTCGAGGTTTTCCTCATCGCCTCATCTTGGATGTCCGTCTGAGAAAGCCCGTTGCTGTCTTCTCAGACGGTGGGCATGATTTAAGGTACATGGATGAGAGTGGAGCAACTTTTGGTCCCATACCGCTCGCTCAGCTCAAACCGTATCCTGTTTTGATGGGGTGCCTCAAAGATCCTGAAGTGGTTGCAAAAGCGCTGTTATTGATGAAGCAATGGGAGATGGCTTCGATTGGGAAACGGGCTGAGCTCACTTCCATAGATTATGATCGAGATCGAGGCTTCCGAGCAACCATGAGTTATGGCGCCTTGAAAAGTAAAATGCTGAATACAAAAAAACAAATGAGTCCCTTGCTTCCTGTAAGTGGAAGCCGTTATCGAACTCTAGTTGATTTTGGTCAAGAAATTGACGGAAAATTACTCTCACGTCTAGAGCAGCTTTCATCGGTTGTTCAATATTTATCCGACTATTCTTTACCCGTTCGTCAAATATGGGTGGATGGAGATAAAAAGATTGTTGTCAAATCAGTTCCTCGTTCTTAGAATTTAAGAGAGAGGAAATTTTTGCCTATCAATCCTGTGTAAACGAAGAAATCCTGCCGGGGAAGTGGTTTTGAAAATTCTAATACAGAAGGGTAATTTAAAATATGTTTGATATCAATCAGTTGGTTGCTCAAGGCGCAAAAATAAAAGTAGTTGGGGTCGGGGGGAGTGGTTGCAACGCAGTGAATACCATGATTCGCACGGGGCTTGAGGGCGTTGAATTTATAACGGCGAACACCGATCGGCAGGCGTTGGATGCTTCTTTGGCTCCTGTGAAACTTGCGATCGGCCAAGAGTTGACCAAAGGGCTTGGAGCCGGAGCGAATCCCGAAGTGGGACGAAATGCTGCTTTAGAAGATTACGCAAAAATCTCAGACCTCCTCTCGGGCTCAGACATGGTTTTCATCACTGCCGGTATGGGCGGTGGCACGGGAACAGGAGCCGCACCTGTATTTGCAAAAATTGCAAAAGAAGTGGGTGCTTTAACGGTGGGTGTGGTGACTAAACCGTTTCTTTTTGAAGGTCGTAAGAGAATGAAGCACGCTGAGCAGGGGATGAACTGCTTAAGAGAGAGTGTGGACTCGCTCATTACAATTCCAAACCAGAGACTTCTTGCGATTTCAGGCGCTACGTTGTCGATGGTGGATGCATTTAAAAAAGCTGATGAAGTTTTACTCAATGCAGTGCAGGGGATTTCTGATTTGATCAATCACACCGGTCTGATCAACAGTGACTTTGCCGACGTTAAGACGATTATGCAGAATAAGGGCCTTGCCCTTATGGGGATCGGTTACGGGGATGGAGAGCACCGCGCGGTGGAGGCTGCGACCAACGCTATTTCCAGCCCTCTGCTTGAGGATGTCTCCATTGATGGCGCAACAGGGATCATCATTAATATTACGGGTGGAGAGACTCTGAAGATTCATGAAGTCAATGAGGCGACTACGCTGATTATGGAAGCGGCTCATGAGGATGCAGAAATCATCTTTGGTACGGTGATTGATGAAGCGTTTAAAGACCGTGTGAAAGTCACGGTGATTGCAACAGGGTTGGGCAATAGCATTCGAGCCGCGCAGCAGCCTGAAAGAGTGAAGGAAAAAACGAGCTCCTCTGTTTTTGTTCCGCCTCAATATGCCGTGAATTCAGAGGCCTCTGCGAATTCCTCAGCTCAAGTGATGCCGCCTGCGCCTCCTGCGGCATTGAACTCCTCTCCCACAGGAGCTTCAGTTGTCGCGGAGTCTCAGCCAGGGGTATCTTTCAGTGCAGCCTCAGCGGATCCTTTGCTTCAAGCGGGCTCCGCTCATGCTCATGAGCCTCAGGGTCTTTCAGCCATCCCGCCGGTTCCTCCGACCTTGAATCCAGGCGTGGGCGCTGAGACAGGAGAATTGGCTCGGGCTCGTTTGATTGCGCAAAAACTGGGAATCACCAACCTAACGGATGATCAGTATGTTCCGCCTGCGTATCTCAGAAGAGCTCAGGAGCCAGAAATTTAGCTCACAAACCAAGCCCTGAGCGGGAAGGTTCAGGTGCTTAGCAGTCAAATGAATGGGTGAAATAGCCTCTTTTGAAAAAAAGGGGCTATTTTTTTTCCTTCCCTCCGGTTCTCCTGTTTTTCCTAGAAAATACCCGAGGTTTCGATCGATCGTGTGAGTGAGTGTTGTCGCTGACATTCTCGCGTCAGGGGGGCTTTTCACCTACAAGGCCTAGGATCCAAAAAGTCACCCGCGAATCGTCCGATGCTTTTCTCGATCCCATTTTTAGGGTAACGTACGGAAATGTTGACGACTCACTCATCCCATAAAACAACTTGGGGCCTGATTTGGCTCAGTATCCTGCTGTTTTGGGGAGTCTCTTGGGAAGCTGAATTTGGAATGGACGCCATGACTTATGCGGGGTTGGCTCGACGGATCCTCATTCATCAAGACTGGAAAACTCTCCATTATTCTTCGCAGGGGTATGAGAATTTCTATCAACATCCGCCTCTGGTGATGTGGCTTCTTGCGGGGGTGTTTAAAATCACGGGTGTCGCCAACGAGTGGACCGCGAAGATTCTTCCGTATCTTTTTTCCCTGGGGACTCTTCTGATGACCATTTTTTGGGGCTCTCAGGCGGCTCAGAGTTCATGGGGAGGTTTTCTTTCGGGCTTGATTCTTTTAACTTCGACCCGTTTTATCAAGTATGCGCCGAGCCCGCTTTTAGATGGTTTTTTGGCCTTCTGGCTGATTCTGGGGGGATGGCTCTTGCTTCAATCCTTCAATCCCAAAAGTAAGCCTTGGATTTGGGGTCCTCTGCAGGGAGTTTGTCTGGCTGGAGGGTTCTTAACCAAAGGGATGCCGACGCTGCTGCTGTTTTTTGGACTGATGGCAAGCTGGATCACTCAGGGAGTGGTGAAGCGATCGAGGAAGGTCAATTTAGGTTTTTTTTTAGCGCTCACTGTCTTGGGTTGGATTCTATCCCTTTGGCTTTATGTGGGAGACGGACTGAATTATTTGGAGCATTATTGGATTGAGTCGGTCCAAGGGCGCCTGGGAGGGCACTCAGGATGGTTGGATTGGCTTGCTCCTATGCGTAATTTGTTTAAGGGGTACTGGCCCTGGAACTTGGTTTATTTTTATTCGATCTATGTGATTTGTGTGAAACAGACCAGGGCTAGAAACGTCCTGTTT
Organism: Bdellovibrionia bacterium; assembly: GCA_049424145.1. Classification (GTDB taxonomy): domain Bacteria; phylum Bdellovibrionota; class UBA1018; order UBA1018; family UBA1018; genus JBMSSC01. The sequence continues at coordinate 68,526 of JBMSSC010000001.1, forward strand.
GAGCAAAAAATCACATCTTGGATTCCCCTTCTCGCATCTCTTGGGGTTTTAGGGGGCTTTTCGCTTTCGGGTCATTTCTTAGAACACTACTTAGTTCCCTTTTATCCCTTTGCCGCGATCGCCAGTGCCGTCTCCATTGCTCAGGTGACTGAACAGTGGAGGGAGGGAGTTACAAGGGTTTTTTTTATTCTTCTGATTTTTGTTACCCTCCTTCTGGCCACCTTTCCTATTCATACACAAGGGGTGGATTATCAAGATCCTCAGCGTAGGTTGCTGAAACGAGCGGCGAGCTCCTGTCATGGAGGGATTCGTCGGATTTATCTCTCTGCCGATGAGACGTCGTTTTGGTGGGGCTTGGCGATGGGAACTTGGTATACGCCATGGGATACGCGGGTTTTGAATCCGTCTGAGATCCCAGTAGATGAAAGGTCCGCACTTTTATTGAGCCGAAGACGAAATGACCTAGCAGGCAGCTGGGTGATGACCTCGTTGATTGAGGGGGATTTCAGGGTGTACCAGCGTCCAAATTCCCAAGCCTGTCCTGAGCTTTAAAAAAACAAGTTCAGGCGTGCTTTTAAACAGGTGCGGTACCCGATTCCGCCTGACTGAGAGCGAACTTTGATGTTACTTTTTAAAGATGACATCTCCATCGCTTGAGTTTAAGCCTGTGAACTGGGAGAAAGACTTGGATCATGCAGTGCGCTTTCGAGAAGATTCATTCATTTGCAGCTTCGGTGATGCAAAGCGATTTAATCCAAGTGATTATGTGGATGCCTTGATGAGAATGATTAAAGAGGATCCGGAATCTGCGGTACACATTTGGCTTTCCGAGCAGCTCGTCGGTCAAATGGAGCTAGGGCAGTTTAAGCTGGATCCGAGTGCCGGCTACATTGACCTTTGCTACCTGATCCCTGAAATGCGAGGAAAGGGCTATTCTAATTCATTGGACGCGTACGCTATGTCTTTTTTGGGGCGGAGGGGTTTTAAAAAAGCCTATCTATCGGTGAGTCCGAGCAACAAAAGAGCGATGAGCTATTACGGTCGCATGGGCTGGACTTCCTGCGGAGTGAGACCGGACAGCCCTGAAGTCATCCTCATGATAAAGTCAATACCATGAGGGTTTGTGAGATTTTGGATTTCGCCCCTTTCTTTTAGGTTTTGATGAAGCGAGTCCTGGATCGTGGATCGTGAGCAACGTGTCTTGGGTTAAATGAAATTAGAAAAATAAATACAAGAACTTAGCTTGTGCTGGTTCTGAATCGGCTTAGGCTTCACTTGAAGTGAGGGGTCGAAAAATCCTGTTTCTCTGAAAAGAGAGGGTGTTGAAGGGAGCTCGCAGTTTAGACTCTTTTATCCCGAAATCAAGAGGGGCGCAAAAAAATAAATTCCTGCGTCAAATTTGCAAATTATCAGTAAATAAATAAAACTAGGGGGTGGGCTGAATTGAGCGCGAACTGAGTTTTGCCTGAGTTAAGAAAGATGGAAGGCTAAATCAAAAGGGGAAGTGAATCATGCAGATACCAAGGATGGCTTTGCTTTTGAGTTTGACTCTCGGGGTCAGTCTCAGTTTTGGGCTGGGTCGTGTGAGCGCCGCTGATTTTAAACCAGGAGAGCTCATCGTGAAGTACAAAAGCGGAGCGATCCGAACGCGCGCTCAAGTGAATGCACTTTACCAAACTGTGGGAGTCAAAAGTGCCAATCACTTCTCGGGCGTGATGACTGGGTTTGATCACTGGATCTTGGATGAGGGGGTTAAGCTTCAGGACGCGATTCATGAGGTCAGTCAAAGTGAGCTCGTCGAATATGCTCAGCCCAACTACGTTCTGCATGTGCTTCCGATCGAAGACGAATCAGAGGATCCTGACTTCACCCCTGCACTTGCCGCTTTGGGGAAGTGCTGGTTTCCTGGGGTGAGTTTTCCCCCGGGTTGCGAGAAAAAAAGTGCAACTCAGCCTAAGCCAGGGGAGCTGGCTGATAGTCGGCCTGCACTTCAGGAACCACCGCTTGAGGTGATCCCTTCGTTAAAAGATCCTGATTTGAGTCGTGACTATGGCATGGCCAAGATTCGTGCCAATGAGGCCTGGGCTGTAACTCGCGGATCCAAAGAGATCGTGGTGGCTGATATTGATACGGGAATTGACTATAATCATGAGGATTTGGCGTTCAATGTGTGGAGGAATCCTAATCCGGGAGAGAAGAACGACATCGTGGGATTTGATTTCGTCCATAATGATGGATTGCCATATGACGACAATGGACATGGCACTCACACAGCAGGAACGATTGGAGCTGTCGGAGGAAACGGGATAGGGACCTCGGGAGTGATTCAGAGGGTCTCCATCATGAGTCTTAAGTTCTTAGATGGGGACGGAAGTGGAACCACTGCCGATGCGATTCGAGCGATTGATTATGCCATTGAGCATGGCGCCAGGGTCTTGAGTAATAGTTGGGGTGGCCGTGGTGATCCAGATAATCCGGCTCTGAAAGAAGCGATTGATCGGGTTAAAGCAAAAGATGTGCTTTTTGTCGCAGCAGCCGGCAATGATGGAGTCGATAATGATGGTCCGAACGCGAGTTATCCTGCTGCATTCACAACCGAAAACCTGATTTCAGTTGCGGCAACAGATGAGCGAGATGGTTTGGCCTCTTTCTCCAATTATGGAAAAAAGACGACCCACCTTGCAGCACCTGGAGTGAAGATCTACAGTACGGCTCCAGGGAGTCGCTATAAGAGTCTCTCGGGGACCTCCATGGCGTGTCCCCATGTGGCAGGCGCTGCAGCCTTGCTCTGGTCTATTCATCCAAACTGGGGCTATCAGAAAATTAAAGAGGTTCTTCTCGGTACCGTAGATCCGGTGTCCTCGCTTGCTCGAAAGACGATCACAGGTGGGAGGCTTAACGTGGGACGGGCCCTGAATTATTCTGAGTAGATTGAAAGTGATTTAGATCAAGTCTTGTTTTCGGGTAGATCCTTTTGGGTCTGCCCTTTCTTTTGATTGCACTCTCATTTTCTTGCAATTCTTTTGAATTCCTTTTAGTTCTTAAATGAAGACTGAAAAGGGGCGCACGTGGGGACAATTCAAAAGATATTAAGATTCGGCCTAGGGTTTCTCGGGATTGGATTGCTCCATCCTGCTTGGGCCCAGCTACCCTTTGTTCAAGGCGAGGTTTTAGTGAAGTACAAGCAGGGGGTTCTGCGTGAGCGTGTGAGTATGAATGCGCTTTACGATTCCGTGGGAGCCTCTCGTGTTCATCGGTTTCACGGGGCTGTGGGGAGTTTTGAGAAACTGGTCTTAGACGATCGCCAGGGAGTGGCCGAGGTCGTTAGTCGCTTACAAAATGAAGATTCTGTGGAATGGGCGCAGCCGAACTACCTTCTTCATCTTCTGCCGGTATTTCCGGCTGCGGAACGACAAGTGCGTGAGCCGCAAATTGAGACTCTGCCGTTTGCTCCATGGGCATCGGAGTTGGCGGGGTTGAGTCCATGGGATGATTCCGGTTCTGAGGCTGAGATCAGCCGTAGGAAGCCAAAAAAAGACCCCTCTTTCGATCGTCCCCGGATTCATCCGCTGCCTCTGCATGAACCTGAGGTCGTGGTTGATCCCGATTTAGCTCAAGCCTATGGTTTGAGTAAGATTGGGGCGCCTCAGGTCTGGCCGTTTGCTCGCGGGAGTCGCTCCATTATCGTGGCGGATATCGATACGGGAGTGGATTATAATCATCCAGACTTAGTTTTTAATATTTGGAGAAATCCCCATCCGGTGAAGAACGATTTAGTGGGATTTGATTTTGTCCACCAAGATGGATTGCCCTACGATGACAATGAACATGGGACCCATGTGGCAGGGATCATTGGGGCGGTCGGGTCCAATGGTCTGGGAGTTTCCGGGGTGAGTCAGCGGGTCTCAATCATGGTGCTGAAATTCCTCAGTGGATCGGGCTCAGGAACAACCTCCGATGCGATTGAAGCCATTGATTATGCCGTATCGCACGGAGCAAAGGTTTTAAATAACAGTTGGGGCAGCTCTGGCGGGTCAGGCAAGGACAATCAGTTGCTGATTGAGGCGTTTCATCGGGCCCGAGATCGGGGAGTGTTATTCATTGCTGCAGCCGGCAATGAAGGAAATGATAACGACGGCGAAGAAGCGGACTATCCGGCGGCCTTTCATTTGGAAAATGAGATTGCCGTGGCGGCAAGTGATGAAAAAGATGAGCTTGCTGAGTTCTCCAACTACGGGAAAAAAACCACTCACCTTGCTGCCCCTGGGGTTAACATCTACAGCACGGTTCCAGGAGGGGGCTATCGGGCGCTTTCAGGATCTTCTATGGCTGCTCCGATGGTGTCCGGAGCAGCGGCTCTGCTTTGGTCTGCACATCCGGATTGGACGGATCAACAAATTAAGCAGGCTCTTTTGGATTCAGTCGATGCGATCCCCTCGCTGAAGGCTAAGGTCAGTACGGGGGGAAGACTCAATGTGGCCAATGCATTTTTTAGGCGCATCGGCCATTAATTGAAAAAAAACCCAAAAAAAGAAAAGATGGTCTTAAGGCGCTGAGCGCAGTTTAAGGCATCTACACTGCATTGGTCGAAAAAAACCGCTGAGCTCAGGCTTAAGTGCTCCTTGGGATCCCATCAAACGCAGCGCTTGGTTTGGGTTAAGCAAATTTTCTTGAAAACGTTGCTCCTAAGCTCTTATGCTCGCGACCCATGGCCGTTAAGACTTCTTTTCGTTCCTGCTCTTCTTTGCAGGAGACGCAAAGAGTCGCCGTCGGACGGGCTTCGAGTCGTCGGATCTCAATGTCCTCTTGGCACTCTTGACACTCACCAAACGTTCCGTCTTCAATTCGTTTGAGAGCTTCGTCAATTTTTTTAATGTAGAGCGTTTCGCGATTTCTGAGTCGCATTCTCATGGCTTGTTCGATGTCAGTGGTGGCTTGATCAATTTCATCGTAGCGATCATCGGCGCAAACACTGAAGTCTTCTCGAACCACTCGATCGTTGAATAAAATTTTCTCTCTCTGGGATTCAAAAATTCTTTTGAATTTCCTGATGATTTCCTTTTTCATGGTGTTTCTGCCCCCTTAAGTTCACGGATGATCGATTGACTGATGGATTGTAGGGTTTCCATAACGCCTTGTCCACTATTTGCAACAGCTTCGAAATAGGGGCGACGCATGGGGTTAAAGGTTGCTTCCATTTCTGAAATACTCACAACTCCAGGCATATCTCTTTTGTTGTACTGAAAAACAAGAGGTAGTTTGCTGAGATCGTATCCTTGTTTTTCAAGGCTCTTTTCAAGAGCTTCAAATGCTTCAATATTGGACTCCATTCGTTCGGATTGGCTATCGGCAACAAAGACGATTCCGTCAACGCCTTTGAGAATAAATTGCCTGGAGACTTCGTAAAACGTTTGCCCAGGAATGGTATAAAGGTGAAAGCGCGTTTTGTAGCCCTTGACCTCGCCGATGGCCAGAGGCAGAAAATCAAAAAAGAGGGTTCGTTCGTTTTCAGTGCTCAGAGTCACCAGCTTTCCTCGGTGGGCTTGCTGCGTGTGCTCATAAATGTATTGAACGTTGGTTGTTTTTCCGCTTAATCCAGGACCAAAGTAGATGACTTTGCAGTTAATCTCTTTGGTCGCATAATTGATGAAGCTCACTTAATTGATCTCCATTCGGTTTTCTAATGCTTTACTCAGGGTTTGTCGGTCAGTGTATTCCAATAAGCCGCCGACAGGAAGACCATGAGCTAATTTTGTTAATCGCATTCCCAATGGTTTTAGCAGTTGAATGAGGTACAGGCTAGTGGCTTCTCCCTCGACACTTGAGTTTGTAGCTAAAATTATTTCCCGAATGTTATTCTCTGTGGATTGAAGTCGAGTCAAAAGCTCGCGGATCTTGAGTTCCTCAGGACCAATTCCATCTAAAGGCGAGAGCGTGCCATGAAGGACATGGTAAACGCCATTGAAAGTATGCGATTGCTCCAGTGAGTAGACATCGCTGGGCCTCTCAACAATGCAAAGGAGGCTTGTGTCTCGCTCGGTGTCCAGGCAAATGGAACAGGTTTGAGCATGAGTGAACGTCAGACAGAGGTGGCAGAGGTGAGTTTTTTTCTTTGCATTTAAAACGGCATCCGAGAGTGCCTGTGCATAGGTCTCCTCCTGCTTTAAGATGAAATAAGAAAGCCGTGCAGCCGTTTTTTGTCCGATTCCGGGGAGCTTCGAGAGCTCAAAGATCAGTTTGGCTACAGGATCTCTGTGGTCAACTGGAGGTCTTTGCATGCGGGTTCTCGATGATCTCAATTTGGCCTAGTTCTCCTCCAAAAAGAGATTTGGCCTCAAGTAAGATCGGATGATTGAGGATTTTTTCTTTAAGTAAATTGGTCTGCTCTTGTTTGGCTCGTTCTTTTTTATGGATCAAGCTTTCCCCTGAACTCTTCATTTCAATCTGAAGTCGAACCGGAGCACCGAAGTACTCCCGGCTGAGCTGAAGAAGTTGTTCCTGATAGGTACGGGTTTGCAATTGCTCGCGGAAGTAGAGATTTTCGGAGTTAAAATAAATGACCAGTTCTGCTTGGGCCTGAGGGGAGGAAGGGATACTCGAGTCACAGGCATGCTCTAAGATCGAAGCCAAAAGGGGCCTCGTTTTTCTGATGTGATCAATGAGGCCCTCCCAGCAGACTTTTCCTGGCTTTTGAGCAGAGCTCGTTTTTGAGGCTAGCGGTACCTCAGGGCGAGCTAAGTTCTGCGGCTGAGACTGCGGCTGTGGCTGAGACTGAGGAGTGGGAACGCTAGGAGGATTTCTTTCAGCGTGAGATTCAACCGGGGTGAGGCTCCGAGGCTTTTGGGCTGGCTCTTGGCTCAGGGAGTTGAGCTCAATGAATGCGTCGGCTGTGGCACACTTAATGATCAAAACGTCTAAGACGATCTTGGGCTGAAGCGACTTGGCCACCCATTCGAGTCCCGTGTGAAAGATTTGAAAGATGAACTCAAGTTCTTCCAGGGGTCTGAGTTGTGCGAGGCTCTGAAGCTCTTGGTATTCTTCTTCAGAAAAGGAGCTGAAGCTCGTCAAAGGGGCTCCAACCTGAGCTAAAAGACAGCCATGTAAGAATTCAATGAGGGTTCGAGTGAAAACGCGGAGGTCATGGCCTTCCTCATAAGCTCTTTCGATCAGAGGAAGACACTCCTTGGGGTTTCTTTTAAAGATCCCCGAGAGAATGCCTAAGATCACTTGTCCATCCATGAGTCCAATGCTCTGTCGAACAGAAGTTAAGGTGACCCGGGAGCCTGAAAACGCAATGACTTGATCTAATAATGAAAGCGCATCGCGCATGCTGCCTTCGGCCGAGCGCGCAATGAGGGCTAAAGAAGCAGGCTCCGCTTCAATGCCCTCAGCTTGAACGATGAATTTTAAGCGCGCTTCAATTTGTGCGAGATTCACTCGTCTATAATCAAAGCGTTGGCAGCGGGATAAAATTGTGGCAGGGATTTTATGAGGCTCTGTGGTAGCAAAAATAAAGATCACATGCGCAGGGGGCTCTTCTAGGGTCTTTAATAAAGCATTGAAGGCGGCTGTTGTGAGCATGTGGACTTCATCGATGATGTAGATTTTTCGGTCGCCCGTTAAAGGCATGTATTTGGCGTTTTCCCGAATTTCTCGAACCGCATCGACTCCATTATTGGAGGCTCCGTCGATTTCAATCACATCCACACTGTTGCCTTGAGTGATCTCTCGACAGCTGGCGCATTGATCACAGGACTGAAGAAAGTCTCCTTCGATTTGGATCTGTTGGCAACGAACGGCTTTTGCAAAAATACGCGCAATCGAGGTCTTCCCAACGCCTCGAGCACCCGTAAAAAGGTAGGCTTGATGAATCCTCTTGAGTTGAATGGCATTGCTGAGAGTGCGAACAATATGGCTTTGGCCCACGATGTGTGAGAATTGCGCTGGACGCCATTTCCTGGCCAAGACTACATACGGTGCCACTGCTTGACTCTCCTCGATCTAAACGGCTTCATATCCTTTGAAGTAATGGGGGGACACTATCTTGTCTAAATCGGAGAAACAAGTCCAAATCCCATTGTCCAATCAAAAGGCATGCCGTTTCTTGAAACCTGCAGTAGGAGCCCGTGAGCGGCTTTGTTGGGGTGAGCTAGCGATGGAAAGGGGGGGCTAAAAGCGGGATCTGGTTTTGATTGAAGTAAGCCAGGAGTTGCGCGTTGAGGTCCGAAGTAGCCGCTGGCAAGTGAGTGAAGTCGCTCACGCCATAGGAAATGCCAATGAGGGGGTGACCGTCTGAGAGGCTTAAAAGATTCACGGAGATGGGGTGGTTCTGGTCAATTTTTTCAATGCCTTGAGCAATTTTTAAAAACTCCGCTCGCACTTGGGAGAATTCGATGGAGCTTGGAAGTCGAACTTGGACTTGAGAGATCATCTGGCGGCTGGATAAAGAGAGGTTCACAATTCTCGTATTGACGAGTTCTGAGTTAGGGACAATCAGAGTGTTTCCGTCAGTTGTTCGGATTTGAGTGCTCCTTAAGCCAATGACTTTGACATCGCCTGAGGCTGGACCGAGCGAGATTCGATCCCCGGGCTTGAGGTTTCGGTCCATGATCAGGATGAAGCCTGAAATCATGTTGGAGAGAGTGTCTTTCGCTGCAAGCCCGACGGCTAAGGAGCTGACTCCGAGAGCGGTAATAAAAGACATCACATCATAATTGAAGTGTTTTAGGATGACGATGCCCCCAGTGAGGGTCACAAACACGCTTAAGATATTTTGAAGGAGCGGGACAAAGCCTGAGTCAAACGTCTCATAATGGTCCGCTTTTTGGGAGGACCAGTCGATTCCGAGCAGGGCCATTCGTTTTAAGAGCAGCAGGCCAAACACCACGGTGAAAACAAAGCACACGTGATTGAGTCGGTGATAAATGCGGTCCTCTAAAGGTGCGAGTTCTAAAAAAAAGTTAAAACCCACGAGGCCAATGATTCCGGATAAAGCAGTCCACAGGGAGTCGATCACTCGCGGGTCTTTCCCTCCGCGACTCACCGATTGGAGCCAGTTTTTCTTGGCTTCAAAAGCCGATTTGGCTTGGAGGTGGATAAATAACGTCACTGGAATCATGCTCAGAGCTAAGACCCAGTCTTTGACGGCAGTTAAATGAGACGAGTAGTGAGAAAAAAAATTTTCCATGGAACAGGATTGAGAATACCACAAACCGATTGAAATTCCATTGAGTGAGTGACAGACTTGTTCGAAGTTTTGAAAGACGAATAAAGGGTAATTGAACTTGAAACATTTTTATTTTCCAGTCAGTTTCGGTACGATTCTGATGAGTTGGACCTCTGAAGATTTGCTTTATCGAATCGAGTGGTCCGCCAATCGCTTGATTGCTTATCAGAAAGTCAGCGTTCCTTCGCAGTTTGGAGAATTAATTGATTCCATTCGAGCCTACTTCTACCAAGGAGAGCCATTGATGCCGATTCCTTGGGAGTGGTTGGATCAAAGTGAGTGGAGTGAGTTTCAAAAGGACGTTTATCGGACGATCGCTCAGATTCCTCATGGACAGAGAAGGACTTATGGCTGGGTGGCAGCCAAGCTCGGCAAGGTTTCCGCTCATCGGGCTGTTGGTCAGGCATTGAAGAAAAATCCTCTGCCCATTTTAATTCCCTGTCATCGCATTCAATGCCGTCAGTCCCTGGGGGGATTTATGGGCTCTTTGGATCCTCGATGTGCCGAGATGCACCTCAAGCGCAAGCTCTTGGCTTTAGAGGAAGAGTATGAAAGCCCGTTGTTCTCCTTTTTAACTCCTGAGGCGGGGCGGAGTTTTTTTGAGTCCATGCGGACGAACTAAGATGCGGAGTGACTGGGCGTGAAAATCAAGGGCTCTAGGCTCTGGGCAAGCAGTGGATTTTTGGTTTGCTCAGGGATTTTAGCTCTGGGGATTGCTCAGGCTTACTGGCGGGGGGCTCCGGATTTTTCGGTTTTTTACCAAGCAGGAAGGCTGGTCCTCGAAGGTCGGGGTCTTGAGATCTATCGAGTCAGCCCGGATCGTTTCTTATATGGGCCGGGATTTGCTTGGCTTTTTAGTCCAATCGCGGTTTTTCCTCGGCCGTGGGCTTTGGCTTTATGGTGTGCGGCTAAAGTGATGGTCTGTGTAGGCATGGCTTGGGGCTTAGGTCAGGCCTATCAAAGAAAAAGTCCGCTTCGGGATGGAGGAGTTTTTTGGGGTCTTTTGTTTTGGTCATGTGTTTTTATTGCTCGCCCTTTGTTGATCGATTTTTACTACGGTCAGGTCAATCTGATGGTGTTGGGGGCTTGTGTTTGGGCTTTGCTCAGGCATCATGAGGACCATGAGGGGCATCTGGGTCATCCGGGTCATCCGGGTCATGAAGAGTGGGTGATTGGGTCCGCGCGGAGTTCTTCACTAGGAGCGTTGAGTGGGGCCTCCTCCCAAATCTCGGCTCACCCAAGTTGGTCCGGGGAGTCTAAAGCGCCGTTGCAAGAATCGATCAAAGACGGCTTGAGTTTCACGCTCTTGACTTGGGCTGCGCTTTCAAAGTTATTTCCCTTGCCTTTGCTTTTGCTTCCCTGGTTGCCGTTTCAGCGGGTTTCTTCCCGCAAAAGGCGCTCGGAGCAACTCGGTATTGTCCTGGGTGTTTTCTCCCTGCTTGGGGTTTTGCAATTTTCTGTGGGTTGGGAGGGGCTCTTCAGTCTATTGATGCAGTGGAAAGAGGCACTTCTTTTGAAGGGCTTGCCTTTAGAGTCTCATAATCAGAGTTTTACCGCTCTTTTGTATCATTATTTTAGTGGCCAACCCACGCCTGTGATTGCAGAAGGAGGGCGGCTTTTTACCTTGGGCTGGCAGAGTTTATCTCAGGCTCAGATTCAGGCGATCAGTGGGGTTTGGACTCTGACGTGGATGGCACTCATTTTAGGTTGGCTCTGTGCTCATTCTCGAGTGGAGCACCTCAGGTGGATGGCGATCCTCATTGGGCTTCTCATTCTCCCTTCTTACTTGATTTGGAAGCCTTATTTTGTCATGACTTTACCATTAGCGATTTTTATCCTTCATTGGAGTGTTCTGAAGCGAAGCCTTGGGCTGGGGCTTGCTTGGGTAGTGTTGTTCTTTGTATTCAACTTGAGCGGGTTTGATTTTGTTGGGCATCAGGCTGCAACGTACTTGGAGTCGGCCTCGGTTTTGCTCTTAGTCCACGTAGCGTTGATGCTGATCACAGTGGCCTTGCCTCAATTGAAAACGCGCTAGTTTGCCCGGGGACTGAGAGCTCTGGGCGGGTAAAGTGGAGTTTGGAAGCTTGGATTTGAGTTGAGCCCACTGAAGAAAGACGGATGGGTTTTGACCGGTGAGGGCAGTAGCAGGGGTGAATGCCGTCAGATTCTTGGCCCTGTTGAGGTTGTCCTGAGTTCGCTTAGGATCGGTTTGAATGGGGTGATGAGAATTAGTTTTTGTTTTTAATTTAAATAAAAAATAAATATCGAATGAGGTTTTTTTAGATTAAAATTAAGCTATGGCAAAAGGAAGAGGGTTTCGTTTTGGTTTTTATCTGTCCGTGCTTTTCCTTTTAGGAGCAGTGGTTTTTTTTGGAAAAGCCGCAGTCTTCTACTTTTCTCCCCAGGATGAGGACTTGCACACGCCTCAGATTGTTGAGATTCGAAAGGGGCAAACTCCGCGGGAAATTTCAAAGCTTTTGGTGGATTTGGGTTTGGTATCAGACTCCTCCTGGTTTTTTCTCACGGGTCGATTGGCGGGTCAGTGGAGACGGGTGAAGTCAGGAGAGTATCGCTTAGCTGCGGACCTCTCGCCGCGTGAAATTTTCTCGGTCTTAACTTCAGGCAATAGCTTACCTCACCCCTTCACGGTACGTGAGGGGGAAAATCGCTACGAAATCGCAGCTGAGCTTGAACAAAAGGGGCTTGGACATCGTCAGAAGTTTTTGGACCTCTCGGTTGATCCTCAGTTCATTCGCTCGTTTTCTTGGTTTCAGCAGGATCCTCCCGCTACTTTAGAGGGCTATTTTTTTCCTGATACTTATTATTTGAATACTTCTTTAAGCGAAGAGGACTTGATCCGTCTCATGGTGAAGCATTTCTTTCAGGGCTGGACGAGTGATTACGATCAGCGCTCACAGGAGGTGGGACTCAATCGGCATCAAGTCGTCACTTTAGCCTCCATGATTGAAAAAGAAACCGGGGCAGAGGAAGAAAGACCTTTGATTAGCTCGGTTTTTCATAACCGATTGAAAAAACACATGAAGCTTCAAAGTGATCCTACAACGATTTACGGGATGTGGGAGCGCTACCACGGCAAGCTCAGTCGAAAAGATTTAAGCGAGAAGAATCTCTACAATACCTACTTTGTCAGTGGCTTGCCTGTGGGGCCGATTGGGAATCCTGGCCAACTGGCGATTCGCGCAGCCTTATATCCGGCCGATTCATCTTATCTCTATTTTGTCTCGCATAATGATGGGACTCATCAGTTTTCTCGTACGCTCCAGGAGCACAATCGGGCGGTTCACATTTTTCAGCTCGATCCGAAGATGAGAGTGGGAAAGAGCTGGCGTGATCACCTGAGGCAGAAGGCTGGGCCGGCGAGTTTGGGCTCTGAGTCCTCGGTTCATTAAAACGAGAAAAAAAACGAGAAAAAGCAAAAAAAGTGAGAGACGAAATGAAGACGGATTCTCTTTGGAAAAAGGGTCAGTCCTTCTTCAGGGGTGAGTGAAGAGGAGGAGAAAAGGCCTCGACTGTGGATTTCGTCGGGTGTTGCTTCCTCAGGAGGAGCTTTTTTCTCCCTTTCAGGGGGTTTCTTTTTTTTTGCTTTACTCAGTCAGAGGACTCTGTTAGCCCAAGGAAAGAGCAGAGAACTATCCTGCTAATCAATCCAAAACAAGCCGCGGAGAGTATTAAAAAGCGGGTCTGAGAACGTCGTTACCAAACTCATCTATATCCAATCAGTGTGTCACCGCGGCAAAGTAACGAGAGAAAGAATGGAAGGCAATTAAGGGATTTCAATGCATCTGAGAGAACTGAAAGAAAAAAAAATTGGTGATTTAGTTGAAATGGGTAAAGAGCTCGGCATTGAAAACGCCGGCGGAATGCGCAAGCAGGATTTAATTTTTGCTGTTCTTCAGAAAAAAGCAGAGAAAGATGAGCACATTTACGCAGATGGGGTCTTAGAGTGCTTGCCCGATGGATTTGGTTTTTTAAGAGCCCCCGATTATAACTACCTCCCGGGTCCAGACGATGTGTATGTCTCGCCTTCTCAAATTCGACGTTTTGGCCTGCGTACGGGGGATACGGTCAGTGGTTCTGTCCGCGCGCCGAAAGAAGGGGAGCGTTATTTTGCTCTTTTAAAAGTTGAGCAAGTGAATTTTCAGACTCCGGAGATGAATTCGGAGAAGGTGCTCTTTGATAACCTGACGCCCCTTTATCCCAATAAACGAATTAATCTCGAGTATCAGCCCACGATTTATAGCACACGAATCATTGATATGATGGTGCCGTTGGGCAAAGGTCAGCGTTGCTTAATTGTTGCACCCCCGCGAGCGGGTAAGACGGTTTTAATGCAAGATATCGCCAACGCGATTACGACCAATCATCCGGAGATTAAGCTCATTGTCTTGTTGATCGATGAGCGTCCTGAGGAAGTCACGGATATGCAACGTTCCGTCAAAGGTGAGGTGGTGAGCTCCACCTTTGATGAGCAAGCCTCCCGGCACGTGCAAGTGGCTGAGATGGTCATTGAAAAGGCGAAGCGTCTGGTGGAAAACAAGTACGATGTGGTGATCCTACTTGACTCCATTACTCGTTTAGCTCGAGCCTACAATTCCGTGGTGCCTCCGTCGGGGAAAATCCTCTCAGGCGGTGTGGATTCCAATGCCTTACATAAACCGAAGCGATTTTTTGGAGCCGCAAGAAATATCGAAGAGGGGGGGTCGTTAACCATTATTGCAACCTCCTTAGTTGAGACTGGATCTCGAATGGATGAAGTGATCTTTGAAGAGTTCAAAGGCACAGGAAACTCCGAGATTCATCTGGACCGAAAATTGATGGAAAAGCGCATCTTTCCTTGCTTGGACATCAATAAGTCGGCCACTCGTAAGGAAGAGTTGTTGTTGCCAAAAGACATGCTCAATCGGCTTTGGATTTTAAGAAAAGTTCTCCATCCCATGAACACCGTGGATGCGATGGAGTTTTTATTAGAAAAAGTGTCACGAACCAAGACCAATGACGAGTTCATTAAGGCCATGAGCGGTTAAATTCGCTCGGTGCTGAAGTGAGCATTGAGATTCTATTGACGTGAATTAATCGATTTGTTAGAAGAGGTCGCCTATGAAACAAGGTATTCATCCGCAGTATCATGAAACCACAGTCAGTTGTGCTTGTGGAAGTCTTATTGAAACCCGAGCCACCAAAGAAAATATTAAGATCGAAGTGTGCTCTCAGTGTCATCCGTTCTTCACAGGAAAGCACAAGCTGCTTGACACCGAAGGTCGGGTTGAGCGTTTCCTCAATAAATACAAGAAGAAGTAGTTCTTTTTAAGACGACAGTTTTTTTTCAGACTGTGGGTCTGAGGTCACATCACGAATGAAGAAGGCATCCGCTCAGTTCACTAGCATTGGGGGTCAGGCCGTAATTGAGGGTGTGATGATGCGCTCGCCACGCTTCATTGCCGTGGCAGTGAGGAAGCCCAATCAGAAGATCATCATTCAAAGCAAGGCCTTTGAGAGTTGGTCTCACCGATGGCCCCTCCTTAGGCAGCCTGTGATTCGTGGGGTGTTGACTCTCTTTGAGTCCATGGTGCAAGGGATGGAGTCCCTCACGTACTCGGCCCAAGTATCAGCAGATTTACCTGAGACCCAAGAGAAGCTCTCCTCAGGTGCAATCATCGCTTCCATTGGGTCTGCCCTTGTCTTAGGTTTAGGAGTCTTCGTTGGACTTCCGCACCTTCTGACAGTTTGGGTCACTCAGCTGAAAGTCATTGATGTCTCAGTGAATCACCCCGGATTTCATCTGGTTGACGGCGTTTTTAAGATGCTGATTCTTCTGGCCTACGTGTACAGCATTAGCTGGATGAAAGAAATCTATCGGGTGTTTCAGTACCATGGGGCGGAGCACAAGTCGATTTATGCATTTGAGGCGGGGCAGAGGCTTGAGGTGGAGTCTGCTCGGAAGTTTGAGACCCTTCATCCTCGATGTGGGACAAGCTTTTTACTGTTTCTTGTGCTCATCAGTGTCTTGGTGTTTAGTTTTCTGTTTCCCTTGCTCAGGTTGAATCAGCTCTTTACTCATTCCTTTTTAAATCACCTGTTCATGGTGGGAGTGAAGGTGCTCTTGATTTTTCCCGTCGCTGGGATCGCTTACGAGTTTATTCGGGCCTGCGCGTTTCGTATGCAAAGTCCAGGATTTCGATGGCTCATCTGGCCTGGACTCATGCTGCAGCGATTAACCACGCGTGAGCCGCAGGATGATCAGCTCGAGGTGGCCTTAGCTGCCCTTCGGCAGGTTTTGATTTTAGAGAAACAAGGTGCAAGCGTTCTTAGCCCTCAGCCAACAGAGATCTCTCGGTTATCTGATTTGGGCGAAGTGCAGGCCCAATTAGACGAGTTTTCGGAAGCATAATTCATGTTTGATCAATTAGAAGCAGTAGAACTTCGGTTTAATGAGATTGAGAGTCGCCTGGCGGATCCCGAGATTGCCTCGCGCTCGGCAGATTTTAGGAAGCTCTCCCAAGAGCATGCAAGCCTTGGAGAGGTGATTGCAGAGTATCGCCGCTATAAGCGATTAGCCCAAGAGGTGGAATCCAATCACCAGCTCGTTCGAGACAAGGACCCAGCCATTGAGGAAATGGCCAAGGAGGAGCTGAAGCGCTTGGAGCCTGAGCTGGAAGCTTCGAAAAAACAACTCCAGATTCTCCTTCTACCCAAAGACCCGAATGATGAGAAAAACGTCGTGTTTGAAATCCGCGCCGGTGCGGGTGGGGATGAAGCAGCCTTGTTCGTAGGCGAGCTCTTTCGCCTCTATCAGCGATACGCGGAACGTCAGGGCTGGCGCGTGGATCTGTTGTCGGCCAGCTCCACCGGGTTGGGCGGATTTAAGGAAATCATTGCTGAGATTCAAGGGAACCGAGTGTATAGCCGGCTGAAGTGGGAAGGCGGCGTGCATCGCGTCCAACGCGTGCCTGCCACTGAGGCGCAGGGCCGAATTCATACTTCAACTGTGACGGTAGCCGTTCTGCCTGAGGCAGAAGACGTCGATGTGGTCATTCAACCCACGGATTTAAGAATTGACGTGTTTCGATCAGGAGGAGCTGGAGGCCAAGGGGTGAACACCACGGACTCAGCCGTCCGAATCACCCACAATCCCTCTGGGCTCGTGGTCGTGTGTCAGGATGAGCGATCCCAGCTCAAAAACAAAGATAAGGCCATGAAGATCCTTCGCTCCAGGCTTTTAGATTTAGAGCAAGAAAAGGCGGCAAAAAGTCTGACCGATGCGCGCCGAAGTATGGTGGGCACCGGGGATCGCAGTGAACGCATTCGAACCTATAACTTCCCTCAAGGTCGACTCACCGATCACCGCATTGGGCTGACGCTGTATCAACTCGCCGATGTCATGGAGGGCAAGGTGGATGAGATCATTGATGGGCTCATGGCTCATTACCAAATGCTGGCCTTAAAAGAGCAAGGACTCAGTCCTTGAAGGCTTCAGGGGTTTCTCAAGAGCTCTTGAGGTTTCATGAGGCCTTGGATTTAGCTCGCACCCTGCTCTCCCAGAGTCGCAAGCTAGTGGAAGAGGCGCGCGTCTCCCCTGAGGCATCCATTTTAGTCTTAGAAGCCTACCGATTCGCAACGGGTCAAAAATTGAGCTCGTTTGAGTTTTTACAAAAACTGGAGAGCCGAGCGCAGCCTGAGTTTCCTCGGCAGGCCCAAGAGCAGCTCCAGCTTTGGTGCCAAAGGCGTGTCCAAGGGGAACCGCTTCAGTACCTCACTCGTGTGCAAACCTTTTTTGATCATGAGTACTGCGTGGGACCCGAGGTTCTGGTTCCCAGACCGGAGACCGAGGTGCTTCTTCAAACGGCCTTGGATCAGCTGACCCGTTCAGGGTCAAGCCCCGCTCTTGGTCTTGAGATCGGTTTGGGAAGTGGTGTTCTTTCCATTGAACTTTTAAGTCGGTTTCCAAGCCTTAGGATGGTGGCCTCTGAGGTCTCTGAAAAAGCCCAAGGGTTGGCCTTAAAAAATGCGACCGCTGTTTTAGGGGAGACTTCTTTGGGTGCTGCTCGGCTGAAGGTCCTTCAGCCTCTGGCTCAAACGCAGGTTTTTGAGTGCTTCGATCGGTTTTGTAACTCCGATCCCCGTGTTTCGTTTCGAAGGCACGCGGATTTTTTGATCTCCAATCCCCCCTACTTAGTTCATGAAAACGAAGTGGACCCTGAGGTGCTCTCTTATGAGCCTCACGTGGCCCTTTTTGCTCCCGAGGGGGATGCGTTGTTTTTTTACCGAAAAATTTGCGATCAAGCCCATCTCTGGGTCCGTACCGGGGGCTGGATTTTTTTAGAGCTGCCTCATGAAAGGGCAAAAGCCATTGAGGCCATGTTTCAGGGGGGCTATGCTCAAGTGAAACTCATCTCGGATCTTACGGGGCGTCCCCGAGTGCTTGCGGCTCAAGTGGGATCTTGGGATGGCAATCCAGTGCAGGAGGTTCAAAAAAACGATGGATAAAATTAAAATTCAAGGGGGTCGCCCCCTGCGTGGAAAAGTAGAAGTCAGTGGGGCTAAGAACGCAGCCCTTCCCATTTTAATCGCCTCGCTTTTATCCGAGGAGCGTTGCACTTTTAGAAAGGTTCCGGCCCTTCAAGATATTCGAACCACGCTGAAGTTGCTCAACCACTTGGGCGTGAAGACCGAGGTGAATTGGGATCAAAACACGGTGAGCTTACAAGCTGCTCAAGTGGAGTCCGTTGAGGCGCCCTATGATTTGGTGCGAACCATGAGGGCATCCGTGGTGGTCTTAGGTCCTCTGCTGGCGCGCTTTGGTCGAGCTAAGGTCAGTATGCCGGGGGGCTGTGCCATCGGGGCTCGCCCGATTAATTATCATCTGGCAGGCTTTGAGCGTCTCGGAGCTCAGGTGGAGCTTGAGAATGGCTACGTTGTGGTTTCAGCTAAAAAGCTCAGAGGCAATCGCGTGGCTTTTGAGTTTCCCAGTGTGGGAGCAACGGAGAACCTCATGATGGCAGCGGTTCTGGCACAAGGCGAAACCTTGCTTGAGAACTGCGCCCGAGAGCCTGAGATTGTGGATCTAGCCAATACACTCATTGCGATGGGTGCTGAGATTGAAGGTGCTGGAACCGAAGTGATTCGAATCCAAGGCAAGTCCAACCTGAAGGGCTGCGTCTATGACATCATGGGCGATCGAATTGAAGCAGGGACCTTCCTCTGCGCGGCTTTTGCTACTCAAGGAGAAGTAGAAGTGCAGGGCGTGTGTCCAGACTTTCTTGAGTCAGCGTTGATTAAATTTGAAGAAGCCGGCGCCTCCATTGACCGGGAGCCTGATGGTGTGATCTTAAAAAGCACGGGCCGCCCCAAATCAACGGATATCACCACCTTGCCTTACCCGGGGTTCCCCACTGACATGCAAGCCCAATTCATGGCCGCTATGACCGTGGCCGATGGAGCGTCGTTGATCACCGAGACGATCTTTGAGAATCGCTTCATGCACGTTTCTGAACTCGTGAGACTGGGCGCGGATATTACGGTTCGAGGAAACACCGCCTTGGTCCGAGGGGCTTCGTCTTTGCAGGGGGCTCCGTTGATGGCCACGGATCTCAGAGCTAGTGCAAGTTTAGTGATTGCAGGTCTGTCTGCTCAAGGGGAGTCGGAGATTAGTCGAATCTATCACTTGGATCGAGGCTATGAGCGCATGGAGGAAAAACTCAGGGGGCTCGGGGCAGAGATTCAGAGGGTCTCCGGTGTCTGATTTAAACTGTCTTTTTTGTCAAATGATTGAGGGAAAAATTCCCGTGGCCCGGGTCTTTGAAGATGAGTGGTGCATCTGCATCCGCGATATTCATCCGCAAGCCAAAATTCATCTGCTGGTCATTCCTAAGAGGCACGTGGCATCGTTAGAAGCGTTCGCGCAAGCTCATCCTGCTGGACTTTTAGCTTCAAGCCAGGATCCCCAAGTGGATTCTTGCGAGCTTTTGGGAAACCTTCTGGAGCGCGCCGTTCGAATTGCAAAGCAAGAAGGCCTTTTACCCTCAGGCTTTCGAACGGTGATCAATACGAATGCCCATGGCGGTCAGAGTGTGTTTCACTTGCACATTCACCTTTTAGGGGGAGAGCCACTGAGCGGGCAATTTGCCTAGGACTTGGGCGCCCAAGTGTCCATCCTGGGTTTTGGTTGTGAACGTGGCGCGACTCAGATGAGTTCAGGCTAGTCTGCTTTCCGGTTGATCATGGAGCCTTTTTCAAGCTTCGAGTCCTTCGCTGTCCTCTCTGAGCGTGCATAGGTTTTTTTCCCTTGATGGCGTGCAAGGGTGCTTCTCTCCTCTTTCCCTAGGTTCAATAGATCGGTCATCTCGGTCGTGGTGGACCCTAGGCCTGCGGGTTGGGCGCTCGGAGAGGCAGGGGCTGAGCCATCCGCTACGACTTGGAGGTGAGGCTTTTTTTTCGGAGCCTTTTTTTCCTGCTCCTGCTTCTGCTTCTGGGGTTGGGAGGAAAAAGAAGAGGAGGAATGCTCTTGGGATGACTCCTTTTGGTTTTTTTGCTCAGCCTCCGGGCGCTTCGGCTCCGATGTTTTTGCAATGGGAGTCAGGAGTTTCGCTAATGCAGCGGTCACTCGGGATAGCATCTGAACGACCCTTTCTACCGAGATTCCATTCCCTCTGAGGCGCCCCCGCTTCAGAGGAGAGTCCCTGAGTTCCAGGGGTGAACTAGATCAATGAACTTCATTGACCTAAGATCCGGACCCATATCCAGGGGATCGAATCCGGAGCCTCTCACTGAAGGGTTCGGTTGAATTCAAAGAAAACTTGAGAGGTTTCTGCGGAAGCATCCTAGGTTATCGAAATGATGGATCGATCAGTCCCCGTTGCTCATCCAGACGGAAGCAGGACAGAAAAGTGGATCAAATTACACCCCTAATGGGAGTTCAGAGTTGATTCTCCCTAGTTCCAGTGCTAACAGTATTGCTTTAAGCAATCTTTTCAGAAGTGGGTGGGATAAAAAAGCCCATAAAAACTCAAAGTTAGAGGATAACAATCACTGTGATGGATATTTTTGATAAATGTAGGGATTTTCAGGATGCAAAGAAAGTGCAAGCAGCGGGAGTGTATCCCTATTTCCGACCGATTGAGTCCACGGTCGGCTCCTCTGTCGTCACGCACGGTAAACGCCGAGTGATGATTGGATCAAATAACTACTTAGGTTTAACCCATGATCCCAGGGTTCAAGCCGCCGCTAAAGCTGCCATCGACCAGTATGGCACCGGATGTACTGGGTCTCGCTTTTTAAATGGAAACCTTGCTTCTCATGAAGAACTCGAAGTCCGTTTAGCTCAGTTCCTAGGAAAAGAAGCGTGTTTGGTTTTTAGCACGGGGTTTCTCTCCAATCAAGGTGCTCTCTCCAGTCTCGTGGGTCGCAATGATGTGATCTACAGTGATCGAGAGAATCATGCCTCCATCATCGAAGGAACCATTGTCTCCTTAGGCGACACGGTGAAGTTTCGCCACAACAACATGGCCGATTTAGAGCGAGTGCTGATGAACACTCGAAGTAAGTATGAAGGTGCCCTGATTGTTGCCGATGGGGTTTTCTCCATGTCGGGCGATATTTTTAATCTCCCCAAAGCCAGTGAGCTCGCTAAGAAATACAATTGTAAGCTTTACATTGATGATGCTCATGCCATCGGAGTCTTGGGCCCTCAAGGTCAAGGCACGGGGCACCATTTTCAGATGCCCGATGCCGTCGACATCGTTGTGGGGACTTTTTCAAAGTCCTTTGCTTCCATCGGAGGCTACGTGGCCAGTTCGGCTGAAGTGATCCACTACATTAAACACAAGTGCAGGCCCTTTATTTTTAGTGCGGCCATGCCGCCTGCTGCAGTTGCCACCGTGTTAGAGTGCTTACGGCTCGTGCAAGAAGAGCCCGTTCATTTGAGCAATCTGTGGAAGAATGCGAATAAAATGAAAAAGCAGCTCACCGCCATGGGCTACAACACACTGAACACGCAAACCCCGATCATCCCTCTTTTGATCGGAGATGATTTCACAGCCTTTAGCTTCACTCAGACACTCTATGAACACGGCGTGTTTGCCACTCCAGTGGTTCGCCCTGCGGTTCCTGAGGGCTGTGCGTTGATCCGAACCAGTTACATGGCCTCTCATACCGAGGAAGACTTAGATTACGTGCTTCACTGCTTAGAAAAACTCGGTCGAGAGTTTGGCATCTTAGGCAGTCAGGCTCGCACTCAGCAGTTGGCTGAATTGGCTCAGTCTCACTTCGCTTAACGCGTTGAACAGCTCACCGATTTTTGCCTGAATTTTATGAGTGATTTAAAACTAAAAGTCGTCCGCTCCAAAGCCGATTGGGATGAGTTCATTGATTTGCCTTGGACCCTTTATCAGAACGATCCGTACTGGGTCCCACCACTGAAGATCGCAGTCCGGGACCTACTTGACGTCAATCGATCCCCTTTTTTTAAGCACGCCTCGGCTTATCCCCTACTGGCTTATCGGGGAACCCAGTGCGTGGGTCGAGTGGTGGGTGTCGTTGATGAGCATCACAATCGATTCCATGAAGAGAAAACGGGTTTTTTTGGCTTTTTTGAGGCCATAAACGATCCTGCCGTGGCTCATCTTTTGTTGGATGAGGTGGCTCAATGGGTCAAAGCCCAAGGCATGAATGTTTTGCGAGGTCCCATGAACCCGAGCACCAACTACGAGTGTGGGCTTTTGGTGGAGGGCTTTGAGGACTCTCCTTCGGTGATGACCACGTATAATCCCAGCTACTATGCCTCGCTTCTGGAGAGCTGGGGGCTTCAGAAGTCCAAAGATTTGTATGCCTATGGCATCGATGGACTCAAAGCCAAGTTCTCCGATCGATTGATTGCTCAATCCGAGAGGATCCGAAAAAAAGGCGCTGTGACCTTTCGTTCGGTGCGAATGAAAGAGTTTGATCAAGAAGTGGATCGTCTTTTAGAGATTTACAACGATGCCTGGGAAAAAAATTGGGGTTTTGTTCCCATGGAGCCTGAGGAGTTTCGGCACTTGGCCAAGGACATGAAAACCATTATGGATCCAGAGCTGTGCTTGATTGCTGAGGTTCGAGGAGAACCCGCTGCTTTTGCTCTGACTCTGCCTGATGTGAATCAGGCGTTTAAGAAGGTCAAAAATGGTAAGCTCTTGCCCTTTGGCCTGTTTCAGCTCCTTTGGAACATCAAGGGATGGGGGAAGAAGAAAACCATCAATCGGTGTCGCATCATTACATTGGGGATTAAAAAAGCCTATCGAGAGTATGGAATTGGTCCTCTGCTCTACACGGAATACTTAAAGAGGGGGCCTGCTCTGGGCTATTTCACTGGGGAAGCCTCGTGGATCCTGGAGGACAATAAGCCCATGAATAAAGCCCTTGAGCTCATGTGTGGGCAGCGCACGAAGGTTTATCGCATCTACGATCGTGCACTTGCAGAATGGAATTCAAAGTGAGCTAGGCCTCAGGCCTGGCTCTTTTCTTCAGTTCAAGGCATGATGGGGAGATGAATCCCCCAGTGGAACTGTCCTTTGCAAAAACGCTTCAAGGTATTTTACGCAACCGATGCCCGGCCTGCATGAAAGGATCGGTCTTCTCAGGTTTGTATCAAATGCCCTCATCCTGCGTGGGCTGTGGGTTTCTTTTTGAGAAAGAACCGGGCTATTTTTTAGGCTCCGTGATTGCGGCCTATTTTATTGGGGCCTTTTGCTTAGTTCCTACCCTCATTCTTCTGTTTTTTTGGCTCAAGCTTGAGCCTGTGTGGATTGTGTTTTGGGGCGTGGTGCAGATTGCAGTGTCTCATCCCTTTCTCTTTCACATCTCAAGACTCACTTGGCTTTATGTGGAAAACCAAATGACACAGACGTTGACGAGAGGTTCAGATCACCGATGAGAATTCTTGGAGTCGATCCTGGCTCAAGGCTGACGGGTTATGGGTGTGTGGAGGCTCATGGGCGCAAAATTATCCCCCTCACCCATGGGACCTTAAGGTTGTCTTACCCTAAAAGTCAAACTCCCGCCTCCTTTGAGGATCGATTGCTCCTTTTGCATCAAGGCCTATCTGAGGTGATTCTCCAGTGGAAGCCCCAGGTTGTTGCGGTGGAGAAGGTGTTTTTTGCAAAAAACGTGGTGTCGGCTCTGAAGTTAGGACAAGCTCGTGGTGTGGTTTTGCTGACCGCGAAGATGCACGGGCTGAGTGTGGCTGAGTACAGTGCCACTGAAGTGAAGTCAGCCATCACAGGTTATGGGAGAGCTGATAAACAGCAGGTGGCTCAAATTCTCCAACTCATGGTGGGTCGTCAACCCTTTGAAACACCCGATGCCTCAGACGGTCTGGCTTTAGCCATCTGTCATGCTCAAAAATCGGATCCCGGAGGGCAGGTCTCAGGGGGAGCCCAAGCCACCTATTGGGCATTTAAAAACGAGTCGCCAAAAAAGAGGCAGTCCATGGCTCAGGCTCTGGGCCTCAACGATCGCAGGGGATCGGATCTTTCCCAAGCCAAGCCTGCTTTGACCAACTCCAGACGGGGAAATCGTAACTTCAGATAGTGGTTTCCGTGATTGCCTTGTATACTGCGAAAAATTGGCCGTCTCGGCTTGAAGCAGGCCCTGCCTGAAGGCTTGGGTCCTAGACCTCGGGGCAAGGCGTAACTGGGATGAAAGAAAAAAAATGATCGGCTATTTAAAAGGCAAAGTTTTAGAGTGCTCAGAGGGTAAAGTCTTAGTGGGCTTGGGGGGGGCTGGGGGCGAAGGCATGATTGGGTATCAAGTGTTTTTTCCTTCCTCGCATCAGGCGATGTTCGAGAAAAAAGGGGAATCCTTAGAGCTCTATATTTACACCCACGTTCGAGAAGAAGCTTTCGATCTCTATGGTTTCCTGCATCCTGAGGAGAAGGAGCTATTTTTAATCCTCCTGAGCGTCAACGGTGTGGGTCCTAAGAGTGCTTTAGGCATTCTCTCCGCCATGGATGCTCAGGTCTTGGTCACTGCAATCATTCAAGATGATCAGAGCTTGCTGACTCGGGTCTCAGGGATTGGAAAAAAGACGGCTGAGCGACTGGTTCTGGAGCTCCGCGACAAACTCAAAAAGCGTGTTGAGCAAGGGGCGTTTTTCGGAAGTGCGACGGAGCGCTTGGATCCCCGAGCTCAATCCTCCCCGCGGAAAAATGCCCAAGATGGATTCATGAGCCCTCTTTTTCAAGATGCAAAGGCGGCCCTGCTGGGGCTAGGGTACCGTGAGCCTGAGATTCAAAATCTGTTTCACCAACTGCTTAAGGATCGGCCAGAGGTGGAGTTTAAAAAACCAGAAGAGCTCATTCGCTTAGCCCTGCAGCGGATGGCTTAATTCAGGAGGCTTTTTTACCTGAGCCCTCCAGTGAACCAAGGAGAAACGATGTCTCTTTCCCCAGAGGAAGCTGAAGCCCGCGTACTGAGTCCCCATCTTGAGATGGGTCAGGATGGATCCAGTGAGCATTTCATTGAGAAGAGCTTACGGCCTTCCTATATTTCTGAGTACATCGGTCAAAAAAAAGTCAAAGAAAACCTCATGCTCTTCATGGAGGCGGCACGAGTCCGGGGAGATTCCCTCGATCACGTGCTTTTGTCGGGTCCTCCAGGATTAGGAAAGACCACGTTGGCTCACATCATTGCTCAAGAAATGGGCACGGAGATTCACACGGTGACGGGGCCAAATGTGGAGAAAAAAGGGGATCTTGCTGCCATCTTAACCAATCTGAAGCCCGGAGATGTGCTGTTCATTGACGAAGTCCACAGGCTCCAAAAGACCATTGAAGAAGTGCTGTATGGAGCCATGGAGGATTTTCGTTTGGACCTGATCATTGGGCAGGGACCTGCAGCTCGCACGCTGAAGATTGACCTGCCCCGATTCACCTTAGTGGGGGCCACCACGCGAACGGGTCTATTATCGAGTCCACTTCGAGATCGCTTTGGGGTTCAGCTGCGATTGGATTTTTATCCCGTTGAGGAACTTCAAAAGATCATTCATCGCTCAGCCCATCTGCTGGACGTCAAGATGGATGCTTCAGGTGCTCATGAGATTGCACGACGCTCTCGAGGCACTCCGCGCATTGCCAATCGTTTGCTCAAACGCGTTCGAGACTACGCTCAGGTGAGATCTCAGTCCATGCAACTTGCTGGAGGTGGTATTGGAGCCGATCTTGCTCGCGCTGCATTATCCTTGTTTGAAGTTGATGATCGCGGCTTAGATGCTATGGATCGTAAGCTTCTTTTGACGTTGATTGAAAAATTTGATGGCGGTCCTGTGGGAATTGACACCCTCTCTTCGGCAATCGGTGAGGAGAGAGAAACACTGGAGGATGTCTATGAACCGTATCTCCTTCAAGAGGGGTTGATTCAAAGAACGCCGCGAGGGCGAGTGGCAACTCGGATCTGCTTTGAGCACTTGAATCTTCCATGGATGGGTTTAGACAAAAACTCAGAGGGACAAGATCTGAGCTA
Organism: Bdellovibrionia bacterium; assembly: GCA_049424145.1. GTDB lineage: Bacteria > Bdellovibrionota > UBA1018 > UBA1018 > UBA1018 > JBMSSC01. The sequence continues at coordinate 94,261 of JBMSSC010000001.1, forward strand.
ATCGTGTGGTATTTTTATCACACCGAGAGGGCCACATTCGTGGTAGGGATGAGACAGTTAAGTGGAATCGCTGGATGTTTTTCCTTGAGCCTTCCCTAAAAATAAAATTTCAATCTACCTTAGGACATGTTGTAATGATTAGAGAATTTGAAGTGATGAACCACCATGAAAACTCTGAGGTCGTTTTTTTATTTTTTGGGGCACACCCTTTGCTCTATGGGACTCAGTGACTCAAGTGAAGCAAGGAGGGCTATGAATCCGCAACAAACTGTAAGAAGTGAAGTCTCTGTCAGTGGAATCGGATTACATACAGGAAAGTCCACTCGCTTGACGTTTAAGCCTGCAGAAGCAGGAGGTGGGATTACCTTCATCCGTGTCGATCTCAAAGGAGCGCCGCGAATCGCCGCTCATCATCAGAACATCGTACACACTCAAATGGCCACCACTTTGGGACAAGGCTCCGTCACGATTAGTACGGTGGAGCATGTGCTAGCTGCCCTTCATGGTCTTGGGATCGATAACGTTGACATTGAGGTGGACGGTCCTGAAATTCCCATCATGGATGGGAGTGCGATTGCTTTTTATGAGGCCCTAGAAGCCGTGGGGGTTAACTCCCAAGGGGTCACTCGGCCTGTTCTTGCGCTCCGCAAAAAAGTGGAAGTGAAGATGGATCAAAAGTGGGCCGTGGCTGAGCCTGCTTCCCGATTGGAGATTCATGGCTCCATTGATTGGGATCATCCGTCCATTGGGTATCAAGAGTTTCACTATGAGTCAGGAAAAACTTCCTTTCATGAGCTGGCTCGCGCACGAACGTTTGGATTTTTAAGAGATGTGGAGGCCTTACGAAAACAAGGTCTTGCCCGAGGGGGCTCTTTGGAGAACGCGGTGGTCTTGGATCATGCCTTGGTTTTAAATCCCGAAGGCTTGCGGTTCTCCGATGAGTTTGTCCGCCATAAAGTGCTTGACGCTCTGGGTGATTTTAAGCTGGCTGGCTTTTCTCTTCATGCCTACATTCGCTTGCATCGAGCAGGGCATGATCTGCATAGCCAACTTCTCACGGAGATTTTTAAAGATCCCGATCAATATGAGATTATTCATGAACCCACTAAGCCGCTAAAAAGCTTAGGGCGGACGCAAGCCGCGTTAGCTCGAAGTCTAGCGGCAAGTCTTTAGAGCCTTCTTGTCAATTCGGCTCTCCCCAGTCAAGGTTAAATCATGCGTCCTCTTCGCTTCATCCTGGTTATGAGATGGCTTGCAATGGGCTGGGTTGTGCTTGGAGCAAGTCCTCCGGCTTGGGCCTTTTGGAGAGAGCCGGCCTCTGTCTCCTTCGCCCGTATTGATTCGGTAGATGCGTTAATGGAGTGTCCGCTGGAGACGCTTCCTCCAGACCTCTCGCAGCTTCTTTCAACCTTGGACTCCAAGGTGAAAAACTCCATTGCTAAGATGCAAACCTCCGTGAGCTCTCACTGCGAGGAGCTTGAGAAACGCTTAAGCCTAAGTAGTTACAAACTCAATACTCTCGTTTTGCAAGGAATCATCTCGGCCCAAGTTCAGACTCAAAGCGCCATCAATCGGGCGACGCTTCAGGCAACGGCAACTCAAGAGGTATTATTTACGATTTCGGATCTGTTTTCCTCCTCTTGTCTGCAGAAAACAGAGGATCGAGTCATCATTCAGCGCCTGGTGGCTCAAATGATGACCATCGGAGGGATTTACACAGGAGGTTGGCAGGGCTTGAGCATGGCTGCATCGGGTCAATTCTTAGGCAGTCTTCCCTTGTTTCAAAGTGAATTTGATCAGGCCTTAGATTTTTTTAGAAAGTACGATGATGAAAACGAGCGCGGAGCTTTTCTTTGCATTTATCGTCAGATGCAAAAAACCCATTGCCAGTTATTTCCCGAGCGTGAGGATGAGGTTGTAGCGGGTGTCGACTTAACGGGGAAAACTGGGCCTTATCAAAAGACCCAAGAGAGTATTGAAGAGCTCAAGCAACGCATTGCCAAGGC
>JBMSSC010000002.1:0-53844 GCA_049424145.1 Bdellovibrionia bacterium
GGGAATCCCCCCGCGCAAGCGGCTTGGCCCTTTAGGGCGGGGAGGACGTCAATTTTTTAGAAGAGCCAAGATGAGTTCCGTGACTTCTCGATCCGAGTTGGTTTTGGCTTCATTTCGCTCGCGAGTCATGGTGTCTCGCGCGTTTTTAATGGCCTGGTCTCCGGACGAGAGCCTACCTTTGAAGCTAGCGAGCGAGGAGGCTGCCGTGACCCGTTCCACAGGGGTTCGCGTGGTGTCCATCACAGTTTGGCTCAACAGACGAATCATGGCGACTTCAAAGTCGAAGTCCTGTTTGCCGATTTTTCCTAGGAAGAAAGGAACGCGAGGGTGTCGCCTGATTGCGGCAAGCGCCGTGGCTCGAACTTGGGGTAGGCCTGAGGAAAGGTTGGATTCAAAAGAGGGTCCAATTTGATCCAGCGCAACTTTGACCTCGAGGAGGGTTTGAAACTGCTCGATCATGGACTTGCTCTTTAGAAGGGGAGATTGAAACAGGGCAGTGAGGATCTGTTCATGGATCTCATTTAAAGTTTCCGTGATGAGCGGAGGGAGTTTTCTTAGACCAATGGAGTTTAAGATACCCTCAAATGCTCGGGTCCTCATGGCTTCTTCGTTATAGTTGGCTGGCAAGACTCCCGCTTCAAACATGAGCAGAGATTTAGTGTTCATCCGAGTCACGGCAGAAATTGAGGTCTTTCCTGTGAGAAAGTAGAAGCGAAGTGATCCCGTGATGGCAAAGGCAGTTTTTGCCAGCATCCGCACGAGGTCCGTATCCGTTTGGATCGACTCGATGACGGAGGTTTCGGTTGCGGCTTTGGCGATTCGATGCAGGGCCTCGGGTAAAGTCACGTCTCCTTCGAGAGTTTTTTGAGTGACCCGGTTGAAGGCCGTGTTGATGGATAAGGTGGGATCCACCTCTAGGTCATAACGGTTACAAAGTGGGTCAACGCCTCCCACTTCATGATCGGCTTCGGCGTCCGCACATGCCGGAAGAATGGGGTCGGACTCTAAGATGTCTCGGCCTTGATTGTAGAGGGTACTCATGATCTGGCGGTCATATTCGAGCAAGGGGCCCTGGGGAGAGTCTAACGCATCGAACACCTGACGTTCCACTTCGTAGTCGTTATAGTCCATGATCGATGTGGAGAAGAGGGCATCAGGCTTGGAGCGGTCAAAGTTTAAGGAGCCTTTGAAATTATGAGCCAGACCCAAAGCATGACCTACTTCATGAAAGAGGGTTTGCTTGAGGAGTTGGAGCCCAAAGATTTCAGCTTCCTCGGGGTGGAGACGTCCTGAATCCATGACGCCTGAGATTTCTTTGACACTTCTTAGGCAGGCCACGCGAGCCGAACGAGCGGTTCCTCCAAGTTGTCCTAAGCCCTCGGCGCTCACGCTGGGCTCGGGGCTGTCCATGACGACGAGGTCAGTTTTAAGAGCTTGTGTGAAATCCGTTTTAAGCAGCGGGGTTGAGGGGTGAGCCGGCTCAAGAAAAAAGCCGTTCTCCCAGTACTTTTTTCCAATAGAAACCCACGCGGCGGGCATATAGATGAGGGAGTGGCTTTGTTTTCCTGTGCTCGGATCACTGGCTTGGGACTCGTAGGCTGCGCCTGCCACGCGTCGGTTATCCCAATTAATCACGTTGTAGCGAGGATCTCCCAGTTTAATCCCCTCAGGCAATCGGCCTTTAAACTGCATGACTTTGCGGGAGATGCCCTGCATTTTTTCAAAGTAACGATTCCACCCTTCAACGGCAAGTTGAACGGGCTCAAGGAATTCATCTGGAATATTTCTAGTGACATAGTAGTCAATGGTTCCCCCCGAGCCATCCTCATCCGGGGTGATATCAAAGTGCTGGGCATGGGCCACGGGGCGTTCGCCGTTATAGTTCACCTCGCCTGCAAGAAGCCGAAAGCGCTTTTGGGAGCCCATTTCGGACCCAATTGGATCTCCGGGGTTCATGGTGAACACCTGAAAATCTTTCTTAGGCTTCAGTGTGTTGCGAGGAAAGACGGATTCCATGAACTCAGCAATCGTTCCATCGGACAAAAGGATGCTGGTTTCTTGAAGTAAATAGTTCCCATTTTGAATGTACTCAAATGAACGAGTCCACAAGTCCCTGGGGGGCTTGGCGGTTGGATTATGGAGGGATCCGTTGGGACTTCCAACGGTAGCCCCAGCGAAGAGTTGGGCTAAGATGATGCCCGAGTTGGCTTCTGAGATGGTGAGGGTTGCCGGTTGAGCAGGTGTTGTCTCAGTGGCGGGAATGGCTTCGGTTTGTCCTAAGATCTTGTAGCGGCTTAAGAGCTGCTCCGGGTGGTTGACGGCGCTGGGGTAGAGGCGCTTTTGGTCAGCCACGAGTTGAAGTTCTCGTCCCACGATCCGAAATCGCGCTGGGATATGTCCGATGGCCATGCTTTGTTCGTAGAGGTCGAGGCGATCTGAGTAGCTGGATGAGTACTGAAGGTCGGCTCCGTATAGAAATTCCTGAGTTAGTAATGAATCTCGATCTACGGTGATGGCTACTTGAATCGATTCACTCACGGATGCGTCAGGCGCAATCGAAGGTTTATCAAAATCCAAGGAGCGCACTTGAGTCTGGCTTACGAGGCGCGTGTTCTTTGCCTGAAAAGAAAGAGGCAGTTCTTCGGATTGAGATAAATTGACCTGAGCTTCGGGTCTAAAAAAACAGCCGGAGAGAAGACTGCTTGAAACGGCCATCCCAAGACAAATCAAATCAGCAGGAGAAAAAGTTTTGTTTTGTTTGATCTGATTTTGATTTTTTTTGGTTGACCGATAGAAAAAAGAATGAAATCCCATGACAATTCCCCCCGAAATAGTCTCCAAAAGGCCCCCGTGCCTTTTGTTATCTATTTGGGTATATCAAAAGATTCCTAAAACGCAAAAGCTTTAGTGGCTTGCTTCGTAGGATACAAAAATTCGATTCCGAATTAAAAGTGGTCCTCTTCCTAAAGCGATAATTTTTCCAGCCAAGATTTTTTTTGCAAGAGAATCCACGCGACCTTGAAGGTTCACGATGCCTCGGTGAACGAAGACATCGATATCGGTGCCTATGAGATTGGAGTTTAAGGCTAAGGCGAGTTTCGCCTCTCGGAGGATTCGAGAGTCGTGCTCGGTAAATGAAGAGGGAAGGACGGTTTGATCCACAACTCCTTGCGCCTCTGGGATTTGATTAAGGGTGTGCACGAGAGTCTCTCGGCTTTTTCGTGAGGAAAGCGCACCTGAAAGCGTGATCACGCCGTCTTTGACGCGGATCCGGGGGCGGCGCGTCCCTAAGTTTGAGATGGAGAGCGAGGTGTTTTCAGCCAGGATTTGGAGCTCTTCGTCGCTTAAGGTTTGGGTGTCCCCCACCATGGCTTGAAGATGAGAAGCGGGATGTCCCCAAGTCCGGTGGACCTGCAGGAGCCTGGGCCGAAGCGAGCTGCACCCACCCAGCAGAAGGCAGGAGAACAGAAGAAAAGCGTGGAACCCAGAGCCAAATCGAGGTAAACTTTCGGACCAAAAGGCGCCCGAGGCTTTTCTGCAGGCGGATAAAGGAGGATGAAGGAGGGTTTTAGGACTGGGGTGGGAGTTTTTGCCATTTTTGAAAAATGACCTGAGGGGGAAAAGCCTCTGCAAGCAAAACTTCATAGATCCCTGGCTTCTACAACAAAACCTGAATTCAATCGAGCGTTGAATTCAAGTCAACGCTCCGTGCTGCTTCTTTTAAAGGAATTTTTCATTCATGATTCAAAAAACCCTGGTCGTAGGACCCTTTCAATGCAATTGCCGAATTTGGGTGTGTCCAAAAACGGGAGAAGCCCTGGTGGTGGATCCGGGCGATGAGGCTCAAAAAATCATTCATGAACTCCAGGCTTTGCGCTTACCTTCAGGGCTTCCTGTTCAAGTGAAAGTCCTGCTTCACACACACGGGCATTTGGATCACATCGGAGCAACGGCTCAGGTGGCTCGGGCTCTAGGGCACCCTAGCGCTCCGTTGGCTGCAACTCGTGAGGGCTCCGCTCCAGTTTCAATGAGTGGCGGGAGTGGACCTCGAATCGCGCTTCACCGAGACGATGAGCCTCTTTACCAAAAGCTCAGGATGCAAGGCCAAATGTTTGGCTTTCAGTTGGAGGAGCCTCTGCCGATTGATCACTTCCTTGAGGATGAGGAGACTTTAAACGTAGGCCAGCTCAGGCTTCAGATCCTCCATACGCCTGGGCACTCTCCTGGAAGTGTTTGTATTCGCGTGCATGAGGATCGCGAGCTGGGTGTTTCCGAGTCCGTCTTGTCGGGTGATACGCTGTTTCGAGGGAGTGTGGGACGCACGGATTTGTGGGGCGCTAATCAGGATCAGATGTTTCGCAGTATTTTTAACCGGATCTTAACCCTCGATGGGGACACGCGGGTGTGCCCTGGGCATGGTCCTGACACCACCATTGGTGTTGAAAAACGAACGAATCCCTTTCTCATCTAGAGGGGGATCCAGATTGGGAGAAGTTGTGTCTGAGGAGTTTCAAAGCAAAGGACCGCTCGAGTTTCAGGTGGAGCATCAGTGTGAGGATGCCGAAGGCGTGGGTCGTGCCCGAGCGGCACGGATGACGCTGCGATCCGCTCAGGGAGTGGCGCTTCAAGTTCGAACCCCCATCTTTATGCCCGTAGGAACGGTAGGAACCGTAAAGGGACTGACGCCGCAGGATTTGGAGAAAATGAATGCACAGATCATTTTGGGCAACACCTATCATCTGTATTTGCGGCCCGGGCACTTACGCGTGGAGCGTCTGGGAGAGCTCCATCGATTCATGGGGTGGAAGGGGCCGATCTTAACCGATAGCGGTGGGTTTCAGGTGTTCTCTCTTGCTGGCTTGAACCAGATTGATGATGAGGGCGTGACGTTTCAATCTCACTTAGATGGGAGTTCTCATCGATTCACCCCAGAGCATTCGATGGAAATCCAACGAGCGCTGGGGAGTCAAATCGTGATGGCGTTTGATCAATGTCCTCCGTATCCTGCATCACCGGAGACGGTGCAGAAAGCGATGCGACGAACGCTTAAGTGGGCTGAAAGGGGTCTGAAAGTGCCTCTGAAGCCTCATCAAGCTCGTTTTGGGATCGTTCAAGGGGGCTTGGTTGAGGAGCTTAGGCGCCAATCCGCCGGTGAGATCACCTCCTTGCCGTTTGATGGGTTTGCCATTGGAGGCCTCTCCATTGGAGAAACGCCCGATTTGATGCAGAAGATGGCTCACTTTACGGCACCTCTTTTACCCCGCGATAAGCCGCGCTACCTCATGGGAGTTGGTCGGCCCGAGGACTTAGTGGAGGGAGTGCGAGCGGGGATTGATTTATTTGATTGTGTGATGCCCACCCGGAACGCCAGAAACGGCCAATTGTTCACCAGTCAGGGAAAAGTGAATATTAAAAATGCTCGCTATGCCGAGGCCGATGAACCGTTGGATCCTGAGTGTCCGTGTGAGACGTGCACCGGGTACTCAAAAGCCTACTTGCGGCATCTTTTTGTTAGTCGCGAGCTTCTTTCGGCTCGTCTGAATACGATTCATAACCTCACTTTTTACATTCGTTTGATGGCTCAGATGCGTGAGGCCATTTTCAATCATTCTTTTGATCAATGGAGAGAAACTTTTTATCGAAAACAAGGCCGTTGTGTGCGATGAGAAAAGAATGATGACCCGTTTTAAAGTTAAGTTTTTTGATCAGTTACTGAAGGTTGGCTGTTTTGTGACTCTTTGCTGCGGTGGGGTTTCTCCCCTTTGGGCCGATGGTCCTGCTGTGCCTGCCGGGACACCTCAGGGTGCTGCTCCCAGTGCTCAGCCTCCTGCCTTTTTGGGAAGCAGTCTGGTTCCCATGCTCTTGATGGGGGGCGTGTTTTATTTTCTGCTGCTTCGGCCTCAGCAAAAGCGTCTGAAAGCTCAGCAGGAGATGCTCAATGCCCTCAAGCAGGGCGATGAAATTGTCACCACCTCAGGGATTTTGGGGAAAATCACCGGGATCACTGAAAAGGTGGTGACTGTAGAAGTGGCCGATAATGTCAAAGTCAAGATGCTCAAGACGCAAGTGTCGCAGGTGATTAAGAATTCGATCCAAGAAATCGCCTAAGATTAAAACAGATGTTCAGAAGTTCAGAAGTTGAAAAGTAGCGAGGTTTGACCTGCATCCTCCGTCTGTAGGTCAAACTCAAGCCCGGTTGAGAGATGGTAGGATTGCATCAAAACTAAAAGAGGTCTGAAACTTATGTCACGTTCCTGGTGGGGAAAGTTCCTCCTGCTGTGTTTCATCGTTGTTCTTTCCGCAGTGTATGTGTACCCGACCGTTGCCAATCTGGATGTGGAGAAGTCCAAGTTTCCGTTCAAACAGAAGATCAACTTGGGATTGGATCTTCAAGGCGGACTCTACCTCGTTTTAGGAGTGGATTTTAACAAAGTCTTCCGGGACATTGTGGAGCGTCAGTCCTCGAGTCTCCAAGATCGCATGAAAGAAAAGGGCATTGAACTGCAGGGCCTCAAGGTGATCCGCGAGGGATTTGCAGCCGATGATCCGAGAATTAGCTTTGATATCCCCGCAGGCAAGCGCAATGACTTCTACCAGACGTTAAAGAAAGAGTTCTGGGGGCTTCGGTTAGCCGCTGAGCGAGAGTCCCACTTTGAGTTGGGGTTATCCGTAGACTACCGCACAGAGGTCAAAGAGAAGACCTTAAATCAAAGCATTGAAGTCATCCGAAACCGAATCGATGAGTTTGGGGTTTCCGAGCCTTCAATCGCAAGTCAGGGCTCGGACCGAGTTGTGGTGGAGTTACCGGGAGTAAAAGAAGTGGATCGCGCCAAGGACTTAATTGGTCGAACGGCGAAGCTTGAGTTTAAGATCGTGGATGATCGAGCCATGAGTCCTGCAGACCTTGTGGCATTGATCACGGATTTAGAGAAAAAAAACAATCTCACGTATCAAGACGGCCAGAAGTTCTCCGAGTACGTTCGGAAGATCAATGAGTTGGCTAAGGGAAAAATCCCGGAATCCGATGAGATTGCTTTTGAGCGAGGAAAAGGGGCACCCGGTCAAGACAAAGAGTTGAGATTACCTTACTTGCTCATGGCCAAAGCGGCAGTGACCGGAGATGACTTACAAGATGCCTCAGTGCAGATTGATCCTGAGGATCGCAGGCCTAACGTGAGTTTTACGCTCAACCCTCGGGGCGCGGCGTTGTTTGATCAACTCACTGCCGATCACATTGGGCATCGATTAGCCATTGTTCTAGACAACATCGTGCACTCGGCCCCGGCCATTCAGTCCAGGATTCCAGGAGGACGAGGTCGGATCACCTTAGGTCGCTCCGATGGTGATACGGCGATGAAAGAGGCGAAAGACTTAGCCATTGTGCTCAGAGCTGGTGCCTTGCCTGCTCAGTTGGATTTTCTTGAGCAACGCGTGGTGGGTCCATCCTTAGGGCAGGATTCGATTCATAAAGGCGCCTTAGCTAGCCTCATTGGGAGCTTGGCGGTGTTTTTCTTTGTGGCCATTTACTACCGAGTCAGTGGTTTGATTGCGGTATTCTCGCTCGTCTTAAACGTGTTGTTTGTTTTGGCCTGTTTAGTGGGCTTGGAGGCAACTTTGACCCTCCCGGGGATTGCAGGGATTGCTTTAACCGTGGGGATTGCTGTGGATTCCAACGTGGTGATCTATGAGAGGATTCGAGAGGAGCTTCGCTTAGGGAAGCGCCCCATGGCGGCTGTGGAGGCAGGCTTTCAAAAGGCGTTTCGAACGATTCTGGATGCCAACGTCACGAACGCAGCTGCGGGCGTGGTGCTGCTTCTTTACGGGACGGGCCCGATCAAAGGCTTTGCCGTCACCTTGTTAATTGGGATTGTGACGACCTTATTTACTGCTGTTTTTGTCTGTCGGATCATTTTTGATTTGTATTTGAAGTTTTTAGAAGATCGTCGATTGAAGACGCTCAGCATCTAATCAGTCGGTGGGAAGCATCAGGACTTTCGAAAGGAACTAGATCATGTTGGAACTGATTCGGCCGGGAATCCAAGTGGACTTTATGGGAAAACGCCACCTTTGGATGGGGTTTTCTTTAGTTGCCATTCTTGCAACCTTTGTCCTCTTAGCCACGAAGGGACTGAATTACGGAATTGACTTCACCGGTGGAGCTGAGGTGCAGGTTCAGATCCCCAAAAACTGGGATATTGGGCGTCTCAGGGATGAACTGGAGAAGGGGGAGATTCAGGGATTAAAAGTCCAACAAATTGGAGAGGTCGCAGCCAGTCAGTATCTCATCAAGGCTCAGGGTCAGGAAGACACCTTGGGTCAAGTGGCTCAAAAGGTCAAAGACATTTTAGGCAAAAGCATGGAGGCTCGCGACTTTGAGATTCAGCGAGTCGATGTCGTCGGTCCTGCGGCGGGAAGCTCCTTGAGGATGAGTGGATTTTTATCCATGTTTTATGCCTTAATTTGTATCCTCGTCTATGTCACGGTTCGCTTTGATTACCGCTATTCCCCAGGTGCGGTGTTGGCGTTGTTTCATGACACCGTGATCACAATGGGGATTTTCATTCTCACTCAAAAGCAGTTTGACTTGCAGATTCTAGCAGCCCTTCTGGCCTTAATTGGATACTCCAACAACGACACCATCATTGTCTATGACCGCGTTCGCGAGACGGTGCAGCAGCATCCCGAGTTTTCCATTGAGAAGGCTGTTAATCGAGCGATCAACGAGACTCTAGGAAGAACCCTTCTGACGTCTCTGAGTACGTTTCTCACCGTCTTTGCTCTTTGGCTTTTTGGAGGCAAGGTGATTGAGGATTTTGCCTTCACCTTAATGGTGGGGATCGTTGTGGGAACCTACTCCTCGATCTTCATCGCAAGCTCACTGGTTATCGTGATCACTCGCTACCATGAGCGTCGCGCCCAGGATTTGAGAAAAAAAGGGAGCCAGGGCAAAAAAAAGCGCACCGTGATCGTCCCTGCTGAGCCTAAGTTTCAGTAATCGGTGAGAGTGCAGTTCGAAGAGGGTTGAGCATGGGAGAGAGTCGTAGTTGGAAGGTTCGAGGTGAGGTGCTCCGGGTGGCCCAAGGCTCTCCTTTGCAATCGAGTGTTAGTCCGGATTCGTTGGAGGAGTTAATACCCCTCTTAGAGCAGCAAACCCGATTGTCTCCACTCACGCTTCGTGTTTGTGTTCAGCGGGGGTTAACCACGGCCGAGCAGATTCAAAACTTTCTTGCCCCTCGTTTTGATGCGTTAAAAAATCCGATGACCCTTCAAGACATGGATCGGGCTGTGGCTCGGTTAGCCGAGGTGAGAAACTCGGGGGGGAAGATTCGAGTTTTTGGAGACTATGATGTCGATGGCACCACCGGTGCTGCTCTTTTAGCTTGGGTTTTCAAAGATTTTGGTTACCAAAACGTAGACGTCAGGCAGCCGGACCGCTTCAAAGACGGCTACGGACTCAATGTTCAAGCCGTAGAAGAAGCCGTTAGAGATCAAGTAGAGGTTCTGCTCACGGTGGATTGTGGCATCACCAGTTTTGATGCTGCTGCTCGGGCTCAATCCTTGGGACTGAGTCTGATCATTGTGGATCACCATCAAGTGGATCCAGCCAAAGGCATTCCCAAAGCACATGCGGTTGTGAATCCCCAACGAGCTGATTGTACCAGTGGTCTAAAGCAGTTGTGTGGATGTGGGCTTGCCTTTTACCTTGCCATTGCGTTGCGCTCGTCGGGCAGAAAAGAAGGCTGGTTTTTGAATCAACCTGAGCCCAATTTAAAGCAGCACTTGGATCTGGTGGTCATGGCCACGGCGGCTGACATGGTTCCCTTAACGGGCGATAATCACATCCTCACGCGATATGGTCTGCAGGTTTTAAAGAACTCCAAAAAGCCTGGAGTGCGGGCTCTTTTAGAAGCCGCTGGCTTGGCGCTAAAGGATGTCAGTCCCGGGCACTTGGGGTTTGTTTTAGGGCCCAGGATCAATGCCTCTGGACGAATGCATTCAGCAAGCCTGGCTTTGGACCTTTTAACTACCGAAGATCCTGCAAAGGCCACAACGCTAGCCCTAGAGCTTGAGGAGTTGAATCGACAGCGAGCTCAGCTTCAAAACGAGATTTGGGATCAAGTCCGGGCTAGGGTGGAGGAAGGACTGGCGCAAGGCAAGTACCGGCATGCTATTGCTGTGGCTGATTCTGCTTGGCATGAAGGAGTGGTGGGCATTGTCGCCTCTCGTGTGACGGAGATGTTTCGTAAGCCTGCCGCAGTGATTGCTTTGCGAGAGGATTTTGGAAAGGGCAGTGTCCGGTCGTTTGGCGGAAAAGACGTTTTAGCTGGTCTTCGTCAGTGTGCTTCGAATCTACTCGGATTCGGAGGGCATAAGCATGCAGCCGGGCTCTCCGTTGCTTTGGATCAATTTGAGCTGTTTGAAAGGGCCTTTGATGAAGCGTTTGCTCAGGTTCCCCAGGATGCCGATGCGAGCTGCCTTTGGATTGAAGGGGAGTGCTCGCTTGGGGAACTGAGCTTAAAGGCGTTAGAAGAATTAGAGCGCTTAGGTCCGTTTGGGCCAGGCAATCCTGAGCCTGTGTTTGCCGTTGAAGCGTCGGTCTCAGATCATCGAATCCTGAAGGATCGGCATTTGAAGTTGAGTCTTACGGATCCCCTGGAGAGTTTAGGTTTGCAGAAGATGGAGGCGATCTGGTTTAATGGAGCGGAAAAGAAAGAAGTGCTTCAAGAGGCTGTAGGCCCGGAGGTGAGACAGTGGGCAGGAGTGCCGGAGCTGAATCGCTTTCGAGGCAGAGCTACGCCGACGCTGAGAATCCGGGACTCTCGGAGAGTGACTCGAGAGAAGGAGGGAGGGCGCTTTGATGAGTTGGGGCGCTTTGCGGAGAGCGCACAAGAAGTGCGCAGTCAATGAGGAGGTTTGAGTTGAATTTGGGGTTACAAAGGCAGTCACGCAGCATTTTATTACGCCAGTCATTTCAGCCGTTTTCGGTCCCATTCTCGTTTCGATTTTCGCTCCGACTTCTTCTGTTTTTTTATGTGATCTTCAGTCCCTGTGGGATCGTTCTGAGTTCCAGCGCCTACGCCCAACTGAGCAGTGGCGTTCAGGCCCATGAGAACTACTTTTATAAAGAGTTCACCAAGACGCAGAGGATTGAGTTTCGAGCGCTTGAGCATCAGCAAAAACTGGATTGGAAAGAGTTTAAAACCCTCCTAGAGCGAAAGCAAAAAGAGTGGGAAGCTCATGAAAAAAAACAACGCAAGCAGTACTTTACCGATCACCCACAGTGGTCTGAGCGTCGGGTTTATATCCAAGATTTTTTAAAGCGACGCGAGGAGTTTCGAAAAAGTTTAGACGCTGAGAGGGCTGAAAAGCTGCAGGATCAGCGCGTGGCGCTAAAGACCTTTCGAGAGGGCCAGGATGATCGCTTAAAGCGGTGGCTGGCTTCCCAAAAAACCAAGGCGCAACCGAAGAACGAACCAGAGGCAACAGTCTCGCCTGCCTCGGTCTCGCCCTTGGGACCGGTGCAAAAGGAATCTGCTCAGAAAGAATAGTGCAAACAACGAGGTGTGTGATGCTGAATCAAAAAAAAGTAATCGTCGTAATGCCGGCCTACAATGCAGAGAAAACACTTCAGGCCACCTATCGTGAAATCCCCATGAACATCGTGGATGAGGTGATCCTTACGGATGACTGCAGTGAAGATTCCACGTTGAAAGTGGCTGAGGAATTAGGGATTACAACCCTCAGGCACCCCAAGAATCGAGGCTATGGTGGCAATCAAAAAACCTGCTACGCCTTTGCCTTAAGTCGAGGGGCCGATATTGTCGTGATGCTCCATCCCGATTATCAATACACACCCAAACTGGTCACTGCCCTGAGTTCTCTGATTGCCTATGGGGTCTATGATGTGGTTCTGGGCTCCAGGATTTTAGGCAAAGGAGCATTGGAAGGGGGAATGCCCCTTTACAAGTACATTTCGAATCGATTCTTAACCTTTTTTCAGAACGTCTGCTTAGACCAGAAGCTCTCGGAGTATCATACGGGTTATCGAGCGTTTTCAAAGCGCGTATTAGAGTCCCTTCCTTTGGAAGAAAACTCAGATGACTTTATTTTTGATAATCAGATGCTCACTCAGATCCGCAGGTTTGGCTGGAGCGTGGGAGAGGTTTCCTGCCCCACAAAGTACTTTGATGAGGCCTCCTCAATTAACTTCTCTCGTTCCGTCAAATATGGTTTGGGATGCGTGTGGAACTCCGTACTCTTTGTCCTCTGTCGGTTGGGGATTTATACGCCGCGCTTTTTGGCCAAAGAAGGCAAGAGGCTTGCGCCCCCGCTCCTGAACTCGTGAGTAGGGATGGCTGAAGCCGTCTTTGGGTCTTAGGGCAAACGCGCGGGTGGAGCCTGTTTTTTGCCCACTAGGTGCGGAACCGCTCCACGGTGATGACTCCCTTTTTGGCTTCCAAGGAGCTGGTCACCTTTTGAAGCTGAGTTAAATCACTCACTTCAATGTCGAAGACGGCAATGGCTTTGCGATCTTTCGTGGTCCGAATATGGGCTGAGGCAATGTTGACGCCGCAGCCTGTGATGCTCTGGGAGAGCATGGCCAATAAGCCTGGCTCATCCGTAGAAACCACGCGAACGCGCACGTGTCGTCGAAGCGCACCTTTGTCCGTTACGTTCCACTCCACGTGGACTTTTCTCTCTTGATCAGAGTCCAGAGCCTTGTTGCAACTTCCGGTATGAATCGTCACCCCTCGGCCGCGGGTGATGAACCCTACAATACTATCTCCAGGCAATGGATTGCAGCAGCGGCCAAATCGAATGAGTACATCCTCTAGGTTGGCCACGCGAATGGCGTTTTTGCTCTCAATGCGTTTTTTGGCAGCATGAAAGACGCGTTTTAAAAAGCTCTGGTCCTCGAGGTTGGGTTTCTCGGAGTTTTTATCCAAGATTTCCTGGGGTAACAGGTCCTTGAGGTAGTCCTCAAGCGAGATTCGACCATAGCCTAAAGCAACGTAGAGCTCCGTTTCAGACTTAATATTGTAACGAGCGGCAGGTTTGAGCAGTTCTCCCGACTTCAGTAGCTTGCTTAGGGACTGAGCATAGGATCTCAGAGCCTTGTCCAGCAGCTCCTCTCCCAGGTGTTCGGCTCGTGTCCTTTCTTGGTCCTTAATAAAGGCCCGAATCTTAGCCTTTGCCTTGGAGCTTTTGACAATCTTCAGCCAATCCTTCGAGGGTGTTTGTGACGGAGAGGTGAGGATCTCAATGGTGTCCCCGGATTTGAGGCGATGCTTGAGCGGAAAGATTTTTCCGTTCACCTTGGCTCCAATGCACTTATTTCCCACGTCCGTATGTACGGCATAGGCAAAGTCCAAGGGAGTGGAACCATGGCTCAGTTGCTTGACCTCTCCTTGAGGCGTGAACACGAACACGTCTTCTGCAAATAGGTCGATTTTGACCGTCTCTAAAAACTCGTTTGGATCTGAGAGGTCCTTGTGCCACTCGAGCAGTCGATTGATCCATTCCACGTTTTCTCGTGATCGACTATCAAACTTTCCTTCTTTATATTTCCAATGAGCCGCGATCCCCCCTTCGGCCACCTGGTGCATCTCCTGCGTGCGAATTTGGATTTCCACTCGCTCACCGTGAGGGCCAATCACCAGCGTATGCAGCGATTGATAGGCGTTGGCCTTGGGCATGGCAATGTAGTCTTTAAATCGTCCAGGAACAGGCTTGTAGGCAGCATGGATAACCCCCAGGGATTTATAGCACTCCGTGATGTTATCGACGATGATCCGAAAAGCGATGATGTCAAAAACTTGCTCATAATCCGCTTTGCGACGTTCCATTTTTTTATAAATGGAGAAGAAGTGCTTGGCTCGCCCGGTGACTTGAGCCTTAATATCGTACTCTTTGAGCCGTTCATCGAGAATTAAGGAGACCTCTTCAATGTACTTCTCCCTCTCTTTTTTGGTCTTTGAGACTTTTTGAGCCAGCCGGTAGTAGACGTCCGGATGGAGGTATCGTAAGCACAGGTCCTCAAGCTCCGTTTTGATCCAACTGATCCCCAGGCGGTTAGCAATCGGAGCGTAAATATCAAGCGTCTCTTGAGCGATGGTTTTTTGTTTTTGGCTGGAGAGGTGCTCCAGAGTTCTCATATTATTGAGCCGATCCGCCAGTTTGACTAAGATCACGCGGATATCTTTAGCCATGGCTAAGATCATTTTTCTAAAATTCTCAGCCTGCTTTTCTTCCGACGTTTTAAACGTCATTTTTGAGAGCTTCGTGACGCCATCGACCAGCTCTGAAATGGGACCTCCGAACTCAGCTTGGATCTGCTCTAAGGTGGCATGGGTGTCCTCGACCGTATCGTGCAGGAGTCCCGTGATGATGCTGGGAATGTCTAAAGACAGGTCGGCTAAGGTTTGAGCCACTTCAGTCGGATGAATCATGTAGGGCTCACCGCTTGAGCGAACCTGGCCTCGGTGTGCCTCTGCCGCAAAAGCGTAGGCTTTTTTGATCGGCTCTAAATTCGCCTCCGGATAGTAGCTTGCAATTTTACTACAAATAGTCTCCAGCGTAGCCGTTGGGCGTTTGGTCATGATGGGCTCTCAGTCCTTTTTAGGTCACGTCAGCGCTTTTGCAACGATCGTCTTTAACTCCGCGTAGGCTCGTTCTAAATCTTCATTGATGATGATGTGAGCAAAGCGCTTTTGATGCTCCATCTCTGCCTGGGCACGACGCATACGCTTTTGAATGACTTCACGGGTATCCGTTCCTCGGGCCATTAAGCGCTGTTCAAGGACCTCGAGACTGGGGGGGGCAATAAAGATCAACAGCGATTGATCCGCAAAGGCTTGCTGGATACTTTGAGCGCCTTGTACGTCAATGTCGAGTAAGACTGAGCGGTGGGTCCTAAGCGCCTCTTCAATCACGCTCTTCGATGTTCCGTAGTAGTTTTCATGGACCTGAGCCCACTCAGCGAAGCGATTCTCATGAATGAGTTTTTGAAACTCCTCGCGCGTGAGAAAATGATAGTCCACCCCGTTTTTTTCTCGTCCACGGGGTGCTCGCGTGGTGGATGAAATCGAGAGGACCAAATCCGGGAAGTCTTTTAACAACTTCTGACACAAGGTGGTTTTTCCTGCCCCTGAAGGAGCGGAGATCACAATCAGGCGGTTTTTTTTCAAGGGTCTCACTTCACTTTTCTTAGGCCCCCAAAGGGAGGAACCTTAGTTTCCTGCCTCAAGCGGAGCATGGGCAAAGGAGGCATGTCCCATTTTTCTAAACTTTTCGAGCCGTTGATTCAGCAGTTCGTCCGGGCTTTTCTTCCACAATTGGAGCAACGGATCCATGGTTTCAATTAAGGCGGTCTGAATGGAGGAGGCGGCTTGAGCCCAGTCGCGATGGGCGCCTCCTTTGGGTTCTGGAACCATGCCGTCGATCACGCCTAAGCGGAGGAGCTCGGTGGGATTCATTTTTAGCTTCTCACTTGCTCTCTCGGCTAAAGTGGAATCACTCCAGAGGATCGAAGCGCAGCTCTCAGGGGAAATCACTGAGTAGGTGCTAAACTCTTGCATCAAGACTCGGTTGGCCACTCCAATGGCTAAGGCTCCTCCTGATCCTCCCTCTCCAATCACAAGAGAGAGAATGGGGACCTTAAGGGTGAACATGAGTTGGATGCTCTCGGCAATGGCTTGGGACTGACCTCGTTCCTCGGCCTCTAACCCAGGATAAGCCCCTGGGGTATCAATGAAAGTCACAATCGGCATCTTGCAACGATGGGCTAAGTCCATGAGTCGCATGGCTTTTCGATAGCCCTCGGGCTTAGCCATCCCGAAGTTGCGCTCCATTTTTTGCTTCGTGCTTCGTCCTTTTTGATGTCCCAGGATTAAAACCGAACCTTTGTAGGCGGATCGCTTTGGGGAGGCCCCATCGATGGAGAGAGAAGGGGGCCAGCTTGCGATTCCTCCTAGGATGGCTTGGTCCTCGCCAAAGGTGCGATCCCCATGCAATTCCATGAAATCCGGGAAGAGGAGGTCCACGTAATCCCGTGAGTAGGGACGATTTGGGTGACGGCTCAGCTGGACTTTTTGCCACGGAGTGAGTCGTAAGTACGTGTCTTGAATGAGGTCTGTCACCTTTTTTTCTAAAAGTGCGATCTCCGTACTTAAGTCCACCCCGCCTTGAATGGCGAGCTCCCTTAAGTCCTGTAACTTTTTCTCCAAATTCACGATGGGCTTTTCAAACTCGAAAAAGGCTTCCATAACGCTTGAAACTTATCATGTTTAGCCCAGATTGCATTGGAGAAATGCTGTTTTTTAGGGTCCAGGTGAGGTTTCGTTTGAGTTTTTAACCTAGTTTTGACAAAGATTCGGCATGAATTTGATCAGAAATCATAGGTGGTCTTGGACTGTGCTTGGGATTTGTTTTGTAGCTCTGGGGATTCTGGGGCAAGCGTCAGTGGGCCGCTGTGATGCTCCTGTTCTTCCGGTGACGCCAAAAGAGGGGGGAGTCGAGCCCAGTTATTGTGATCCGGATCGCTTTGATGCCACTGAGATTCGGCTTTCAGAAGACGTTTACTTACCTCAGTCCGGCTTAAAGAGAATCCACGCGTTTCAGTTAGGTCAAGTCACTTTGGTTGGCCTTGGGGTGGGTGATTCGAGTGTTCAAGCTGTCAAGGATTTGGCGCAAAAGTATGCTCCTCAAATGAAGGCTAAAGGGTATTGCACCTGGTACCTCAACCACCCAAAAGTGGAGAGCGATCTGAATAAAAAGTTAGCCGCACAAACTTTCATTCATAAAGATATCTTAAAAAATCCGATGAGTATGGATGAGCAGGAGGTGGGAAAAGCCTTTATGGAGGTCATTGGCAGTAGCTTTGACCAAGAGCCTACCAGTTTCCTCTCCTGCGTGACGGGGCAGAAGTACTTGGCATTGGGATGTAACGGGATGATGCACCGAGGGCCTACCGTGTTTGGGATGGTTTTGGCTTTCAGTGGTTGCTCCCCCTCTCATGCCTTGGAAATCAGTAATCAGATTTGGGGTTTAAACGGAGTGAAACGAAAAGTCAGACTCTCGGCCATCCAAAAAGCTTATGAATTAGGGGAGCGTCACCCAGAATCCAGAAAGCGGATGCAGGACGCCTTTTTAGGAACCGAACGAGGGCTGAAGAAAGACTAAATCATGAGTGCAGACTCTCATGCGACGGCGGCACCTGATCCGCACGCCGCAACGAGTGAGGCGGAGCCTAAAAAAAAGCGTCGCCCGGAAAAAGTCGATCAGTTTTTCAACTTCTTAGAAAAAGTCTTTCGGGAGACCCTTCCCGATCTCTTTGGGAGCTTTCGCTCCGTCGACCGCTCCACGCGGCGAATGGCTCTGTTGACAGTGATGTGTGGAGCTGGGTTTTTATGGGTCTCCACGTCGGTGAGCTGGCACTTTGGGGGAGTTTTGCTCAAGAAGTACCTTGATTTCAAAGAAGCTCAGGTGCAGGAGATTAAAGCTCGCCTGGCCGTGGAGAAAGAAAAGACGGATCAAGCCGCAAGTTGGGTGAGTTTAAAGTTCTTTACATTTGAGGCCGTTCCCTCTCGGTCTGAGTTCGGAAAGTACCCACCGCGCTCGGTGGAGTTTGACCTTTCCGTTCGATGTGACTCCCCGTTGTCTTGCCAGTACTTAAGTCACTATAGCGCTGAGGCAAAAAACGCAATTGTGAGGGTTTTAGCCGGTCAAAAACGAGAATTCCTCATGACCCCGTTAGGGAAGAAAAAGCTAAGACAAGCGATTACGGAATCGCTAAATGCCTGGATTCCTCATGGGAAAATTGTAGACGTTTTTTTCACCCGATTTTTGATCCTGTAAAACACTTTTGGCACGTGGACCTTGAATGTGGTGGCGTTTGAGCATCTCAAACAAGGTGCTGCGAGCCACTCCGAGGACTTCTGCGCTTTTTCTTCGATTGCCGTGACAGAGGTTTAACACCTTTAAAAGAAGGGCTTTTTCCATCTCGTGAAGACTTAAGACGGAGGCTCCCAGTTCCAGCTCGGGTTGCTGGCGAACGTTTTCCGCAGTGAGCAGGAAGGAGAAAGCCTGGGGATCTAAAAAAGCGGAAGAACTCGACAAGCTGGCTGCTCGCTCCACACAATGCCTGAGTTCACGGACGTTGCCTGGCCACCGGTGGGCTTTTAGACGCAGGAGAGCCCCGGGGCTCAGAGTTTTTTGAAACCTCTGAGCGTACTCTCGAGCCAAAAGCTCAATGTCTTCAGGTCGGGACCTTAAGCTTGGGATCGTCAGCGGAATGGAGGCTAAGCGAAAGTACAGATCTTTTCTGAACTTTCCCTCGTGGGAGAGATCTAAAAGTGAGCGGTGCGTGGCACAGATGAGTCTCACGTTGGCTTTACAGAATCGATCTGAGCCGACGGGCTTGATTTCTCCGTTCTCTAAGAACCGCAGAAGCTTCACTTGGATTTCAAGCGGTAGGTCTCCGATCTCATCTAAAAAAAGGGTTCCCTGGTGAGCTTGCATTAAGGCTCCTGGGCGGCTTTCAATGGCCCCGGTGAACGCGCCCTTGACGTGCCCAAAGAGCTCACTTTCGACAAGCGTCGGAGGGAGTGCCCCGCAGTGAAGCGGGATGAAGGGGCCGGATTTGCGATCGCTCCAGCTATGAATCAAGTGAGCCAAGACCTCCTTTCCTGTTCCCGTCTCTCCACTTAAGTAGACGGAAAGAGGCGTTGCTGCAGCCTTTCGTGCCATCCACAGCAGTTCGCGTCCGGATTCGCTTCGAGTGAGCCAGGGTCGGGCGTTGGCAGGGGTGGGTGGGAGTTCGTGTTTTTGTCCTGTGGGTTCAAGCAGGAGCTGGGTTTCTCCGAGTCGTAACGGGACTCCGATGGGGAATTGGACCTCACGCACAGCCATTCCTGCTAACTGCGCGGGTGGGGCATGCTCAGGGATTTTGAGCCAAAAGTAGGAGATGGGACTGGGGCGGTCCGGGTAAAGGCATGCCGCTTCGAGTGCTACGGTGGGGTCTTTTAAGACCAATTGTGAGCTCTGATTTCTTCCGATAGTCAATTGGTTTTGAATCGCAATTTTGCGAGTTTCGCCTGAGGGTTCATGGATTCTTAAAGTCCAGCTCATCACGTTTTTCCTTTCTCAAAGAGAGGCCTGGCCTTGAGCAAGCGATGTGCCAAGCAGAGAGGCCTTGGGGAAAAAGAGCCCCAGGCAGGGTGAAGTCCAGCCTGGCCTGAGAGGAATTGAATCCATTGGCAATCCCGAGGAAAACTAGGTAAGGACAAGGAAACCAAAAATCGGTGCATTCGTGCAACCGGTGGTAAGCCTTTAACACCAGGTGGACAGCCATGCGAATCGCAGGAAAAACCAGTCAGCCCGAATTTCTCGTCACCCTTGCCGACATCCGTCAAATGGAGGATTTATTCACAGGCCGGTATTTAAAAGGCCATGGCGAACCTCGAGTGGCGATGGTGGGGCGATCAAATGTGGGCAAGAGCTCCCTGATTAATCAGCTGACCGGGGCAAGACTTGCTCAAACGAGTGCTCAACCGGGAAAAACGAGGGCGATTCATTTTTATCACTGGAAAGAGGCGCGCAGGATCATTGCTGATCTGCCAGGCTACGGTTACGCCAAAGCCTCAAAAGAGGAGCGTCAACGCTGGGAAGGCTTTATTCAAGCCTACCTGAAGAGGGAGGAAAACCTCGATCGAGCGCTAGTTTTACTCGATGCCCGCTATGGACCTACGCCCATTGATTTACAGGCAATTGATTTTTTAAGTAGCCTGGGAGTGGCTTTGACCTTTGTATTCTCTAAAGCGGATACCCTGAAGACTCAAGCCGAGCGAGCGAGGCGAAAAAAAGAAGTCTCTGCCACGCTCGAGGGTTTTGGAGTGGACGCGAGCACCGCATTTTGGGTGTCCATTCATGATCCCCAGAGCGTGAAGAAGCTGAGAGCTGGAATTCTGGAGTCCTCCTAGATTTTGGATCCCTGCTCCTCCCTCTGGGGCGCACAGAGGAAGTGGGGGCTGTTTACTTTGATCTGTTTTCGGAGGAGAATTTCCTCTTAGGCCAAGTCTGAGAAAGACCGCATTGTTGCTTGAGATTTCAGTCCTATCTGGGCTAGATTTGAGAAATTCAAGCTCGTGCGTTCATGAGCCGCGTCGTAAGAAAAAGAAAGAATCGGCCAATTCATGGGCCCGGTTCAGGGTCAGAGCAAGAGAGGAGCCAGATGCCAAGATCTTTGGTTTTCATCATCGGGGTCGAGCTTTTATTGAATTTGATCACGCTCTTTTTATTGAGTCGGCAGGGAAATCAAGCCGCGGCAAAACCCAAAAAAAGTACTTTCGGAGTCGATGGTCTCTGTCTTTTTTTCATTGCCTTGACCTTTCTCTGGTCCATCTTTACGGGAATGATCTTTGAGTTAAGTCACATGAGGTTGGGATGAGGTCCATTCAGAAACCCAGGACTACTCGGGCTCTGAGTCGGATTGGAGTGATAGCTCCCAGTTCGAAAGTACCCGAGGTCGAGCTTGAGCTTGGAGTGGAGCGAATCCGGCAAGAAGGCTTTGTGGTCGATGTGCATCCGCAGTGTTTTGAGAGCCATCTTTTTTTTGCCGGGACGGATGAACAACGAGCGCAGGCTTTTTTTGATTATGCGAGGAGTCCGGATCATGCCGTGCTCTGGTGCGCTCGTGGGGGACACGGTTCCACGCGCTTGTTACCTCAACTTCAAAAGCTCGCTCTTAAACGGGGCAAGCCCAAAGCCAAGCTCCTCGTTGGCTACTCCGATGCGACTGCTCTGATGGAATATGTGAGGAGTGCCTGGGGTTGGTCGACGCTTCACGCTCCGATGCCCAGCTTACGAAAATTTAGTCTTTTAGGTGACTCTGATTGGGGATCCATGCGTCAGCTGATTTCAGGAAAATCTTTAAATGTACCCTGGGATCAAAAGCCGCTTGAGTTTCTGGGGACGCCCCCGAAGAAGCCAGTAGAGGGGACTCTTGTGGGAGGAAATCTCACGGTTTGGAACTGCTTGCTGGCCACTCGGTTTCAGCCCCAGGTCGAAGGGAAGATCCTTTTTTTTGAGGATGTAGATGAGAGCCTGTATCGGATTGATCGCCTTCTGCAGCAGCTCTTGAACTCTGGTACATTAAAGGGGGCTCGAGCGCTGGTTTTAGGAAATTTTCTCAATTGTGAGGACCCCGTCCCCTGGGTTTTAAAGAAAAAGCCACCCATTAGGGATAGGAGCAGGGTCTTAAGTGCGCCAGAAAAAGTGGAGCTCAAACCGTTGAGACGCTCCATGGAGGCTCAAAACACGTTAAAGATTCTGTTTCAAGACTTCTCTGAAAGGCTGGGAGTTCCGGTAGCCTTTGGGCTCCCGGTGGGGCATGGTCCTGAAGTGTCGCCTCTTCCGTTGGGAGCAGAGGTTCGCCTTGAGGTTCAAGGGCGGAGCCCAAAAGGAACTCAAAGGAGAATTCAGGGAGGCCTTCAGCTTCTGTCCTGGGATTGGCTGAAGACCTCTCAAAACTGGGCTCCTTTTTTTTAGAGGGGATCTGGAAAACGAGCGCACAAAGACGTCCTGAGTTCACTTTGGGGAATGGGCTGATCGGTAGAAAAGCTAGACAGACCCGCTGAACTCAGGTATGAAGAGGGGGAGTTTGCTTCGGCTCTACCACCGAAGCTTTGTGTTGATTCAGTGCTGTGGCCTCTTGACGGAATTGGTAGACGTAGTGGACTCAAAATCCACCGCTCGCAAGGGTGTCCGAGTTCGAGTCTCGGAGAGGCCACCAACTTAACCATCACTCACCATCCACTATCCACTATCCACTATCCACTATCCACTATCCACTGTGAAAAGCCCCATCAACCGTGAAGATTCAAAACTTCCTTAGCTCCACACCAACCCATTGCATTTGAGAATTGAGTCGGACGCGAGTCTTCAGTCTTTAGACTGAAGTTGTCTCGTTGGTCGTTGGATCGTTTGCGGGCCTTCTATTTGCCGGTGAGCGGCTTCTTGGTTTTGCCTGGGTCCTGCTTGCAGGACTCGCCTCTGGAGCAGTCACAGCTTTTGCAGTGGCAACTTTTAGTTTTTCCGGACTTGCAATCCGCGTGGCATTGTTCACTGCACTCGCAGCTTGCAGATTCTTCTGCTGCAAAGGAAAGAGTAGGTGTGTGGGCTAGAAGAGAAATCGCAAACAGGCAAGTTGATAATCTGATATTCATAAAATTACTCCTCAATAATTCAAAAATAATAACTTAATCCAAATTAAATTATACTTCATTTTGGCATCTTATCTCCAGTTCAGATTCTGGATTGAAAAAATTTTAATAAAAACAATAAAAAAATTAGCTATCGATCAGCCGAGTGCGTCATGCCTGACTCAATTGGATGGACCGATCAATGAAGATCGATTGAGACGATCAGCTGATTCAGCTCCTACCGGCTAATGAATGTCCATTCAGAGGCTCGCTAAACGGGAATGAAGAAAGAATCGACTAATTTAATTTAAAAATACAAAAAAATAGAAACCATTGTACTGAAATCATCGCCTCTTTTTGATGGACGGCCGCCCTCACTCCTTAAGAAAAAAATCGAACTAACTCTTTGTTTTTAGATTGAATTCTAAACTAGGTTTAAAGTCAGATAAAATTTATCAGATTTTGCTTATTAAACTCAGAAAAATTGCCGATCAAATCATGAGGGAGTCTTCTGCTTATGCAAATGAGGAAGAAGGACGTAAAAAAAATAAACTCATCTTTTCGTTTTGATAATTGGGGCTCTGCTGGGTTGCTCTGGCTCTCAGCTCTTGGGTTCGTTCCCGCTTGGGCAGAGGAAGAGCAAGCCTCTCGCTTTGACCTCACTCAAAAAGCGAAAGAGGCTCCGCTCCCGCTTCATCATGATCTTCAAACAAACCGGAATCAGTTCGCAGAAATCCTAAGCAAGGCAAAAGGAAATTTGATTCAAGGTCGAGAGGACCTCACAAAAGATCAAAAACAAGCCTTGGTTCAAGCCTTTGAGAATTACCAAAAGGCCCTAGACGGTTCGCTCCAGCCGTCACCGAATCAGAAGACAAAAAATGAAACGGACAAGTTCCCTAATCAAGACGCTCTAGTTGCCTACTATTATAAAGAGCTTATCGAAAAACTTAACCACCCCGCCTTATCCAAAGAAACCGATGATGGAAAAGCAAAAATAAAAAGCGATGAATTGAGAAATAGTGCTAAGGAGTACAAAAAAAGTTTAGATGGTCAGCATTCAGAATTAGATCTTGCTCTAGCCTATAAAAAACTTTCAACTCGCTTTTTACAGCAGATTCAAAACTCATCTGATAAAGACACCGCTTATGCAAAAGTAGCAGGCAAGTATGACAGCTTGGTTGAGGATTACTTGAATTCGGTTCAGGACAATAAAGCAGAAGAGATCAAAGAGAAGAAGTTTCAAGAGCTCCTCAAAAAGCATGTTGAGTTAGTACAAGCGTATGATGGACTCTTTCTTTCTCAATCAAATCCATCAGTCAATCGGAATTGTTCCGATTGTCAAACAGCCAGAAAGAGTTTGGAGCCTACCCCCGGACAGATTCCTGAGCTAAGTAAAACTCTTCAGCAGGTCGATCAGCGTCTGACTCAGTCTCA
Organism: Bdellovibrionia bacterium; assembly: GCA_049424145.1. GTDB lineage: Bacteria > Bdellovibrionota > UBA1018 > UBA1018 > UBA1018 > JBMSSC01. The sequence goes on from JBMSSC010000002.1 coordinate 23,634, forward strand.
GTCTCAGTCTCAGTCTCTGACTCAGTCTCAGTCAGGAGGGTCAGGTCCGTCAGATGTAAAATTAGAAAAATCAGGTTCCATCGCGTCTCGTTCGGGATCTGATCCCGGGGAAAAACAGTCCCTGAATTCTTCGGTGGCAAAAACGTTAGCGAGGTCGAGTTCTGTTTCAGGGGAAGGGCGGTTGAGTCCAGTCGAGGGGCCTGGATCGAATCCTGGAAAACCAGATCCCCGGATCTTAACAGGAGGTACCCCATCTGAAAAATCGAGCTCGCTCCAAGGGCAAGAGCGCGATGGAGAGACTCCAAGCGTTGCAGCTGTTCAAACCCCTGAGCGGGGAGAATCCTCCACTGGTTCTTTGCGTGGAAGAGGGTCTAAAGGCAATCGACTTTCTATTGTAATTCCTGAAAACACTCCATGGGACTCAGATTCTGTCAATTTTGGCTCTCTGAAACCAGGGCTCGGTCAAGGTTTCGGAAGCGTCAAGCTAAATTCCAAGAATACACAAAATTTCAATCTGACTCCATCGGCTTCACTAAGTCGTTTAGGAAAGTCAGAGTCTAAGCCCTCAATCGAATCGAAAGAAGGGGATGGCGCTTCTCCAACTCGGTCTAAGCAGGTCACTAGCAGTTCTGATTTGGCTCTAAAAAACTTTCCTATTCAGACGTTACAAAGTCCTTCATCCTCTGGTTCCTCGCCCCAGGTTGCTGATTCTTTGGTCAGGATGGTAGAGGAAACCGATTCAGAAAAGTCTCCCTCTGGACCACCTTCGCCTCCTCCCCTTTCTCCAACTCAATCTCTGGTCGAATCCGCGAGGAGGAGTGAGTCAGATCTGCTGCGCGAAGGTTCCAGATTGGAACGTTTAGAAAGTCCGAAATCACTTAAGCTGAGTTCCCATGGTGGCTCATTATCGGCCGCACGGCCTCCTGAATTGGCCCAGTCGAGCCTAATAGGTGAGGGTCAATCCGCGTTGGTTGAGAAGATCTCCAGTGAAAGCGTCAGGGAGAGTTCAGGTCTGGTTGAGAAAGCGAACCGATTAGTTGATGAAAAGATTGAGAACGATCGAAAAAAAAGAGAAGAATCAGAATGGGATAAAAAAAAGAGAAGTCTGATTCTAAGAAAAATGGATTTGTTTTTTCGGGGTCTTGATTCAATTTATATGAATGGACGCTATGATCTGGAAATTTCATTATTTGGAGAAAAGCACCGAGAGATAATTCAAAGATACAAAGAGCACTTCGAAAAAGCAAAGAATACAGCAGAATTCTCTGAGCTAGAAAAGTCTGATCCTTCAGAGAGATTAAAGAAGGAATTCAAAAACTTTCTGGTTTCTTCGACAGTAAAACAGCAACTAAAAAAGAAGAATGAGATTAAGAAACAGATCGAGATGAGTGATAATTTCCTCAAGTCTGATTTTTTTTCGAAAGCTAGCTCGCAAGTTTTAGGTTTCCATCGCAGTGACTTGGTCGATGCGGAAAAAATCGTCCTAGATCTAAAAGAAAAGAATCAGGATCTTGTTTTGGATGAGGGTGAAATGAAAGACCTTCGGGGTCTGATCCAGTTAATGGATAAGGTCATTCCACTGAAGAAAGAGCTCGAGAATAGGAAGAGGCAAATCGTCTTACTGTCGGGGCAGGCTAGTATTGCTCAAGAACATTTCCGTTCCATTTCTAATAATCCTTCCTATAAGACTGAGCATGATCAATTAAAAAAAGGTTTTTCAGATTTATCGACGGCTCAGAATGAAGTTTTACAAATGTTGGACCAATTGAAAGTTCAATCGAGAGATCTTAATGTTGATCCATCTACTTTTGATAATAAAAAACTGGAAGTTGAAAAAAAATTAAAACAATTTTTGAGCCAAGTCGAGAGCTTGGCTAAACAAATTGAAGATTTACAGCTCGGTCGATTTGAGGGTGGATTTAAGGAATTTATATTTGGGAAGGTTGCTCAGACTCCCTATGTTTTTAGAGGAAATTCAGCGTGCAAGGGTGTGATTAGTGATCTGGCTGGTTTGGCTGATGCTGGTAAAAAGTTGAATCGTGAGTCCAGCTTTTCTGGTTTTTCTGATGAGGTATCTAGGGTTCAGTGTTCGATTACTAATCAAGGGTCTGAGTTTGAAATTAATTTTCAGCTTAAAAGTAAGGTCGGAAATAGATCCAGCGTGAGTGATTTATCTGCGAGCGTTTTCTGCTTTAATTACGAGAAATATATCATTCCTAAGACGATAAAAACAAACGGTGTGACATGTGATTTGGCTATTGCGCATGCAACGATGAAAGATGTCTACCATGTTTTCGGCTTATCGGATCAAAGTAAGGTTTTCCTTCATAAAAGAAACGAAGGAGCCTTGGCTCTTGATCACCAGAACGAGGTTTCTGGTCGGTCGAAGAGAAAAATGGAGAATGAATTCACCAAGAACTCGTGGCAGCTTCAAGCTGAGTCGAGTTTAGAAAAGCGGGTGTTTGATCAGAAGCTTTACGGAGATTTGATTTTAAAAGAGCCCGTTTACTCCGAGATGATCAATGATAAAGATCAAAAGAGTTTTCAGAATGGTCTGCAAGATTTTGGTGGTTTTAGTTTGCAGCAGAGACTGGATCACTTGGTATCAGGTAATGGAACAGAGAATAAAAAGTTATTGAATGATATGAGTCGTATGAAGTCCTGTGCTCAGGATCTCATCAGTCAGGTTGAAAAAATGCATGATTTGGGGATTTTTCATCGAGACATCAAGCCTGCAAACATCTTAGTGGACAATCGTGGGAGATGTCGTGTCATTGATTTTGGTTCGGCAGTGTGGGTGAGGCCAGATGAAAATGGAAAGCGATACTTAGTTTTCAATGGGTATAATCACACGCAAGAGTATCTGAGATGGTTTGATTCTAAAAATGATGCTCTCGGAGGCTCCCCGAAGCTCAGCAGTGAAGATCGAGATTTTAAGGCCTATGAAGAGTTTGAGAGGAAAGTGATGGAGGTAACCCAAGGGCGAGGAATTGAGATGAAAGAAGGGGAGGCTCCTATCGACGCTATGGTTCGGTTCGCACGTGAGAATCCTCGATTTGAACTTCCTAGTCTAGAAGTAGACCAGATCAAGAAGTTCACTGGCGGTGAGAACGATCGTGCTCAGTTGGGTGCGGTTTTGTCCATGTTACTTTTGGATAAAACTCAGCTTTACGGCAGTCCACGGCAGCTCGTATTGAATCTGCTCACCGGTTTAAGGGCAGGAGGAGCTAGCCAGAGCAAGAAGATCGAGAAGAAAAAAGAGCTCCTGAGTCGATTTCAGCAGAGCCAGTTTGGCTCTGCTTCTAAAGATGAGGGCCTGAAGAAACTGCAATCGAAAGCGATAGATCATCTTCGATACTACTACGAATCGCTAACTGATCAACCGGTTCCAGACACTGAGGATAGGCAGATCAAAAAATCCACGAGCCCCGAAAAAGTACAGCAGAAGGCTAGGTTGATTCAAAAGAGGCAGGGTTTAGCGCGGAACAATTTGGAGCGCATGAATCAACGTCAAGTGAAGAGGGCTCAGGTGAGGCCAGGTCTTGGTGGTGGTCGATAGTCAAAGAGAGGACGGAGGCTGGAAATGGGTCTGATGAGTCGTTTGCAACAGGTGGCACTCAATGAGTCGGGCTTTGCTTTTGATCCTCAGACCGGGGATTGTTACAAACTCAATTCAACGGCATCTGAGATCGTTCAGCAATTCAAACAAGGGAAAGCTGTGGGGGAGGTTGCTCAGGCTTTAGCCTCTCAGTATGGAATCACAAAAACACAGGCGCTTGAGGATATTCAAGATCTCCTCTTACAACTAAAAAATTTTGGGTTGCTGCGATGAAAAAGCTGAGTTTCAATAAACGGTTATCGGATCTGGTGATTGGGATTTCTGGCATCAATGCGACGGACAATCCTGGGCCCGGAGTTCCTGTGGCGCGAAGCTTAAAGGAGGGATCTCCCGATAGTCGGCTCGTTGGGCTCAGCTATGATCCTCATGATCCAGGAAATTATATGACGGAGCTTTTGAAGCACACCACCCGAATGCCCTTTCCATCCAAGGGGTGGAGTGAGGTTTTAAAAAAACTGCATGCTCTCAAGCAGCGCTTTGGTCTTAATATGCTGATTCCCTCCTTGGATGCAGAGCTTCCCCTCTTCATTGCTCATCAGAAGGAACTGAAAAAGATCGGGATCCAAACGCTTCTTCCCACCGAGGAACAGTTTTTGATTCGAGAAAAGAAGGTTTTGGCGGAAAACTGCTCTGCATGGGGGTTTTTACATCCCAAGACGTTTGTTGTTCATTCGGTTGATCAGCTCATTGATCTTCTTAAAGATGAGTCGATGTTTCCTTGCTACATCAAGGGGAATTACTACAAAGCTTACTTGGTTCACCATTTGTCGCAAGCCATTCTTCGCTTTACGGAGATTGCCGATGAGTGGGGGCTTCCGATCTTGGTTCAGAAACCCGTCCTGGGCAAGGAAGTGAATTTAGTTGGCTTGGGGGATGGAGCTGGCAACGCTTGTGGAATGATGGTGGCCAAGAAACTCACAACCACGAGTTTAGGAAAATTTTGGACGGGTGTTTCCATGAGTCACCCCAAGCTGCTGGAATTGGGAGAGCAGTTTGTTCAGCAGACGAAGTGGAGAGGTCCGTTTGAGTTAGAATGCATGGAGACTGAGTCGGGGATTGTCCTGATTGAAATCAATCCCCGGTTTCCAGCTTGGGTTTACTTTGCAACGGGGTGTGGTCTCAATCTCCCTCTGCGATTGGCTCAGTTGGTGACGTTTGGCGATTGCCCCACGCACTCCCAGTACGAGGTGGGAAAGCTTTTTGTCCGCTACACTTCAGAGATCGTAACGGACCTATCGATTTACTCAAGTCTAATGATGGACGGGGGTTGGAAAGATGCAGCGTAAAAAAAAAGAACCGCAAGGACCATCTGAGATTTTTAGCTCTATTCCTTATGAGAAGCCCGAGATCGTGCGTCTGGGGCATCCTTATTATGCAAAACATGGCTGGGTAGACCGAGAGAGTGTGCCCTCGCTCTCTCAAATCGACGGGAATGAGGTAGAAAAGCTCGTTTCTCAGTTCGGGTCACCGCTGTTTGTTTTTTCTGAAAAAAAGATCATCGAGCAGTTTGAACGGGCAAAAAAAGCGTTTTTGGATCGCTACCCAAAAGTCACGTTTGGGTGGAGTTATAAGACAAATTATTTGAGGTCCGTTTGTCGAGTGTTTCATAGGCTTGGGGCAAAAGCCGAGGTCGTGAGTGATTTTGAGTATGAGCAGGCCCGATTTTTGGGAGTTCCGGGGCCGGACATCATTTTCAATGGTCCATTTAAGCCCTATGCTATTTTAAAAAGAGCAGTGACTGAGGGAGCCAGAGTGCATATTGATTCACTCGATGAACTGAATGACTTGGAGCAGATTGCTCAAGAAACTGGCATTCGACCTCAGGTTGCCATTCGATTGAATCTCGCTACCCAGGGGATTTCTCCCTGGTCTCGTTTCGGGTTCAATCTTGAAAACGGACAGGCCTGGAGTGTGATTGAGCGACTTTTTTCCGCAGGGCATTTGCAGCTCTCGGGCCTTCACACTCACTTGGGGACCTTTGTTTTGGATCCTCACGCTTATGAGACGGCAGTGATCAAGCTGGTTGCTCTGGCTAAAGACATTCAAGAAAAGTACGGCGAGAAGATTTCATATCTGGATCTCGGAGGAGGGTTTCCCTCCCAGGCTCAATTAAAGGGGGTTTATCAACCCCCTGAGGTTGCTGTGCCCCCGATTGAAGCCTACGCTCAAGCGATCACTTCGACCCTCAGGGCTCATTGGTTTGACTCCACCCTACCTGAGCTCGTTTTGGAGAGTGGGCGACACTTGATTGATGAGGCGGGCTACTTAGTCACCTCGGTGGTTGCTGAGAAGCTCTTACCTGATTCAAGACGTGCCTATGTCTTAGATGCAGGAGTTAATTTGCTCTACACCTCCACATGGTATCGCCCGAAGATCTTCTTGGGCAAAGCAGCCCCTCAGCCGGGAGATTCAGGCACTCCAACACCCTCGATTCTTTTGGGGCCGCTGTGCATGAATATTGATGTCGTGTGTGAGTCGTTGATGATTCGAAGACTCAAGCGTTTTGAGCCCCTCGTTTTACATCCCGTAGGGGCTTATAACGTCACTCAATGGATGCAGTTCATTCAGTATCGCCCGGCGGTCATCCTCATTGGCGTGGATCAAAAGGCAAGGCTCATCCGCAAGCGAGAGAATCTTGAGGTCATGGGCTGGTGTGATCAAGGGGAAGAGATTGCTCAAGAAAAGGTGGATTTGCCACCGGATTCGTCTCATCCGAGAAAGAAGAAGTAATTCAATGACTCCATTTCCTCAGGGGAGAAGGGTAGAAGCTCAGCTGTCCAAGCGAGCAGCTGAGTTTTTATCTCAAATCTGTTTAGGGTACTCCAACATTTTTTTTATCTCAAATCCAATTTTTGGGGCAATGATTTTAGGGCTCTCTTTTTGCTCATTCTCAGTTGGTTTTCATGGGCTGATTGCAGAGCTCATGAGCTTCGTCTTTGTTACTTTTAACCCAAAACGGACCCGGCCCACGGTTCGAGCCACTCCACCTTTTAATGCGATCTTATGCGGCAACTTTCTGGGCTTTTGGATGGATCCCAGCCTAAAAAGCGTGTTGTTCCTTTTGGCTCTGGGGTACACCAATTGGATCCTCCATCTCCTGGTGGATGCAATTTTAACTCCGCGAAAGCTCCCAGTGCTTTCTCTTCCGTTTTCGCTGACGTGCCTGACTTTTGCTCCCCTATTGGAGTGGAGCCTCGGTCCCAGAGTTTCACGCTCCCTTAGCGTTTGGCCTACTTTGGACGCCTGGAGCTCAGGGTCAATATTTTGGGATCAGGTTTTTCAATCCCTCGGAAGTGTGATTTTCTTACCCCTCAATTGGGTGGGGGCCTTCATTTTGGTCCTCCTGTTTCTGGAGTCGCGCGTGCTGTTTCTCGGGGTTCTCCTGAGTCTTTCTGCCTCCTGGGGCATTCATTCTGTTTTCTATCCCCCCTCTGCCTTAGGGTTTTGGAATTGGTCTCACTTTAATTTCGCTTTAATCGGAGCTTCAGTGGGGGGCTTTTTCTTCCTGCCCTCCGTCTTGACGCTCGGAATCTACTTGGCTTCCTTCTGGGGTGGTCTTCTTTCGTACTATGTGCTTTTGGTCCTGTTTCAGTATCATGTGGAGTGGATTCACTCGATCCCTCTTTGGTGTGGAAGTGCATTGGGGGTTTTTTTAGCGAAGCGACTTAAGCCCGAGGTAATGAACCTTAGTCTCGTTCGTCCAATGGAGAGGGCTTGGACTCAGCATCAGATTCGAAAGCGGCGCTTTGGAGAGGCTCTAGCCGTTGTTGACCTACCGCTCGGTAAGCCGTGTTCTATCCTACAAGGATTTAATGGGGATTGGACTCATCAAGGCCAATGGAAGCAGGCTCTGGATTTTGTGATTTTGGATGATCAGGGGAAGAGCCATCGGAACGCAGGAGAGAGGCCTGAGGATTACCATATCTATGGTCAGGACGTTCTTGCTCCCGTATCAGGCTGGGTGGTTAAGGCACACGACTTAGATGAGGACTCCTCCATTGCGCAAATCTCATTTCAAGACAATTGGGGGAATCATCTCCTCATTCGCTCGGAAATGGGGTTTTATGTTCTACTGGCCCATTTGAAGAAAGGTTCGCTTCGTGTTCAAGAGGGCAGCTTCGTGAAGGCTGCCGAAGTGCTGGCTCAAGTGGGAAACAGTGGTTATTCTCCTGAACCGCATCTTCATTTGCAGGTGGGTGAATCAGCTGACCTGAATCAGGGAACCATCGATTTTTCAATTCAATCCTATTTAAAATCAGATGGTCAAGTTTGCTTCCATTCGGTTCCTGCCAAAGGGGATTCGGTGAGGCGTATTGTAGGAAACCAGACGCTTCAGTGGGCACTGAATTTTCGGGCCTCCGATGAGTTGGAGTTTGAAACCGACCAGGGAACGCGAGCCACTCTTCGGTGTGGTTTGGATCCCCACTCAGGGCTTTGGTTCTTTGAGCAGCTGGGGGTTTCAGGTCGAGCCTACTTTTGGAAGGATGATCGCGAGTTTTATTTTTATGATTGGAAAAAAATAGATCCCGAGTCGTTCTTAAGCTTCTTTTCTCTTGCGCTCAGCCGTGTTCCCTTTGCCCTGAGTGATCAGGGCAGTGGGCCTCTGAGCTGGAAAGACTGGGTCCTGCGAAGTCGAGTTCCAGGGTTTCATCCCTTTTTATCGTTCAAGCAGAGTCTGGCCCACTTATTCCCCTTTTTTGATCCGAAGCCCATGGTGGAGTTTCAGTTTCAGATGAGCAGGGATGCCACTTGGATTCGATCCCAGACCGATGGAGAAGAGGGAGTGCCGAGGCAGGATTTTCAAGTCAGGCTGGATCCCTGGACTGGCATCCTCTCGCTGGAAGTGGGCTCACAGATTTGGAGAAGAAAAAAGCCTTAAAAACTCGTGTGTACCGCTCCTCCGAGAAGGTATCGATACGTCTGCGTAGGATCACTGACGCTGGCCAGAGGACGGGAAACGCTACCTGTAACCTCCAGCAAGGACTCGATCGCGAGAAAAAGGGAGATTCGAAGATTCGTCCCATGAGTATACGAATAGGACGTCGTGAGGTTCCAGGTTCTGGGGTTCTTGATGTTGTTGAGAGAATGACCATCACTTTGCAGAGCAAAGATTTGTTTTCCCATCCATCCACCCAGGGTGAGGAGATGCACTCCTGAGTAGAGTCTGAGGTTGAGGTGAGAAGACCAGTAGTTTTGGTTCATCAGGAGTGAGGCGGAGTCATCCGGATTCATGGGTCGGATCCAGGTTCCCTTATAATCGGTATACAAAGAAAAACTGGGTTTTGAGAGGAGCCTGAAGCCTAGGTTCAGATTCCCTTGATAAACCCGCAGGGGGTTTGCCAGAGGTGTGCTGTTCAAGTTATAGCCAGGGTAGTTTGAGACATAAAACTCCGGGCCAAAGTAGAAGCGATCTTGATGGTAATAGGTGGTCGATCCCCCGACTAAAAAACCCCGATTGGTGTCTGGATCATTGTTGAGCAAACCCGCTGCCGAGACTCCCACGGAGAGGTGATTCCAGAAGTTTCTTGAGTAAGCGATGAAGCCTTGGTGCTGATAGGTTTTGAGTTGGTTGAGGACTTCATTTGCATTTTGAATCAGGTCAGTTTTTGAGTAAATTACGGTCAAACTCTGGCGAGCGCTGCTCCAATTCCCCAAAACCTCATAGAAGGTTCCCCCTTTATTCAGGGATTGAGGCGAGTAGGTGATGAGGGCGCCATTTGCGCTGAGGTAGATTGAATTGGTCTTCGCGGGGGCTAAAGAAGATGTGTTAAGAGGAGTGCGACTCGCCTCCTCAGGAGTCGGCAAAGGGGGGAGTTTTCGTTTGATTTGGTCTAGGATTTTTTTTTGCTCAGCATTGAGCCCATTGCTATTGAGGTACGCCAGATTCGCGCGCACTCGATCCAGCTCTCCTAATTGGAACTGAGAGTAAAGGATGTAAAAAAGTGCCTCATTATAATGCTCCTTACTGTTCCAATAGATCTTATCGAACTCAATGATGGCCTGAGCATAGTTCCCCAATTGAACCAGTAAATAGCCGTTTTTTATGGCGTCTTGGTAGGGATCTACATCTTTGCCAAAAGCTTGGCTCAGGTTAAAAATCATCAAAGAAATAATGATGAACACCTGAGAGGAGAGCCTGGTTTGTCTGGAGCCGGTCATGGAGGTTTCCTTTAGCTTGAGCTCAAGTGAGGTTGAGATCGTTTCTTTATTCTCTATGATTTTAAACCAAAACTTGAGAAAAACAACGACACACCCATTAAGTTATTTGGGATCGGGCCTCATTCGATTTTTCGGTTCCCTCATCGGAATTAAAAAAAATTTGAAGTTATCGCTCCTTCGATGAAAAAACAGGGAGGCTCGGTTTTATGAAAAAGTGGGTTTGAGATGAATTGAATCGGTAAAGCTCAGGCGGATTGAGAGAACGAAAAAACGGAAGAGGTAGAGTTTTTATTTTTCTATCGCATCGAGATTTTTCATCAGTTTTAAAATTTTTGGTGCGATCTTTTTTACGCCAATCATCAGGTAGATGGTTTCCTATTGGAGGAGAGACGCTGATCTCTCATTTTTAAATCAACAAAATTTATGAAAAAAGGTGACCAATCGATCAAGACTGTTCGGTTTTGGATGGTTTTTTGAGATTCGAGAAATGATGTTTCAAACCGTCTTGCACTGTTTCATGACAGTGATCTAACAGATCGTACCCCTCTTTGACTCTTGAGTCTTAAAAAATCGAACGGGTCCACAGGTAAACCTCTGACACGAACTAAAACGAAATCGGGGATTCTTAAAGACCAGGCTGACGCTTGAGAAATTAGAGGGGTGCCTAAAAATCCGCTGTATTGTGGATTGGAAAGCTTGGAGTGCCTCTCCCATGAGAGGGCTTGGGTTAAATCGCTTGAGATGTTTGTAATGCATTGGAGGCGGATGAAGTAGACCTCAACGGTGAGAGAGACCACGGCCACCTGCTCATTCACTCCCCCCAAGTTTCAATCTCTCTCGTCTCGCCAATTGGCTCAAAGGGGTATCTTCACGCCCGATTATGAGAGCAACAGATTCCAACTTGACACCAGTCCATCTGGATGGATTTTCTATCAAGCAGAAGCTGTTTTTCCAGATCCTGCGGGTGTGTGCCCTAAGAGGTCATCGAACCCTAGATCCAGTATTAGCAGAAGTCGCTCGAAGGTGCGGACGTCTGCTCTCTCACGCCCGAAACAGGTGAATTTTAGGGGCGATTGGATGAGTTCAGGATCCCTTGAGTTCGGTTTGGGCGGATGAGACGATTCCGATTTTCAAATCCCGGGTAGGTGAACTGGGGTAAGTCGGCATGCGTTGGGGATTAAAAATGTGCCTCTCGTGCTCCGCGGAAAAGGGGCAAGTGCGCGCTGAGGTGAGGATCAGACGACACAAGAGAAGCACATCCCAACGATTGCAATCCCTGAGGAACTTGAGCCCGGTCTAGCCCCTGGAGGCTTTTGGATTCAGCTCAAAGCGGTTCATCTTGAGAAAAAACTCAGGGTCGAGATCTTTTTTTTTAAACAATTAAGTAGCTTATTTTAGGCTCACACCAGGGTATTCGAAGCATTCTTCTGGATGAAAGGGAGCTGAGTGCGGTGCGGCATTATTTTTGCTTTAGATACAGCTGTTTAAAAAATTATCAGAGGAGGCATCTTTGCGATGAGACCCAAAATCAAACGGCAACAGTCTTTAGCCCAACGGAAGCATCCAGGAGATCCTGAGGCCGAGTACTGTTCCCCGGGTTCAATAGAGCAGCAATTGGATATGTGTGAGACGGGTTGCCTTAAGGGAGATGAGATTCTTCATAGCCATGGCTTAGACCCAGAGGAGGACTTTGGAGAGCCTCAAGCCTCGGATCGCCTCATGAATCAGAGCTGGAATATGGATCTTTCTGAGGAGAACCGAGAAGGCGATGAAATGAGTGGAGATGATCATTCCTCAGGGTTAGAGGGCGGGGACTCCGAGTTCAAGCTTCAACCTCATATTTCAACTGGGATGCCCGGGGATCGAAGTCGTAGAGAGGAGCTCGAAAGTCGGTTTGAGGAGGGGCCTTTTATTGAAGAGTAAAAAGTGTAAATTTTTATTCTATTTTTAATTTTTGGAAAAAAAATTGCAATTCAAAAGAGCTCATCAATAAAAAAGGAGATGAAAATGAAAAATAAACTATTAGTGACACTGGGTCTGTTTCTCTCGCTCAGCGCTTCAGCCGCTGAGCCTGAGTTTGCCATCTTTGGTCGTATGGTGAGTCACATGCAGAATCTCAGGGAGTGTTTAAAGGAAGGTTGGCAAGCAGCTGTTCCAACTGAGGCTCAAAAAAATGAGGCTCGAACTCTAGTCCAAACGACTCGGGGGCTTCTGAAGGCGCAAAAAGAAGGCATTCGAAAGGCCCGTAAGGATCTGTTTACGGCTTGGTCGAAGTCGCCTGTGGTTCCATCTGAAGTCGAAGAAGCGGAAAACCGCCTAAGAACAGATATGGTCCCGGTTCATAATGTGATTCGGGAGAACATGGTGAGTGTTCTGAACCTACTGACCCCTGATCAAAAGCTATTATTTAATGATGCTTTTAAATCATGTCACACCCGTTTTGAAGAGCTCGAAGATGCGAATTAATCGCAAGAACGGGTGAATGAATCCCTGGCTGAAGCGTAACGCTTGAGCCAGGGGTTTAAAAAAATCAGTCGAGTCTACAGAGAAGGATTGAGCTGGAGAGCGGATTTGAGTTTCTCAGGGAGTCGAGTGGTCTTAATAGCCTCTAAAGAAACGGCAACGAGCCTTAAGACTGCCTGAAATAAGACCTTTTTCTCATCCCACTGAAACTCCTGCGGCAAGAACCCGCTTTGAATGCCAGGAACATCGGTGAGGCTCAAGATTTGATGCTTGACTCCTAAAGAAGCACCGGTGAAATCCTCTAGCGTACTGAAGATGGCAATCTCATCGTTGATTCGAAGAGGACGATGGTAGGAGAGCTGGGCCTCGCGAACGGCCAGCGCAATCTGCTCTTTGTGCCATAGATCAGAAAGGGGGTAGTGGATCGCCTCAAAGGCTTCGCTTCGTGCTCTCTCACAGAGGATGAAGTAGTTCGGGTGGTAGACGACGGCTCCAGGGTCCAAGAGATCAAACGTAATTTTGGTCTTGGAGACGTGAGGTTTTCCTAAAATCATTGTCGAGTTCTCCTTTTGGGCAACGAGCTCATTAACGGAAGGCTCGCGGTAAGGCCTGAGTGAGGGAGCCCATTTTCAGGTGAGGCCGGGTTTGCCCAAAGCGAGGAGGTCTCACCCATTCAGAGGGGAAGGAGAGATGTGAGGGGTTTGGGAGGACTGAAGCCGCATGCGGTGGGTTTGCTCGGGGAGCTCGTCGGGACGAGCCGGTTTGAGGGGCTGGGTTCCAAGGCTCTGAGGAGAAAGAGGAGGACTCCCCTGAAAAACTGGGGATTCTGACTTTTGGATCCAACAGGGCAAACCAGTTCCAGGAGCGAGTACTTAGTTGTTTCATTTCAATGCGGCTTTGAAGTCTCATCAGCAGTTCGGAAGTGATTCTGGGGTGATGAGTCTGGGATGAAATGCTGGCTAAAGCCGAGCGAGTGAAGGCAATAGGCCAGAAGTGATATGAAAAAGCGGGCATCCCGTTGACAAGAAAGTGAGTTTCAAGCTGCGTGTCTTGAACATCAACGCTTCGCAGGCTGTCTGAGAGGCCCTCAGAGGACTCAGCGGCTTCTTGGGGTACGATTTTTTTCGCTAAGACGCTTTCTTGCCACGAAAGGATGTGGTTTTCTCGTGAGAACACTTCACAGAGCCGGGTGAGTTTACGGGAGAGTGGCAGGCTCTTCAGGCTTGCATCAGAATTCCAAAGAAGAAGGTCAAGGACTTGGAAGGAGTTTCGAATTCCAGAGGCCAGCTCACATTGGCCTTTGTTAAAGCGAATTTCTTTGGAATCGAGTTTAGCGATGACTTGAGTGAGCCATTGGTGTCTCATCGTTTCTAAGGAATGGGGAAACAACTCTGCATTTTGCTGATAAAACTCCGCTAAAAGAGGATGGATCTGAAAGCCATGGTGATCCGCTTGTTTTTGAAGGAGTTCAGGCTCAAGTCGGCCTGTTTTTGGTTCATAGAGAAGAAAGTTAAACCAATTCAAAAGAGCCGTCTCTCCACAGTCGGGGTAGTACTTGGGGGGAGCCTTTTGCTCCTCTTCGTAGCAGCTAATTCCGAAGGGGACTTGAGGAGGGCAGATGCGGCTCAGTTGCTCGGGATAGAAAGCCAGTGCCACGGTTTCAACTGGATGCTCAATGAGGAAGTCTAAAAAGGCGTTTTCTTGTGAGGGTTGGTTAGCCGCTGATTGTTCCAGTTGGTCAAAGCGCTTGAGCCATTGGATGAATTGATCGTGGAGGGCGAGAGAATCGGAGCGAAGGAATTCGCTTTGAAACGGAGCTTGGCTGAGGAGTTCAAACCCTGCTGGGGTCAGTGCGGGGCTTAGGTTCTCAAGTAATTGAAGGAGGTCTGCTTTTGAAGGATCCTGGCTGATGAAGAAACTCATGAGCAGGAGTTCTGCTAGAGGTTCGGTGGGGTTTTCCTCAAATGCTCCAGCCAGAGTGTGAGCCAAAGCGGATTGAGCGTCGGATTGCTCACTGAAGGAGGTGAACCTGGGACTGAGTTCAAAAGAGTTTGTGTCTAAAACTTTAAACAGGCGATCTTCTAAGATTCGGGGAGAGGGAGAGGAAATCCTTGAGTGGATGAGCTCAGAAATGAGCTGACCGGTGATTTGTCCCGTAAGATGGGGAGGAGGCGTACCTCGGGATGCTCGATGTGGGAGGGGCTGAACTGAGGATTGCGGGAAAAATAGGAGCTGAAGCAAGGCAGCACTTTTGGGTTGAGTGAGAACGCCAGGATGAGATTCTGCCGCTTGGAGGAGTTCTTGGGCTTGGAGGGAGACCTGCTGAAAGGCTGGGCTCTTGAGAAAGACAAAACTGTAAGCAGGAGAGAGGACCTCATACTGCGGTTGAAATAACCGATGCACGGCTTGCAGATCTAAATAGGAGAGTTGATCCGCTTGGGAAGACCAAGGTGAGAGGATTAGAGTGATCCAGAGACAGGAGCGTTTGGGAAGTTTCACTAGAGTTTTCAAAGTCGAGAGATTCATCAGAAGCAACTTTCCAGGTTCAAAGGGTTAATTAGAGACGATGAGGGGCAGTCGACGGGTGAGGGGAGTAAGAGGGGGCTGGACTAAAAGACTGATCCAACACCTCCGTCATCAAATCAGGATCTGGTGACGGCAAGCAGAACCTTGCCCAGGCTTGCTTGAATTCCTCACTCATCTTTTGCACACGGAGTCTTCAATCTGATGGTCTGAGGCTACACCAGTTTTTTCTGAAATTGATGTCCCGCCTCTTTGGAAATGAAGAGGATTTCCCAGATCGGGCGATTCACACCCGAATCGCTCCTGAACTCAACTCGAGGAGTGATCAGGCGATGGGCATTACCCCCATTTTTTAGCACTCCAATTGAGTAGGTCAAATTTTGGACTCCGATCGTTTCGTTTGAGCTGCCGTCGGGCAACGATTCTCAAACCGATTCGATCTTCACTGTCTCAAGTTTTTCGTACTTGATGTGACAGATTTTACCCAAGCCAAGATCATGTTTTTTTGGCTTGGAATGGCATATCTGACTTTCAAAGAACGTAGTTGCTCATTAGCACAACTGGAGGGGAAGGGGAACACTGAACTCAATGTCTGTAGGCTTGATGTTCTCTCCCTCAACTAGGGGATTTAACGGTCCTTCCTGGATCACGAAACCAAAAAAAGCAATGACTCGGGCAGAGGAGGAAAGGGGCTATTGGTAGGACAGGTTCATGAGAAGCAATTGCTTCAGACGAAATCGAGCGATGTCACTGCCCTGATTGGCGGCTAGGCTATAGAGTCGAACGGCTTCATGGGAGTTTTTTACTCCACCGCGCCCTGTTTCCAGCATTCTCCCTAAGTGAATTTGGGCTTCCATCATTCCTTTTTCAGAGGCTGACTGATACAAGCGCCGCGCCATTTCAAGACTTTGATCATCATTCTCTTGAGCTTCGAAAATAAAGCCCAACATGAACTCGGCTTCGGCTTGACCTTGGGACACTAAGGGCTCCAGGATGAGCTGAGCTTTTTTGAAGTCCTTGCTTTCAAGAGCTTGTCGTGCCTCTTGGATGGGTTCATTGACTGGAGTCGCATGGCCTCTTTGAGCCGAAAAAAACAGGGCTACAGAAAGAGGTGAAAAAAGAAGCCAAGCAATTGGCATAAATTGGGTTTTCATTGACCAGTTCATTTGAATTCGCTCCACAAAAAATCACCCCTTCTTCAAAACATCACTCTTGATAGAAAGGGGGGAAAACGAAACAATCCAAAATGGGAAATTGCTTCGTCAGGTTCAATTCCCTGGAAAGCTTTTGAAATGAGTACTTTTTCGGGTGGCAAGGTTCTATATGAACTGAGTAAATTGTCAAAGACATTTTACTCAGTTCAGGGCCCTTTTTTAAATTTTGACTTTCTGTCTAGTTATACATCGACATCCAAGGCTCAATCTTCCGCTTCTTTTGCGGGTGAATCACCTCGGGTTCCCATTGGATGGGGACCACCGTGCCTGGTTCAAGTGGGTTTCCAAGCATCCGATCTGCAATTCGTTCTTCAATCGGAAAGATTGACTTTTTAGCGTGTCGATAATCCACTCCTGTGGCGTACTCGGAGAAAATGTGCTTGAGAAACTCCTCGGAGTTGGTCAGTTGAAATTGCACCCGATGTTTTTGACTTTCGCGCTCTAGAGTTTTTGAAAGATAAAATCGAACCGCATGTTGGAACTCCTCCTCGGAGGGGCGAGTTAAGACGACGGTATGAAGAATGCGGGATAAGATGGGTTTTGAGATCCCGCCCTCAGCTAGCACCTCAACCAGTTCCCCTGGAGAAATCTCCTCGCCTTTTTGAGACTTCGACTCGATAAAGTCTGCGCCTGCGTTGGAGGTGAGGACGAAAAGAGCTTTTTGAGCAATGACGGTTTTAGTGAGCAATCCACCGCCTGAGAGTTTCTCGTGGACTGTGAAGGTGCCATCCTGAAGCATCTTGAGCGCTGCATCTTGTACGGAGATGTGGGCTTTTTCAATTTCATCTAAAATGAGGACTTGAAATGGGTTTTTCATCAAGGCGTTGTAGATTTCTCGACGAAACTCATCAATGTCGCCACGCTGAAACTGATTCATTTCGACGAAGGTTTTTTTGTAACCCATGAGGTCTGCTGAGAGCTCGGCTAAGTGAGATTTTCCTACTCCAGGAGGGCCAACTAGGAGGAGGCTGCCTACGTGGTTTGGGTCTCCAACTCCCGTGAGTTTTCTTTTCCAGATGGAGCAAAGGGCGCGTTTGGCACCTTCTTGGGCTAAGATCTGCTGGTCCAGGCCTGACTTCAACTCCAGCACATTTTTTTGCATTAAAGCTCGATCCATTTGGTGGGAGCTTAAGTGGTAGCGATCTTTTGCCGCCTGGTGAAGCGTTTCTGCAGTGAGGGTGGCCGTGGGATGTTCGGCCTCCTCCAGAATGGCCCGGGCTTTGATCAGGAGATTGACTGCGGACCGGGGTTGAGAGGCGGTGACGTCATATTCGTTGGAGAGGTCAATGGCGGTCTGAATCAGTGCTGTGTCAAGCGGAGTGCTCAACTCTGGATTCAATCGAGCCGCAATGAGTTCAACTAAAGCCGATCCTTGTTCGGGCTCAACTTGAAGTTGATCGAAGCGTTCAATGAAAGCAGGATCACGGCCAAAGGCATTGAAAAACTCGGATTGCGTATCGGTTCCAATTAAGGTGAGTTCACCTGATTCAATCGGACCTTTGAATGATTGGGTGATGTCGTTTTCATGGTGGGACGAGGTTCCCACTCCGGACATCGAATGGAGTTCGTCGATAAAATACAGACAACCGGTCTCTTTTGCTGCGGCAATGAGGGTGGCAACTCTTTTTTCGATCATCCCCGTGTACTTCGTTCCACTGGCTAGGCTGGCCATTCTCACGTCAAAGATCTGGGTGGTTCTGGGGATGCCTTTGATCTTGCCGAGTCCCACATCTCGAGCAAAAGCTCGAATGGCACTGGATTTGCCCGTCCCGGGCCTTCCAAGAAGGACCAGGCTGCGCCGGGAGCGGAGCGATTGAGCCATTTTTCTTTGGAGTTCAGGATTTGATTTTTCAGTGAAACTTTCTGGGTACTCAAGCGATTGTTTCACCAGGTCTTGAAACTGCCCAGAAATGGCTTCGCTGGGGTCGATGGGGCGGTCACGGTCATCGAGTACGGCCTCGGCTTTTTTGAGTTTTTCAGACTTTCTGACCTCTGCATCGAACTCATTGAGGTCAATCCTTCGTGAGCATCCGGGGATGGATAAAATTCCCTGAGAGACGTTGGCTTGGCTGAGAGCGGTTTTGTTCACAGACTCTGGATTTGTGATGAGTTTTAAGATTTTTTTATCTCGAGCTCGTTCAATTAGATAGGTGTCGTTAGAGGGTGTTTGTTCAGATAAGAAATAAGCATCCACGCCATTTCTAATAGAATACACCATCTTGAATGCTTTTAAGTCGATTGCTTGGTTGAGGCCGGGAAAGGTGAGGAGATGAAACTGTGGATTGAGTTCAAAATCTAGTTTTTCTCCTTTCAGAAGTGAGTTTAAGCGCAAGCATTTTCCGTCACTTTTTCTGAGTAAGGTTGCAATTGAATCCCGTTCTCCTCGAGTGATCTCAAGAAGAAATGCGTCTTCTTCGGCATCGATGAGAGTGGCACTGGATTGACTAAATTCCTTTTGTAGGCAAGCCGTTGTTACGGACCCGTCTTCAAAGAACCAAGATCGGCTTTGATCTCGAAAGGAGAAAAAGCCCTCTTGTCCAGGTCGAATTCGAACCCACGGGCTCAGTGGATGGGAACTTTTTTTGATTTGATTGGCATAAACGTACTTGAGACCCTTGGACTCGATGATTCGCTTGAGTGATGTTTTTGATCCTTTTTCAAAAAGGTCAATGGAGAACCGAAATTCGTCCTCTTCGTTGACTTGAATCAGAGCTCGATTTCCGTTTCGAAAGAGGTAGCTTACTTGCTTGGTTTCTGCCCAAGTGTCCTGAGATTGGATGAAAAAAAATGATGATAAGAATACTAATCCGTATGGATTAGTTAGCCCACGAGTTTTGTTTTTCACCACACACGTCCTTGCTTTTTTGATTTAAACACTACACCCCGAAATTCCTTTTGGCCTAACAAAAATCAAATGGTTTTGTCAAAATTTTTTGGACGAATGGGGTTGATAAAAAATACATGATTGTTTTTTAGTATGAAAAAACCAAATATCTTGACACTGAGGCCTGAGGGTGATCCTCTTAGAGTCTCTCTATGAGTGAAATCAGCGTGAGTCAGTGTCCATGAGAGAAGTGAGTAAAAAAAGTTTCAGTTAGAATTGAGTTCTCATGAGTCGTTTGTCTTGGTCTGAAATTCAGTTAGAACCCGAGTGGAAGCAGGTCTTATCGCACGAGTTTGCGCAACCCTACCTTCAAGACTTAAAAAAGTTTTTGGTGGATCGTGAGCGGGCAGGAAAAGTAATTTATCCCTGCGATTCTGAAATCTTTCAAGCGCTCAATTTAACTCCTTTTTCTCAAGTCAAGGTGGTGATCCTGGGTCAGGATCCTTATCATGGTCCCGGGCAAGCTCATGGTCTTTGTTTTTCCGTGAAGAAGGGAGTGCAGTTTCCCCCGTCCCTGGTGAACCTATTTAAAGAACTTCATCAAAGCTGTGGAGTCCCCATGCCTCAGTCGGGAAACTTAACGGGTTGGGCTCAGCAAGGAGTATTGCTTCTTAATACGGTGCTAACGGTGGAACAATCCCAGGCGGGAAGTCACCGGGGAAAAGGCTGGGAGATCTTTACGGATGCAATCATTCGAAAACTGGGAGAACGCAGCAAGCCCATTGTTTTTTTACTTTGGGGTTCATTTGCTCATGCCAAAGCGGCCTTGATTCGCACACCCCCTCACTTGATTTTCAAATCAGTCCATCCTTCCCCATTATCCGCATATCGAGGGTGGTTTGGTTCCAATCCCTTTCAAAAAGCCAATGAGGCATTGATCCAAACCGGGCAGACTCCGATTCAGTGGGGTCAGCTCTAAGTTTCCATCAGAGGTTCTAAGCGGCCTCTTTTTCCACTTTTCCATGCTGATTTGCACGGATCTCACGACTCACTCGTTCAAATTGAGATTTTTTAGCCGTCATTCGGAAGCGAGGGAAGATTTCATTCTCCTCTTTTTTAAAATGAAGCGTCAACTCTTCTCGCAAAATCTTCATCTTCACTTCAGCGGCATCGCTCATGAAGGGATGCTCTCCTAATTCATGAAAAAGAGCCTTCAGTTGTTTATGGTCATTCTTGCATTCGGTGATGGCTCTTTTTAAGTTCGGGAGCTTTTCACATGAAGGATAAAAGGCAGCCTCCTCAAGGTGAAGATGAGCGAAGACCTCAGTTCTTAAGCTGGAGAAGATTCGCTTTCGGGCCTCCTCCGATCTCATGATCCGCCACTGCAGAAAGAAGGCTTCAATCTTCAGGTGATCTCGTTGGAGGAGTTCTAATCCATCTAGATCTCGTCCCAGTGCTGTTTTTAATAAGAGTCTCGTTCTTTGAATGAATTCTTTTACCATACTGTTTTTTTACCCACTCCGAAATCTGATTTGCAAGGGATGCGCCAAGGACAAAGGGTGTTCCCGTGTCTTTTCTTTTCTGGAGGCTTTTTACTTTTGGATCAGTGGAGAGACGAAGAAAGAAGGTTCAAAATCGGACTCTTTGAAAAAAAATCGAACAATCGACTAAAAAAAGATTTTTCCCTATTGTCATTTGTCATGAATCTGGATACATAGGGTTCCTCGCTTGATTCATCGAATCAATCAGTTGCGTCCCCATCGTCTAGAGGCCTAGGACATCGCCCTTTCACGGCGGTAACCGGGGTTCGAATCCCCGTGGGGACGCCAATTTCAATCGTCAGTGATTGAACTGACTTCAGAAGCCTCTTAGATTCATCAAAAACTAAAAATCCAAAAAAAGCGGATCCCTGGGTGTATATACTTGATCATGGAGGCCCCTGAGAACCTATGACTTTGAAGATGCTCAACCCGAAGCTGACTGCGACTCTCCTGATTTTGGCTCTGTCGATCCTCTTGTTCTTTCGTCATTCCCAGGATTTTATTCCGGGCAGGAAGGTGCCGGGTGATTTTAAAGTCTATCAAATTGCCGCCGCCCGTGTTGCAACGGGTGTGAATCCCTATATTCCCACGGAGGGATCTCCCTATAAGTACTCCCCCGCAGCACTACTTCCGCTTCAGCTTTTGCCTAAGCAGGATTCTCGGGCCTGGATGGTTTTTAAGGCTCTTTGCATCGCCTCCTTGGCCGCTTCGATTTTAGTCGGTGCCTGTCTCTCAGGTTGGAAAGAGGTGCTCAGTCTGGTGCTTGGATTTGCTCTGGCGTGGAAAGGACTTCTTGAAACGCTCGACTACGGCCAGATGGAGTTCTTTGTCTTGTTTGGAGGAGTTTTAGGAGCCCGACTTTTGAAAAGTCACAGTCTTGCAGCAGGACTGGTCATTGGGTGTTTGCCCTGGTTGAAGTTGCCTTGGGGGTTTCTCACTCTTCCTTTTTTAATGGAGTCGGCTCAAAGAGGTCGGAGGAGTTGGTCTCGGTTTTCGGCTGGCTGGATTCTGGGGTTTCTCGGGTTTGGCATGGCGCTTCCCCTGGTGTTCTTTGGAATGGAGAAGACAATTTTTTTGACCCAATCCTGGTTCGATTTGTTGGCTCATCAGCCCCAGGAGTTGTTTCTCAGTGATTTGAATCAAAGCGTTTGGAGTACGGCCACGCGTTGGCTCAGAATGAATAGCGCATGGGGGATGCCGGCTGTAGTTCTTTTAGCTCTCGCCTGTCTCTTGATTTTTTTTCAGCTCGTTCGATCCTCCTTTCGGCAGAGTTTAGTGGAGGCTCCGCTGGCACGACTCACTCCCTGGCTGATTCTCATGCAATTGGTGAATCCTCTATCCTGGCGTTGGGGCAGTCTCCTATTGATCGGAGCCTCTTGGGTGATTCCGGGTCACTTCCGCCTGAGATCGGTGTTTTCATGGTGGATGGCGTCACTGTTGATCGTCTTGTTTCTCATTCAGCTCAATCCCATTGCCTCATTTCTGGGTTTTGACAATTGGACCGTACCTCATCGCTTTGGATCCATTACCTTTTATTGGTTAGTCGTACTCTTGCTCTCCGCTTCAACTCAGGGCTTAAGCCCTCTGGGGGTCTTGCGGCAGCAGCAGAAAAGTGCTGGAATGCGTTATAATCTTGACTAATTTTATTTGTTATGGTCTTTTCCGGCGCTATCTATGGTCCTACTAGCGGCTTCTGCAGCGTTTATTGGTTTAGTTCATTCCCTGGCTCCCGGTCACTGGCTCCCTGTGGTGCTTATGGCGAAAGCCCGGCATTGGCCCATGCGGAAGGCCCTCTTTGGTGCTTTGCTCGTGGCATCTGGGCATATCCTTCTTTCGGTCGTCTTAGGCGTGATTTCTATTTACTTGGAGCTTCATTTCTTAGAGGCCTATGAGCATTTGATTGAGCAATTTGCCGGTTTGGGGCTGATTGTGTTTGGGTTAATCTATGCTGCTTCTTCTTATTTTAGGCATTCGAGTTGTCATGGGCATACGCACCATGGCCCCGATCCTAAGGATCAAAACGCGCCCTATTGGTTTCTTCTTTCCTTGGGGTTTACTCCGTGTGTGGCTGCGATTCCTATCTTCCTCACTGCGGCCTCCAGGGGATCTTTCAGTGCTTTGTTCTCGTTTATTGCGTTTTCATGTGGGGTTTTAGGGGCCCTAATCAGCGCCACGTATTTTTTCTCCAAAGGGCTGTTGAAGTTGGATCATCCCATTTTTGAACATTACGGAGACGTCATCACTGGGGGCAGCGTTTTTGTGATGGGAGCGATTTTGTTTTTTTTCTAGAGTCGTTGGGTTTGAGGATGAAGCGGGCATCTGCCTCAGTTTGGCGTCTTTTCTTCGAGGCTCCTTTTGGGTGGGATGGAAAGGAACACGAGCCCGACTTGACAGTTTCAGTTTTGTGTTCATTCTTCTGCTATGCCTCTTTACGAATACCAATGTCTCCAGTGTGAAAAAGTCCATGAAGTCATGCAAAAATTTTCAGATGCCCCCTTGCAGACTTGTCCTGAGTGCCAGGGGAGTGTCACAAAGCTCATGAGCTTAAGTTCATTTGCGCTGAAAGGGAGCGGTTGGTACACGACCGATTATAAAAAATCCAAATCCTCTGGAGGGAGTACCGCAGGAGCAGGGGCCGCAGGGTCGAAGGAAGCTTCTGCTCCCTCGACTCAGCCTACTACGCAGCCCGCACCCGCTTCATCAGCTGCTCAGGCGTCTGCCTCATCGTCAGAAGCTGCCGGGTCGGCAAAAAAAGAGACGACCTCGCCTTAAAGACTCACTTCGGCTCAGGTTTATAGGCTGAAAGAGAGGAAAAGCGGACCATCGTCTCGAGAATTTGTGCCTCGGGAGTTTCTATGCCCCGCAGTCTTTAGATCTTTTTTTCGGAAGATGAAGAGTGAGCCGTGTTCAGGGGTTTTCCGTGATTCTGACAGATCGAAAAAAGCTTGTCGAAGTGATAAATTCCGGTGCTGTGTCCGTCATTCCAGGTGATTTGAATCGCATATCGACCCACGGGCTGAGCATTTAACGGGCGAACGTCAGCAGCAATCGAGGTCTTTTGAATGGTTCGCTGGCCGGTGTGTTCGTCCACGCACCCCGCGCAAGGGCAGAGAAACCTCAGCTCCGCGTAGGGAACCGAGTAGCTTTCTCCCGTATTCCACTGCACGTGCAGTTCAATGGGACTAAGGGGTTCAATTCGTGTGGGTGTCGAAAAACTCATGGATCAGGGTATACCACAATTGTGCGCCAACGCAATCAACGGTGGATTTCGATTCGACTCAGTCCAAGCAAGTCGGTGGTTTTTCTTGTTTTTCTCGCCTATCTGGTTTTTACTCAATCTCGTGCCAATCAAAAAAACAACGCGCTCGTTTGTCACCATTCTGGGAGAATTCACGCTTTTTGTCGGGGAGACTCTGCGTTCCTTTCAGTTGCTCTGGAAGAGGCGTGGGTTGTTTCTCAAACAATGTGAGTTCATTGGTGTTCAGTCCCTTGGCATTGTGACGGTAGCAGCGGTTTTTTTAGGTGCGGTCTTAGGCTACCAACTCTACATGACTCTTCATCGCTTTGGAGCAGAGGCGCTCTTAGGGGGAAGTGTCGGGGTGAGTTTGATCCGGGAGATGGGACCGGTCATGTGTGGTATCATGGTGACGGGTCGGGCTGGTGCTGCTATGGCAGCGGAGCTCGCCAGTATGAGGATTTCCGAGCAGATCGATGCCTTAGAAGTCATGGCGATTGATCCCTTTGAGTACCTGGTCGCCCCTCGCGTCGCAGCCGGAGTCTTGGTGATGCCCATTTTGGCCATTTTTTTTTCCTTGATCGGAACAGTCGCCGCTTCAGGCATTGCCTGCGGGGTGATGGGGCTTCAATCCACTATTTTTTGGCATCAGTTCTTAAAAATGGTAGACCCAATCGATATTGTTCACTGTTTAGTTAAGTCAGCGGAGTTTGGATTAGCTTTTAGCTGGATTGGGTGTTTTTTTGGCTTCCGAGCTCATGGTGGGGCTTTAGCAGTCGGTCAGGCAACCCGGTCCACCGTAGTGATGAGCTGTTTGACCATCTTACTGAGTGACTATTTGATTACTTCTTTACTCCCCTTTGGATTTAAGAAGCTTGAGGTAATGTAGATGACGAATCATGCAACGGCAGCCACGAAGTACAAGGTGGGAATTTTCACAGCAATTGGATTCTTTCTTATTTTCTTTATTACCATCGTGGTCAATAACCGGCCCTACTGGTGGAAGTCCTGTCAGTTGGTGAAGATTAATGTAGAGGATGCCACCGGAATTAAGACGAAATCCCCTATTCGTTCCTTGGGTATTGAGATCGGCTATTTGAGCACGGTGGAGCTCACTGAGTCTCACGTCACTCTGGGGATTTGTCTGACTGCTCCTGTGGAGGTCTTGCCCGATACTCGTGCGTATATTCGAGGGGAGGGATTTTTGGGCGATAAGTTTGTTGAACTCAAGCCCATTAAGTACATTGGCAATTCACACGAGCCGTCTGAGGAAAATCACCCCAGCTCAAAATCGATGCAGCAGAGTTTCCGCCCTCAATCGAAGAAGCATTGGTTGGCTCATTTGAGTTCTTGGATCTTGCCCAGTGCCCATGCAGCAGTGGAAACACCTCAAACTCGCTCCCTAGCCTCGCTCTCAGCTTCCCCTTCTGTTCCGAAGCGAGCACCAGCCCAAGAAGGCAAAGACAGTCGTGAAATTCCCTTGGGTCAACAAAGTGAAGACGTCCAACACTTAGTGGAGCGCGTGGATGATCTGGTTCAAGAAATGAGTGGGATGACCTCGAATCTGAAAAAGTCCATCGACCCAAACGAGATGAAGCGGACCTTAGACCAGCTCAATGCCACACTCCTG
Organism: Bdellovibrionia bacterium; assembly: GCA_049424145.1. Taxonomy (GTDB): domain Bacteria; phylum Bdellovibrionota; class UBA1018; order UBA1018; family UBA1018; genus JBMSSC01. The sequence goes on from JBMSSC010000002.1 coordinate 48,842, forward strand.
AGCGCAAATCGAACGCTTTCGCCTGAGGGGGGACTGAATCAGACGGCTCAACGCGCTTTAGTCAAGCTTGAGGATGCCATCGAGCAGCTTCGGGATCTGATGACTCGAGTCAATAAAGGCGAAGGCTCCGTGGGAATGCTGTTAAACGATCCCGCCTATGCGGAAGAAATCCGTCAAGCGATGAAGAACTTAAACCGGCTTTTAAATCGAGTCGCCGAAGTACGCTTCATTGTCGACTTAGGCGGAGCCCTCATGCCCGCGACCGCTGGGGGAAGGGCGTATTTTAACTTGGCAATCTGGCCTAGAAAAGATCGTTATTATCTGTTGGGAGTCGCTTCGGATCCCCGAGGTCGAATCTTAAATACCGTGACCACCACCCGCGCGGGGGGTTTGACTCAGACGGTGGAAACTCAGGTTCAGGATCAAACTGCAATTTTAGTCACGGCAATGATCGGGAAAGTCTTTTGGAATCGCCTCGATCTCTCGGTGGGAGCATTGTATGGCGACGGAGCGGCCAGTCTCAAGCTCAACCTGGGTCCTGAAGGCAGCGAAGAGATGGTTCAAATTCGAAACGATGTTTACCTCAGAACCAATTCTGCAGGCATTGATGACCGACTTTACCTCTCGTTTCGTCCTCATCCCCATGTCTATCTTTTGGGAGGCGTGGAATCCTTTAAAAATAGCTCCGGAGCGTTTCAGCCCAGCTTTCTCTATGGCGCTGGGATGAGCTTTGATGACGATGACATTAAGCTTCTGTTTTCCTTACGCTAGGGGAGCCGTGGAGTCGGTTCGTTTAATGATTTCCCGGGGATTGGTTTAAGTAATCATAAAGGGCTTGGATTTCATTTTTCAGATGAGGCAGGGCTTGCATGATGTGCGAGGCTCGTTTTGGAGTGTAGCCTTTGGGGTATTCTCCTCTCAGAATTCGGGCTTCAAGCAATTCCTTGGATGATCCATAGACGTCTGGCCCAATAGAGCCACTTCTTTTGGGATCCGAGTGATGACAAGCAGTGCATTGGGTCTGATACACAACCTTGCCACGTTGAATGGATAGGGTCATGGGGTCTTGGGGGGTTTCAGGTGCTTTGGGGGTGCAGGCGAATAAGAAGGCAAGGGTCCCATGCAAAATCAGTAAAGTGAAGGATTGAATCAAAGGCTTGGCTCCTGGTTGAGGGGTGGGCTGGGGTGGCGTATCTTTTAGGGTATCATCGATTTGAGATCCACAGACTAAAAGTCTGAGTCGATCTCGAGAGGGTTTTATGAGTCGGATAAAAGCGCCACAGGGATGCATGATGTATCGCTTGATCTTATCAAAATATGAAAAATTCGTCGAGGACCTGAGAGGGAATCAGAAAAACCCCCGATTCTGGTCTTTTCTGGGCCCGAAAGGAGGATCCTCTCGGGTGAGAAAGACTGAACCGGGGGTTTTTTAAAACCGAGTCGAACCTTAGGCGCAGATCTCCACCAGGCCGTAGAGAACCGCGGCTAGGGCAAATCCGCAATGAATCACCCCTCGCACCGTGGTAAGAGGGCCCGTCTTGCCTCGAAGCGCATTCCACTCCAGTGCCAGTAAAATCACAGCAAAGCTTCCTGCTAACGCTCCGTAGTGACTCGTGGGACTCATGTTGAAGGACAAGTGGCTTGCCGCTCCCATGAAAAATAACATGGGGATGGAGAACATGGTGTTGGTTCGAGAGGCGACTAAAGCGCGCGCTCCCGCTGCAGCCGCCTCCGGCAGAGCTGCTCCGCCTTGAGCCACTTTCTCAGCCGAGGCGATGACGATCTTTTGGTTTGGCCAGATCACAAACCACACGTTTCCCCACATGAATAGACCTAGGGTCATCCCCATTAGAATCGTGACTCCGTAGGAGGTGGTAAATAGATCGAATCCTCCTAAGTGGCCCTTGATAGCCAAGTAGGTAAGACCCGTGATCACCGTGAACATCGCTCCCCAGCGAAACCACCAAAGGGCTCGCGGAAGAAGTTTCTGGATCGCATTGGACTTGGTCGTGGCATCCGTCTCGGCAAAAAAAGCGCCTTGAACAAAGTTAAAGTAATAGAGCAATCCAATCCAGATGATTCCAAAAAAGAAATGGAACCATCGGAGGAGGAACATTGCTCCGTCTAAATTAAAGAGTGCTAGATTCATCGTTCGAGTTCTCCCAAATAAGTAAATGAGTTATTTTTTTCGTGGTTATACCACCAGCCCCGTCAAAACGACATGCGTTTTGACGGGGCTGGTGGTGCACTCGTGTTCTTGGGTTAGGTTCACGAAGTGGAGGTAAGCCTTGATCCAGGGTTTTCTCCTCGGGGACTTTACTGGTAGACTTGAAGGCATGCTCAGGTTCACTGTTGGAATCCGTCGGATGGTTCAAGGATTGACGTTGATGATCGGTCTCTTCCCGATCCCATCGCAAGCCGTTCCTCAAAAACTGTCATTTTCAACGGGAGCGGCTTCCGGGGTGTTTATCCAAACCCTGCAGTACCAAAGGGCTTTGTTGAAGCCACTTTCAATGAAACGAGAGTTTTTCCTCTCCAAGCATGAGATTGAAGAACTAAAGGCCATGGAAACGGAGGAGTATTTTCCCTTAACCTGGAGAGTGGGACTAGGGTTTGGCTACTTTGAATCTCCTGCCAGAGCGACAATTCCCAAGATTACGGATCTCTCGTTCTCGTTTCAGTCCGGATTGGATTGGGCGTGGTCTCAGAGGGTTCAGTTGGATGTCGGAATTGGCCTTGATGCGATTCCGTTGGAAAGCTACAATCATGGGGTTTTACTCGTGAACCTCTGGGTCACGCTTCCTTTAGGCTCCACCAAAAAAGGCTCCAACAGCGCAGCGCCTCAGTCTCCGCCCGTTGAGGGAGGAAGCTTGAGTCCCTCTTTATCTGGAGGGATTCCAAAAGAAAATGCTTTCTTGGAGCTGGATTTGGCTGAGGATTACTATGAACGGAAGGTTCAATATCGATCCGAAATTGACAGAAAAGTCGCCGCCGTCACTGAAGATCCCTCACCTGAACCCCCTTTGCCTTACCCTCAGCTCAAGCTCGGGCCTTTTATGCACTTTGCAACCCATCTGTTTAATCCTAAAAGGTTCAGTAACCCAGCACTTGGATCATTGGATGAGACTCAAAAACTAAATCAGACTCTGATGGGGCTTCAAGCGCAGTTTCTCAACGCTCACGGATTGATTCTGAGGCTGGCCGGTGGGTTCTGGTTTTATGACCAGAGTTCAACTCCGTATTTGTCCTACTGGGATTTGGGCATGGCGCAGCGGACTCCCCTGGTTTCCAAAATCGGGCTGACCTTGGAGACGAATCAGTTTAGTCTCTTCCCTGATTTTGCAATGGATCAAGGCATCACCATTCCTATTAATGAAAAGAATCGACTTGAGCTTTCGTTGAATGAGACGTTTTTTCCTCCATCATCCGGTATGCGCCCCAGAGTATCAGGAACTCTGAGTTACGAAAGAAAACTCAGTACCTCGTGGTCAATTTTTGTGGAGCCAACCATGGTCTATAGTTTAAGCGCTGGGACTGCAGTCTTAGGGATGCTCAGGCTCTCCTATGCTGCGCCATCTTCTTAGGGGAAATCGAGTTTTTATTTTTACTTTTTTTCGCTTCAAGGCCCTGGGGGAGTTTCAGAAACGTCTCGTTCTGAGAGGCCCAGAAGATAGAGGATAGACTTCATGTTTTTCTGGCTCAGAGCGAGGTTCGCTCGTTCTCGCACTACGGGTTTTGCATTAAAGGCAATTCCAAGGCCCGCTTTTTCAAGCATGAGAAGGTCATTGGCACCATCCCCGACGGCAATCACCTGGTCAAGTTCAATGCGCTCCTGTTGGGCAATCACGTCCAAGAGATCAGCCTTTCTCTGCGCATCGACGATGGGGGGGATGACCTCTCCGGTGAGGAATCCATGACTCATCTCCAAAGTGTTGGCATAGGCAAAGTCAATGCCGAGTTTCTGCTTGAGGCGGTCAGCGACGAAGGTAAAACCCCCACTAATCACCGCTGTTTTATAGCCCAGTTTTTTTAAAACCCGGATCATTTCTTGGGCTCCAGGCGTTAACTCAATTCGTGCATAGACTCGTTCTAGATCGGCAGAGCTGAGTCCCTCCAGTGTCCTGCAGCGGAGCTTGAGGCTCTCGGTGAATCCTATTTTTCCCATCATGGCGCTTTCCGTGATGGCAGACACTTGTGGGTAAACGCCTTTTTCACGAGCTAATTCATCAATGACTTCGCTTTGGATCAAAGTTGAGTCCATATCAAAGACTACGAGTCGTTTTGCCCGCCGATAGAGACACTCCTTTTGAAGGGCAATGTCCACGCCTTGCTGTTTGGAGATGTCCATGAGTTTGGCTCGCAGCGAGGTTTCGCTGAGCGCCTTTTCAGAGCTCACAAGCATTTCAACGCAAGAAAAGCTAGCATCGCTCAGTCGCTTCATCAGATCAATGGTGAGGTTTTCCTGGGCCAAAACGGCAGTTACCTGGTGCAGCGCTTGGGCTGTGATCGGATCCGCTAAAAGCGTGATGGCATAGGGATGAGGGACACTCCCCTGGGCCTTGCTGGGATCGGTGGAGGGATGAGTCAACGGCTGAACCTCAAGAGTGAGTTTGAGTTGCTCTGCTTTTTTTAAAAGTTCGGCTTGAAGCTGAGTGAGACGCGTCTTGTTGGGATCGAAGGTGAATTGAATGGAAAGTGAAAAGAGTTTTTGAATCACCGATTGAGCCATGTCCTGAATCTCAACTTGATGAGAGGCCAGAAGGTGAGTGATCTCAGCTGGGACTTCTGGGGCATAGGGTCCTGAAGCTTGGACCAAAATCGGAAGGGAGCCATCAGGGGTGGGTGTACCTGCTTTTGGCTTAGAAAAAAATAGAGTCATCAGCTGAGTTTATCATAAGTTTTTTCGGATCCTAGGGTCAAAGGGCTGATTTGCAGGGAATTGACATCTTCTCCGGCGTGAACGCGGGAGATTCCCCGAAGGCGATTCATGTCCGAATCGCTCC
>JBMSSC010000003.1:0-52971 GCA_049424145.1 Bdellovibrionia bacterium
CCCCCCCGCTGATTTTGAAGAACTTGGGGCTGCCCGTCTTGGACAATCGCAACCAAGCTATTGGTGGTCCCCAGATCAATGCCCACAATCGGATCCGAAGCCCGCTTAGGAGGTGCTGCTAAATTTTCAATTTGAATTGGCATTTTTTTTCAATCGCTCCCCATCTCGTTCGATGGATCTCAGATAGGTTTCTGTTTGCATTTGCCGCTTGAGCTCAAGCAGGATTGGGTAGGCCGAATCCGAGTTTTGATCCAGACTGTCATAACGGTGCTCTAAATCCGTTATGTGCTGAGCTAAGGTTTTCATTTTCTCCGTGAGCTGGACTTGAAACTGAGCCAAAAGACTCTGCGCCTGCTCAGGATGCTCAAACAGTTCTTCTTGAAGTTCAAACCAGGCCTGCGAAATCTCCAAGGAGTCCTCAGAAAGCCCTGCCTGCGAGGGGCGAGAGGAAGCAGGAGACTGGTTTTTCTCGCCCGGAGGTGAGACCTGGCTGACTAAAAACGCTCGCAACGAGGCTCGATGACTCAAGGTCGAGTAGGCTTGGTTGATCCAACTCATTCGTGCCAGCGATAAGGCTTGATCGTCGGAAGACTGATTCGTGAATCGATCCGGGTGCAACAACCGCGAGAGCTGATAGAACCGGATCTCCAGCTCGGAGAAATCCAAGGCAAACTTCCTGGGCATTCCAAACACACGGAAGGGATCCTCACCCTCTAAAACCGGCTGAGGCCTTCCACAGTGGGAACAAACGCTTAGGGCCAAAAAGCCCTCGAGCACTCCACGACAAAATGCGCACATCCCTGGCTTCACGAACGCTCACTTAGGCTGAGAAGCTTGAGCCACAACCACAGGTTCTTTTGGCATTCGGATTGTTAAATACAAACCCCGTGCCGTTTAACCCATCGGAGAAATCAAGCTCCGTGCCTGAAAGATAGAGAAACGACTTAGAATCACAAACTAAAGTGACCCCGTCTTTTTCAAAAATCTTATCATGGGCTGCAGGAGGCTGATCATCAAAGCCGAGTTTGTAACTCATGCCGGAGCATCCCCCTCCCACGACCATCACCCGAAGCAACGAGTGGGTTGCCGTGGGGTCCTTCTCCTTTAAACGCTTAATTTCTTGAACTGCTTTATCGGTCACTTGAATCATGCGGATTTGACCTCCTTTTTCTTTAAGTAATCAGAAATCGCTGCTTTAATGGCATCTTCAGCCAAAACCGAGCAGTGAATCTTAATGGGCGGAAGGGAGAGCTCTTGAACAATGTCCGTATTCTTAATACTCAGGGCCTGCTCAATGGTCTTACCCTTAATCCATTCCGTCGCCAAAGAGGAGCTCGCAATCGCACTTCCACATCCAAACGTCTTAAACTTGGCATCCTTGATGATGCCTGTTTTCTCATCCACTTCTACTTGAAGCTTCATGACGTCTCCACACTCAGGAGCTCCCACTAAACCCGTTCCCACTTGGGATGAGTTTTTATCCAAAGAACCCACGTTTCTCGGATTTTCATAGTGATCAATCACTTTTTTCGTATAGGCCATGTTCTATCTCCTCGTCTGAATTCAATCCATCGATCGAGTTTTCATGGGCTGCACTCCCTTAGAAGTCCAGCCGTCTTACTTGAAAACCCACTTCTGCTGTTTCACTTCAATTAATGCCCCGTCCAACTCACGGACTTTAAATCAATGCCCTCTTTCACCATCTCGTACAACGGCGAGAGATCTCGAAGTTTTTTCACCGTACTGATGACTTTCTCAAGCGTAAAATCAATCTCCTCATCCGTTGTGAAACGGCCCAAACCAAAGCGAATACTGGTGTGCGCCAAATCCTCACCCACGCCAATGTGCTTCAGCACATAAGAAGGCTCAAGACTGGCTGAAGTGCACGCCGAACCACTGGAGACGGCAAGCTCCTTCATTCCCATCATGAGGGACTCTCCTTCGACAAACGCAAAGCTCACGTTTAAGTTATTAGGCAACCGCTCGGTGGGATGACCATTGAGGTACACCTCATCTAAATGAGCCTGAATCCCTTCCCAAAGTCGATCCCGAAGTCTTTGGATCCGGGGAACTTCAGTGGACATCAGAGTTTGAGCAAGCTCAGCTGCTTTTCCAAAACCCACAATTCCTGGAACATTTAAAGTCCCTGAACGCATGCCACGCTCATGACCACCTCCATGAATCATGGCCGAGAGCCTGACTCTTGGGTTTTTTCTTCGAACAAAAAGAGCTCCAATGCCTTTAGGACCGTAAATCTTATGCGCCGTTAACGAGAGGAGATCAATGCCCATCTGCTGAACATCAATCGGGGTTTTTCCAATGGCTTGCACGGCATCGGTATGAAACAAAATCCCGCGCTCTTTACAAATCTTTCCAATCTCAGCCAAGGGATTGATCGTTCCAATCTCGTTATTGGCTGCCATGATGGATACTAAAATGGTCTTTGGGGTGATGGCGTTTTTTAATGCCTCAGGACTCACTTGCCCGTATTGATCCACGGGTAAAAACGTGACATCGAAGCCCTTTTTTTGGAGCGCCTGACACGTATCTAACACGGCCTTATGCTCAATGCAGGAAGTGATGATGTGATTGCCTTTTTCTTGGGCCATCTCAGCCACCCCGACGAGCGCAAGATTATTGCTCTCCGTCGCCCCGCTGGTGAAGATGATTTCCTTTTCTGAGGCCCCAATGAGGCTTGCAATCTGCTTTCGGGCTTTCTCCACAGCAGCCTCAGCCGTCCAACCAAACTCATGGTTTCGACTCGAGGCATTGCCAAAGACGTCGGTAAAATAAGGCGTCATGGCTTTAAAAACCTCAGGATCAACCGGACAAGTGGCGTGGTAGTCTAAGTAAATTGGAAATTTCATTTCACATCTTCCTTTTGAGTTTTCTCGAACCGGGGCTCAAGCTGGGATCTATGAACCGACTGAACCTCAGTTCCTTGAGCTAAATCAGCTAAGCGGATGCCGGATAAAAAATTCACTAACCGGAGATTCAGGTCATTCATCAAAACCTTAATCTCACAGCGAATTCCATATTCACACTCACTGGCTGCAGGCCCTCCAGCAACGGAGCAGGCCACAACCGACTGGGGCCCCTCCATCAGCTCTAAAAACTCAGCTAGGGTAATCTCACTCAACGGTCGCTGCAGGAGATACCCTCCTTTTGCTCCATGAGCCGATTGGATTAAACCTGCTTCTTTTAAACGCTGAAGGGTCTTGGCTGTGATCTCAAAGGGCAGACCATACGAGTCGGCAATCTCGCGCGCACTCGTCCACAGTTCAGAGCTGCCTGACTGAGCTTGCAATCGCTTTCGACTCATATGACGGAGTGCCATTAAGCCGTATTCTGTGGTTTTGTTGAGCCGGATCATAAACGAAGACCCTCATATACGATATTAAGAGTCCGAATTCAACTGAAACTTCCCTGCTCCGCCTGCTCCCCGCCCCCTCTTATTTTTTGGGCCTCACTCCCTGAGTTTTTATATACGATTTATTTTATCGTATATCAACACCCCTGTCCAGGGACCCCTGGTTTTCGAGAGTTCTTGATCCTAATTTTCCTTATGATTTAAACCAGTTAAACCAAATCACCCTCCCGATTTGAGCTCAAAAACCGGCTTAAAAATAGATTTCAAGTGGAACATGAACTCGAGTTGTGCTAGGGTCTCCCTCCGAATGTTTGTCGCGTCAGAGTCTGCGAGCATAGTGCTCTATCCTCTTTAGCGGCCCCTAGCCTTAAGGAGGTTCCATGGGTAAAAAGTTATATGTCGGTAATTTGCCTTTTTCTGCAACCGAGCAAGTGTTGTCAGATACGTTCTCTCAGTGCGGAAAAGTTGAGTCCGTCCGAATCATTACGGATCGTGACTCGGGTCGAAGCAAAGGCTTCGGCTTTGTTGAAATGTCCACGGAAGCTGAAGCAGCCGATGCGATTGCTAAATTTGATGGGGCAGACTACAGCGGTCGAGCCATGACGGTGAACATTGCACGCCCCATGGTTCCACGCGAAGGCGGCGGAGGCGGACGCGGTGGTTTTGGTGGCGGCGGACGCGGTGGCAGACCCAGCGGCGGTGGACGCTTCTAAGACTCCTCTTGCTCGCTTCAAACCCGATCCATAAGGACTGAAAAACCTCAGTCTTCCTCTCCTTCTCGTTCCCTCTCCTTTTCGTTCAACGATGAGAGGCATCAGGCTGATGAGAGCTTCTTGGTCCTTCATCGGTTTTTAGCCAAGAATAAAAAAATACACCCCGCAAATCTTGGTAATCGCAACTCAGATTTGCGGGGTCATTGAAAAGACTCAAAGAAAAGACTCAAAGACAAAGAGCTGAAAAGCCCTGACCTCTTTGAGTCTTTTGTCTTTTAGTCGACACCCCTGAGCGGAGCCACGGCCACTCGCTCCCCTAATCGGACCCGACTCTCGCGTCCTTTTTGCGTCTGCTCCAGCAAGTCCGCATCCGGCCGCCACAAACCCGGTTCTCCTAAAACGATCACCGTTGATCCCCCAAACAAGAAGTAGCCTTTTTCCTGTCCTTTTTTAAACGCAGCCTGAGCGCTCACGGCACCTGAATTTGAACCAAACGTCTGAACAATTCGCCCCACACACAGCGCCCCCACCTCAACGAAGGCGAGATTCCCAAAGTGTTCGGTCTTCAGTAAAGAGACCTGCCTTTCATTGGTAATCAAAATCTCAGGCTTCGCTTGGAGAGCCAATGGGTTCACCGAATGAAGCTTTCCTGAGATGGTGTACTGCTTGAGAACCTCACCTGAATCGGGAAAGTGAAACCGATGATAATCCGTGGGACAAAGACGAGCCAAAAGCATGGGCCCACCCTCAAAAACTTTTGCGTTGGACTCATCCCCCAGAAGGGCTGAAGCCGAAAGCCATTTGCCTTTGACCGGAAACCGCTCCTCTAAACCCACCTTCTCATAGGCCAGGTACCGGGCCTCAGCAAAGGCGCCCATTTCATTGTCTGCCGAAACAAACTCTCTCTGACCGGGTTTAAATTGACGAATAAAAAACTCGTTAAAGTTCAAAAAAGGCCCGGGCTCAAACTCCTCCATGGGAATTTGAAACTTCTTGACAAAGGCGTCCACCTTTCGAGCACTGAAGCGAGTGTCTTGATAGCGCCCCACCACTTGACTGACCCAAGACCGACTGAGGAATTGATCTGCTAATTTTTTTCCCACCGACGTCCCATAGAGAAACTGCACCCAAGCGTCCCCAAAGACTTGCTCCACTTCTTCCTTCCCCTGCTGACGATTCCAAACCACAATTGATTTTTCCACGGCTTGCCTACTTTCGTTCCCTTGCGCCCCGGCCTCTCATCAGCGTCAAAACGACTGCGTTTTCAGGAGATTGGCTCAGCCGGCGCTGTGACTTGTTGCCTGAGTTTTCTGCTCCGATCGGAGGCAGCTAACACGGCTTTGATTAATGTGACTCTCAGCTTGCCTTCTTCTAATGCCATGAGTCCATCAATCGTACAACCGGCCGGAGTAGTCACTTCGTCTTTTAACGAAGCTGGATGCACATTTCTCTGAAGCGCCATTTCAGAGGCCCCGGCCAAGGTCTGAGCGGCAAGCACCGTGGATAACTCACGCGGAAGCCCAAGCTTCACCCCGGCCTCACTGAGCGCCTCGATGATCAAATACACATAGGCAGGGCCACATCCGCTTAACCCGGTTGCAGCGTCCATCAAAGACTCATCCACCACGGCTGTCCGACCCAAGAACCCAAAAATTTCCCGCGCCCGATCCAAATGCGAAGAGAGTACCCTGGCCCCGGCACACAGAACCGTCATTCCCTGGCCCACCAGACAGGGCGTATTGGGCATCGCCCGAATCACAGGCACCCGATTCTGCGACCAAGCCGTCAGCTGCTCCGTTGTGACCGATGCAGCGATGGAAATTAATAGCTGATCCGAGTTCAGACTGAAGGCCACCTCTTTCAGCACCTTTTGCGCCTGATGCGGCTTCACACACAGTAAAACCACCTGGGCTTGATCCACCACCCAAGCATTCTGAGTCGAGCAAGAAATGCCCAAGGCCTGAGACCCCAGTTTGGCTTTTTCTTCGGTTCGCGTGCTCGCCAGCACCTGAAACGCGGGAGACTGCTTGGATTGCTGGAGCCCGCGCGCGATAGCCTCGCCCATCTGACCTAAACCTATGATCCCAACCCTCATGAGTCCCCCGATTCCGCTTCGTCAACTCGCTCGGATCTGACCTTGACCGCAGATGACCCACTTGGGCGTGGTTAAGGCTTCCAGACCCACCGGACCTCGCACGTGAAGCTTCTGTGTACTAATGCCCAGCTCCCCTCCTAAGCCAAACTCAAACCCATCGGTGAACCGCGTGGAGGCGTTCCAGTACACCGCGGCACTGTCCACTTCCCTTTGAAACTGCTCGGCAACTTGGTGATTCTGCGTGAGGATTGCCTCACTGTGTCTTGAGCCGTGACGATCAATGTGCTCCATAGCCTCTTGCAAACTGGACACCACCCGACAGTTCATCTTCAGATCCAAGTACTCCTGATCCCAACTCCTTCGTGTGGCTTTTTGAGCAAAATCGCCCCACCCCCCCTGAGCAGCCAATGCATAGGACCGAGCACACAAAACCAGCTCCACCGAATGCGCTTTGAGCTCGGCAAACAACTGAGGCAAAAACAAAGAGGCAATCGATTGATGAACGAGCAGAGTCTCCATGGCATTACACACCCCAGGCCTTTGGGTTTTTGCGTTTACCACCACTTCGCAGGCCATCTGCAAATCAGCCTTTTCATCCACATAAATATGACAGAGACCTCGATCGTTTTTGATCATGGGAATCCTTGAGTGCCTCTCGACAAACTGAATGAGAGCTTCTCCACCGCGAGGAACCACCACATCAATCCACTGCTTTTGCTCAAGGAGACAACGGACCTCCGCTCGACTCAAGGAAGGAAGACCCCAAAGCACCTCCTTAGGCACTCCCTCAGCCGCAAGCGCCTCGTGCAACAAATCCATCAGCGCGCTCACCGTAAACTGAGACTCACGCCCCCCCTTTAAAATCATCGCATTACCCGCCTTAAAGCCCAAAGAGAAGGCCTCCACAGCCACGTTTGGCCTTGACTCAAAGATCATGAAGATCACCCCAAGGGGTGAGCGAACTTTTTGAAGCAGAAGTCCGTTTTTTAGTTTCTGAGAATCCACGATCTGACCTACAGGATCGCGTGCCTGAGCCACACGACGTAAGCTCTGCCTCATCTGAGCCAAACGCCCAGGCGTCAACGTCAAACGATCACGAAACGATGCCCGGTGCTTGGCGTGGGAACTGAGATCCAAGGCTTTTAAGTCCCTCTGATTGGCTGTGAGAATCTCTGCCTGCCTCTGCTGAAGTAAGTCAGCTGCTCGCCTTAAGACTCGATTTCTCTGAGATGCGCGGCTGAGACGAAGAACCCCCCCTGCCGATCGGACTTGCTTTAATTGAGAGACGAGAGCTCGAGCACTCATGGAAGCACCTCCACGGATTTTCTGGGACGAGAGGAAACCAGGAGCTTTTCCTTTTTTTTCCAACCTCGGGGCAATCCCGCGGGATTCCGCTTTTTAAACTGAGCCCTCACTCGAGTTCCCACCTGAAGCCCCTCTGCCACCTGCCCCAGGACTTCCGGTAAATCCCCCTTCACCAACCACGTCTCCACTCCGTTTTCAGACGCCTCACGAGCCGCCCTGAGCTTGGAGAACATCCCGCCCGTCCCACTGCTTGAGCCCGCCTGCTGAGGCATCCTGCCCAAGAGCTCGTCACTCACCTCATGTAAATCATGCAAAAGTTGGGCGTTCTCATGGGTTTTTGGATCATCATCATAAAGCCCATGAACATCCGTGAGGATCAATAAGCGCTCAGCCCTCGCATGAAAGGCCACTTTTGCGGACAACGAATCATTATCCCCAAACTGAATCTCATCATTGGAGACTACATCATTTTCATTGAGGATGGGAACCGCTCCCCAATGAAGAAGCTGCTCAAGGGTGGTTTTAAAATGACCTAAACGCTTCGGATTGACCAAGTCGTCATACGTCAACAGCACTTGAGCCCCCATCAATCCCTCAGCATGTAAAGCAAGGTTGTACAAATCCATCACCAAGGGTTGACCAATAGCGCTTAAAGCTTGCTTCTCACTAATCTTACGATTTTTTTTTCGAAACCCCGTTCGAGCCACGGCACTCGCGATCGCACCTGAGGTCACCCAGATCACTTCAATGCCGTATTTTTTTCTCAACCCTAAGACCTGCTTCATCCATCCACGAATGAGAAGCGGCCCTCCCGCACACACCAAGCTACTGCCGGATTTAATCACCCACCTTCTTCGGATTTTTCTTCCCTCTCCCCGAGGCAAGCGAATTCCCCGAGAAGTCGCTTGTTGCCTCGGAAGATGGAAGAGTTTTTGAGTTTTTAGACTTTGCTTTTTTTGATCTTGAATCCCCACACCCATAGAGCCTAGTTATATCAGATAAGGCCCCAATCCCTGAGATTTTCTAATGGCATCGGCCACTTCTCGTACTGCACCCCAGCCCCCATGACTCTCTGTGATGTAGTGGACGCGGGATTTCACTTGATCCACCGCATGAGGCACTGTCGCTGAAAAACCCACGCGTTCAATCACAGGGATGTCAAATAAATCATCCCCCATGAACGCCATCTGCTCAAGCGCAAGCCCTGTGGACTCAACAATCTTTTCCAAGGCTTTTAACTTATCTTCATCCCCTAAGAAGACATGTTTGATTTTCAGAAACTCCATTCTCGATCGCACATCCTTGGAATCCCCACCGCTGATCACGGCGACATCAATTCCGGATCTCATGAGAACCTTTAACCCATACCCATCTTTGATATGAAAATGACGAGTCCACCCATGACCCTCGAGCCAAAAGATTCGGCCATCCGTCATCACACCATCCACATCGAGAATGAAGAGTTTAATTTTTTTCAATCGATCCTGAAGGTCTGTTGTTTCCAAAAGCTTGGCAGAAGCCACCGTACTGGTTTGCATCATGTTTCTCAGTCTCTTTCTTTATGCAGTTCAACGCCTTGAGCGCATTGCACTCCAGCATCGCTCAACTTGTTTTGCTCTGAGTTTAAACTTGAATTGAAGCTTCGGGTAATAATTTTGGCTGCTGCGCGACACAATTTCGAATCTCGAGCAATTGCCGAATAAAGGCTCCCACATGCTCCAAATAAAACGCATTGGGCCCATCGCTGAGTGCCTTTTCAGGGCGTGGATGGCACTCCATAAACAACCCGTCCGCACCCGCTGCCATCGCTGCGCGCGCTAAAACCTCTAAGTTCTCGCGCTTGCCTCCGGTACTCTTACCCCCAGGAGCCGCTCCAGGCATTTGAATCGAATGCGTTGCATCATAGAGAACTGGAACGCCAAACCTCTGCATGCTCTGAAACGAAGCCATATCGACGACTAGCGCATTGTAGCCAAAGCTCACCCCTCGCTCGGTCAAACAAAACCAATCGGAGCGGGGCTCAGGCCTGCTCGGGTTCTTTTGTCGCCACACCTTCTCCACTGCCCGAACTTTTTCCACAATATTTTTTGCATCCCAGGGAGCAAGAAACTGTCCTTTTTTTATGTTCAAACGCCTAGAATGATCCAAAGCCGCCTGAGCGGCTGCAACCACCATGTCCGTCTGACGACAGAGAAAGGCAGGAAGCTGAAGAAAATCCACGCTCTGAGCCACTTCTTGGGCCTGCTCCGGCGTGTGAAAATCCGTTAAGATCGGAAGCCCCGTTGCACTGCGAACATGATCTAAAATCTTGAGCCCCCCCACTAACCCAGGACCTCGAAACCCCTCAATCGAGGTGCGATTGGCCTTATCAAATGACGCCTTAAAGTACAGCTGCACGGGAAGATCGGCTAACTGCCGCTTGAGCTCGTGGGCGACCTCTAAGCAAAGCGCTTCATCTTCAATCACACAGGGTCCTGCAATCAAGGTCATGGGCTGCATCAAGCTCATGGGAGACGCTCCTTAATTTTTCTTCAGTCGTTGCTGCTTTGCCGCTCCAATGAACGCCGTGAACAAGGGGTGAGGCGCCAGCGGTTTACTTAAAAACTCGGGATGAAACTGACACCCTAAGAACCAGGGATGAGAGGGAAGCTCAACCATCTCCACCAGCTCAGCTTCTAAACGAGCCTCCCAATGCTTCCCTGAAAACAAGAGGCCCTTTTCTTCAAGCTTTGGCTTAAACGCCTGGGACACTTCAAACCGGTGACGATGGCGCTCAAAAACTTGCTCTTTCCCATACGCAGAGTAAGCATGCGTTGGCTCACCCTCCCATTGCGGGAGGATCTCGCACGAATACGCCCCTAAGCGCATCGTTCCGCCTAAATCGGTCTGCTCCTTTTGAGAGCTCATCAGGTCAATGACGTTTTCTGGACCCTGCGGCTTAAACTCGGCCGAGTTGGCCAAACGCATCCCACAGACGTGGCGGGCATACTCGATCACCGCCAATTGCATGCCCAAGCAAATCCCAAAAAATGGAATCCGATTGACCCGAGCATACTCAATTGCAGCAATCTTGCCCTCCACTCCTCTTTCGCCGAAACCGCCCGGCACTAAAATCGCATCCACCATCGAAAGCGCCTTGGAATTCCCTGTTTTCTCAATCTCCTCGGAGTCTACGTACTCCACCGTCACACGAACATCGTTGGCAACTCCGCCGTGAATCAAGGCCTCTGAGAGGGACTTGTAGCTATCTCGCCAATCCGTGTACTTACCGACCACTGCGATTTTGACTTCTCCTGAGGGCTTTTGGAGCCTCTCCAGCATGTGTTTCCACTTCGAAAGATCTGGACGCCCTGACCAAATCCCGAGCTTTTCTGCGATTTTTTCATCCAACCCCTCCTCATGAAAATACAGGGGGACTTCGTAAATATTGCTCACATCGATCGCACTAAAGACATGATCACCGGAGACGTTACAAAAAAGACCGATCTTCTCCTTGACGTCCTTGGGCAACTGCCGATCCGTGCGGCAGAGTAAAATATCAGGCTGAATTCCGATCTCTCTGAGCTCCTTCACACTATGCTGAGTGGGCTTGGTCTTCAGCTCCCCTGCGGCTGCAATGTAGGGAACCAGCGTGAGGTGGACAAAAAGCACATGAGCGCCCCCCTCTTCGACCTTCATCTGACGAATGGCCTCTAAAAACGGTAAGCTCTCAATATCCCCGACTGTTCCCCCGACTTCGACAATGGCTAAGTCGGCATCCAAGCTCGCCTCACGGATGTGGCGCTTAATCTCATCAGTGATGTGAGGAATCACCTGGACGGTTTGCCCTAAGTACCCCCCCGCTCTCTCCCTGCGAATCACTGCGTCGTAGATCCGACCCGTGGTGAAGCTATTTTTGCGGCTCAACTGAGCGCTTTGAACAAAACGAGAGTAATGGCCTAAGTCTAAATCCGTTTCTGCTCCATCATCTAAAACAAAGACCTCTCCATGCTGAGATGGATTCATGGTCCCAGGATCAACGTTTAAATAGGGATCCATCTTGATGAGGGTGACAGAAATGCCTCGCTGCTCCATCAGCATGCCAATGGATGCAGCGCTGATGCCTTTTCCAATGCTGGAAAGCACACCGCCTGTTACAAAAATATACTTCTTTTGCTTTGCCATGTTTTTATCCGCCTGAGACTTTGTGTTTTCGGGGTTATACTAGGAGTTGACGGACTTTTTCAAGATCTTCGGCAGTATCGACCCCTAAAGATAGGCAATCCACATGAGCAATCCCAATGGGGATACCCGCCTCAAGTGCTCTGAGTTGTTCAAGAACTTCGGCTTTCTCGATCCCAGAGGAAGGGAGCTTGGAGAAGGTCAATAAAGTGGACCTTCGGTAGGCATAAAGCCCCACATGCCGCCTGCACACCAGCTGATTGACCTCTTGGGGTAACTCGCCTCGACTATAGGGAATCGGATGCCTAGAAAAATAAATAGCCCGAGAGCGCGCATCGGAAATCACCTTCACCACAGAGGGGTCTTTCAGCTCCGACCAGCTCCGAATGGGAACCATCACCGTACTGAAATCAAAGGAGGCCGACTCAATTAACTCCACCGCTTTTTCAATGGCCACAGGATCAATCAGCGGCTCATCTCCTTGAAGGTTCACATAGATGTCCGCGTCCCGATAGCCTGACTCCTGAGCCACTTGAGCCACTCGGTCCGTTCCGCTAGCTAAATCAGGCGAGGTCAAACACACCTCCCCTTGAAAGCCCCGGACCACCGATGCAATCCTTTCATCATCGGTGGCGACCACCACCCGAGCGATGCCACGGGCTTTTTTCGCCAGCTCATAGACCCGCTGAATCATCGGCTGCCCAGCAAGATCAAGCAATGGTTTGGCCGGTAGTCGGGTTGAGCCGTAACGAGCAGGAATCACAATGATCACATTTGACATCATACGCACCTTGAAGAATCACTCAGAAAATTCATCGAAATCCGTCTCCAAAGAGACGACTATGAATTCGATCTTATACCTGAAGCGGTGACCTTAAAAAACAGATTTCTAATCCACTCGACTGACTGTTTATCGGCTGAGAAATCAAGCTCAGTGAGCAGACCTCAGCAGACCGACTGTCTACTCTGCCGAGCGCACCCAAAGCTTCTCTTTGAAGGATTCTTCGGTCCCCTCCGGATCAGATGAGGAGTTCGACTTCAGGCTTCCAAGACCCCTGCCACTGCTTGAGTCGAACCTGAGGCTTAGCAGAGTCTGCACTCAACTGATCGGAGGGGATCTGCTCAATGAAGGCATAGGTCAGCCGCACATGCCGTCCGTAATCATCAAGATCTAAATGAGTGAACTCATTCCAGGTTCCGGTATTAAAGTACTCTTTTCCCTCGCGCCACTGTCGATACCTCACCAGATGAGTGTGCCCGAAGATCACTGTATGAATCGATTCATGGTTTTCCAAAATTTTAAAAGCCACTTGATCGTAATCCGCATCCAACGTGATTTCTTTTAAAATCCCGAAAGTCGCAGCAACTCCCTGATGAATCTGAAATCGCCGTCTGAACAAAAGCGTATCAAAAATAAATTGAGCAATCCAAAACATGATTTTTATTCCCCAGAAAAAATCATGAATCATCACCCAGCGAAAAAAAATCGAAGAGGGCCTGACCTTATCAACATGAGGACGCTGCTGCTTAATTCGAGGCAAGAGCACCGCCACAAACAAGGAACCCCACGGTAAGTTCAAAACCGGTTCAGGGAGACCCCGAGTCAAAAACGGCCTCTCCATATCCGTCTGAACAAAACGCTCGTACTGCTGACCATGCTCGACATGAATGCCATCGAACCGATAGAACTCATCATAGAAAGTCACTGTCGCATTCACCGCACGTGAGAAGCACTGCCTAGGGCCTGGCCACAACATGCCCACATCATGATTACCCACCACGTAGGAAATGGAGTGCCCCGGAACTTGAGCAAAACGCTTAAGACCCTCGAAAAACTCGGGGTGACCTACGATGATTTTTTCAACCGCACGGACCACGCTTTTTTCTGTCATCAAGTGCGTGTGAATTCCGTAGGTGTCCATCTGTAGGAGGTTCAAAATATCTCCGTTTAAGATGACCTCCACCTGAGCATGAGCAAACTCCCCTGAGCTATAAAAGTCTAAAAATTCGGCAAACTCGCGATCATAGACAAAGTCCTCTAAAATATTGCGCGTCCCATCGGCAAAGTAACGCCCTTTGCCTAAATGAAAGTCGCTCACCACAAGCTTGATCTTGCGCACCGAAGGACGATCAACCACCGAACACCTCGCTTTTGAGTCGAAGCGCTGGACTATGGCCCATTTGAATCGTATTTCGAGAAATTTTTTTGGCCCGAAACATCGCTTCATCCGCCATTTGGAGCATCTCTTTTTTCGTGCTCGCGTGATGGGGAAACAAAGCCACCCCAATGGAAACCGTGAAATGGACCTTCAGATTCTGCTTTCTTAAAAACGTCTTTCGCTCCACCGACTTTCTCATTCTCTCCGCGACGGCTTGAGCGGTTTCAGATGGACATGAATTTAAAACTGCGACGAACTCATCCCCCCCATAACGAAACAGGACATCTCCGTGTCGAACCTGTTTTTTTAAATGCTCTCCTAACTCATTTAAAATCTCACTTCCCAGGAGATGCCCCACGCTCTCATTGAGTTGCTTGAATCCATCGACATCCAAAAATAAAACAGAAAATGACTGACCTGAGAGCTTTGCTTCAGAAATTTTTCGATCTAAAAAGCAACTTAAGTAACGGGCATTATAAAGCCCCGTCGTCTCATCTAAAAATGCCAGGCTTGAAAGGCCCTTTTTCTGATTCAAAATTTCACAAACGGATTTTTTAAACTCCAGAGGACTCATGGACTGAACCAAATAGTCTCGAGCTCCTAACTTCATCGCTAAGACGGCCTGCTCAATGGTGGGTCGGGCCTGAAGAAGCACAATCGCCGCAAGGGGACTGATTTTTCTAATCTTCTCTAAAAGAACTAAAGCCCAAGGAGAATCCCCACTCCCCATCACAATCATCAAAGGATCACGCCCCTGCTGAAGCGCTTGAAAAACTCGCCCCTCCTGATGAGTCAGATCCACCTGACACTGAGGAATCGAACGAATGATTTCAGCGTATGGTCCGAGTCGCTCTAAACTCTCACCTAAGAGAAGGACTTCATCGAAGGAAATACGAGGGGATTTGCTTTTTCTTAAAACCATAGATTAAGAGGCCTTTTCCGAATTTTCTTCCCCCTGAACCCCAAAAGAGGAATCCTTCAGGCCCACTTCTGCTTTTCCCTCTTGAGATGAATCCAGCAGGCCTCCTGCAACCCGAACCACTTGAAAAGCCTTAGTGAGGCGTTCGCGCAGTTTAGTTGCATTTTCTTTTTCCCGATTACATTGCTGCTGAAGAAGGTCCATATTGAACTCTAAAACGTCCAGTTTCCGCTTTAACTCAATGATTTTTTGATCCCGAGCCGCAATTAAAGCCTCCGCATCTTTTTTACTCATTTCCAATCGATTCTCGAGCTCTTTTTCACGAACCCGAATTTTACGAATATCCGTTCGGACTCGCTCCTTAAAGCGCTCTAAATCATCAATCGCCTGCTTTGCTTGGCGCTCTAAAATACGCGCACGATCGGTCTTGGCTTTCAATTGAAACGCAGACTCATCCATCTCAGCACGAAGCTGCTCTAAGGCGGATGCTTTTTCTTTTTCAAACTCATCGATTCTTTTTTTCTGTTCACTCACTGTGAATGAAAGCTCTGACTCCTTGGACTTGGACTGCTTGAGTTGCTGATTCAGCTCAGCCAACTGATCCTGAGAGAGCTTCAATTGCCCCGACAAAACGGCCACATCCTGCTCGCGGAGTAAGAGGTACTTTTTAACAGTTTCTAAGTCAGGGGATTGAGCAGCACCGCCAGGGACGACGGCATCCCCAAGGGGTTCAGAAAAAAAGAAGGGAGGAGGAGGAGTGGCAGAACTCTCCTTGCGATACCCTTGAAGGAGGTAAGGCATTTCTTGCGCCACTTGTCGGTCCTCAAACGCTTCATGGGATGAACCCTCAGGTGAGTCCATCGAGGATTCAAGCGAACCCCAATCCGCCCCTGACCCTCGAGCCAATAAACCTTGCTCCGAAAAGGATTCCTGCAAGTCCCCAGCTGAACGAAGCGCGGGAGCCAGATCCGGATTGGATTCCAAAGCAAAGCTTGAATTCAGTCGAGTGGGATCCACCTCCGATGCAAGCTGGGCGGCACCAGAAGAAGGCAAAGAAGGAGACTCAGGACCTTGAGGAAGCGGGACCTCATCACCGGAAATAGAAAAAGACAACCCTTCTGATGCCCCCTCTCGCACGGGAGAGGACTGTTGAGACTGAAACGAAGGTAAATCCAAGGCCCCAGGTGCCACCGAGTCGGTAGTAGAGCTCTGCTGAGGGATCTGAATTTCTTTCTTCTCTAACTCCTCGATCGGTGTGCTGAAACTGGGTGAAGGAGGCCTCACCTGGTCCAACTGAGGATCAAACGATTGATCTAAAGCAATGTCGATCTCAGGAACAGAAGACGTGGAGGATGATAAACTGGATGAATCCTTTGCCGATGAGGCTGCCAAGGACTGGGCTGACTCCACACCCATGGAGTTCAGTTCAAGGGATAAACCACTGGACTCAGACGGACTGGGAATGCCTAGCGAAACTGCCGAGTGAGACTGGGAGTGCTCCGGTGCAGCCTCTGCGGGTGCTTTTGCAGGGGCCTTGAGTTTTGCACTTTTCTCAGGCCTCTCAGGCGAATCCAAAGCTGGACCCAGATCAAAGGTTTCTAAGTTAATGGAGAGTCCAGCTGAGTTCCCCCCGAGGTCTTTTTTAAAGATCTGAGAAGCATCTTCTAGAACGGGCATCTGAAAGGAATCTTGAGCCTCTCCACTGACTCGGGAATCCGGCTTGCCTAATTGAGTCACCCAAGCTTGCCCTAAAACTCCCTCAATGAGATCCGTGAGTTGCTCTTGGGAATAAGGAGCCTGCAAGTAAGCATTCGCACCATGAGGACCTCGTTGGTGTTCCGCACATTGACTCTCAGACCAGCTCTGCGTTGTCAGAATCACGGGCAGCTCGGAGTACTGGGGGTTGGACTTGAGCTTTTCAAGAAAGGTTAAACCCGTCTCCTTTTCCTTAGCATCCCCCTTCACCTCACGACTGAGAATGGCTAACTGAACCTCAGTGCGATGATTTTCCAGGAGTTTGAAGGCGTCTTTTGGCTTTTCCGCAAATAAAAAGGTAACCCCTTTTTTCTCCAAACCTCGGAGCATTTCGCGCTTTGCGTTAATTTGGGAGTCCAAAAAGAGGATCTTCATCAGATGGCTCATCGGTAAAGACGTCTCACAAGTTGACACCTTATTTCCAAAAAGCTAACGTTTTCAATAGCGAATAGAAAAACCAACGAGAACCCGTATTCAGCCCGGAAGAGGGCCAAAAAGAGTTCACCATGACGAATGATTCCAAACGAATCTCAGACCAGATCACCCTACTCGTTTTCAAAGACCACTTCGTCTCACGAACCTTCGAGATTTCAATCACTTGGCTCCATCGACTGACCCTTCTGATAAGCCTGCTCGTTCTTTTTGCATTCGTTTCAGCAGGATTAGCCATCAAGTATTTTATTCTTTATTCGTCTTCCCGTCCCTCGGACACTCAGATCCTTCAGAGCCCTGCTCCGCCTCTTTTAGGATCGTCCTCCAACCTCCCCGTCCAAGACATCAACTCCACCCCTGCTCCGACCCTTCAGAGCAAAAACTCAACGGAAACAGGGGGGATCTCACCTCAAGAGATGGGCACCCCCAGCGTCACTTCTGTTGACGCCTTCAGCAGCAGCTCGCAGTCTGAAACCTCCCTTCACCCCGTTGCGCTCACCCCAGGTGATTTCTCCGATGCTCCTGAGCTTGCGATTTCCATTCAAGACCCCAAATTGAAGTGGAAAAATAGAACTTTACAAATTCGATCTGCTTTTCAGTATATTAAAACCGATCAAGGCAACCAGACGGGAAGATTCCTTTTGTTAGCCCGCGGCCCCGGCCTGCTTTTTAGTTACCCCACGGGCGGATTCAATGAGCCCGGAAGCGCCTCCCTGCTCAAGCCCCAAAGTGGGGAGTACTTCTCCGTCAGCAGGTACCGAGAACTGAAAGCGGATTTTGGCCCGTTTGACTCCCTGGATGCGCTCGAGTACCTGGAGCTTTACATTTTTACCCACGATGGGAAGCCTCTCGCCTATCGAAAATACCCCATTCACCCGAAAGACATTCCTCATGAGCACTCCACCCAGGACTCCGTGACCCATAGCCCCGAGGAAACCCCTACTCCCCAGACTCCCCCTGAATCCTGAGGTCCCACCATGAACCCATTGATCGAAAGCACCATCAACATCATCGCCGAAGGCACTCGAATCGAGGGCAAAGTCACCTTTGAAAACATTTCTCGAGTCCACGGAGTCTTAATCGGTGAAGTCCATACCCAGAAAAACAGCACCTTAGTGATTGCCGAGTCCGCCTGGGTGGAAGGCAACATTCACGCGGATGTCCTCATTGTCGATGGTTATGTGCGCGGGGACATTTTAGCTTCTCAAAAAGTACTCATCTCGAAAACAGGACGAGTCATCGGCAACATTCTGGCTCCCACTTTCATCATGGAGTTTGGGGCCTACTTTGAGGGGCACTGCCGAATGCAAAAACTTCAAACTACTGAAGATCCGTCAACACCACTTGCTTGAGATTCCTCAGTTTGGACGAGGCCATACTTTTTTTCATCTCATCCACTCGTCCCGAAACCAGCACCACCAGGTGATTCGCCTGAATGTACTTCTTTGCAACTTCCTTGACTCGCTGAACACTCACTGCTTGAACCTTTGCGGGAAACTCGCTGGGGGAATGGGGATCGAGTCCAAAAACTCGCCCATTGAGCCAGAGGGACACTACGGAACTCAGGCTTGATGCCTGAAGGGCGAATCCACCGAGTAGAAAATCTTGAGCCGCACTCACTTCGGCTGATGAGAGTGGGTCCTGGGGAAATGCCGCAATCAATTCCTGGATTCTGCGAATCACGGGTCCGACCTTGTCATTTCGGGTCACAGCATGAATCGTAAGCTCCGAGTCATCCCGATTCAGACTCAATGTCGAGCCCAAGGAATAGGTCACCCCCATGGGATCTCGAATCTGGGAGTTCAGTCGACTATTGACTCCTCCTCCTAAAATCGTATTGGCCACCAGAAGCGGATAAAAATCGGGATCCCGAGCGGAGGGCCCCTTCAGTCCCATGCGAATCTGGGCGTGAGGAAGCTCTGAAGCCTCCAATAAAAACACGGGTTGAGAAGAAGTCGCCTTCGACCTCAAGGCCAGACGGGGAGCTTTCGGCGGGATTGAACTCACCGGCGCCTTGCTCGACCAACCACCAAACACGGTTTGCACTGCTGCTCTGAGCTCATGCACATCCAGACGGCCTGCGAGCACCAAGATGCTTTTTTCAGGAACAAAATGGGTTTGATAGAAGGCCTGAAGATCACCCACCTTAAAATTCTGAATCGCCTTCAAGTTCAACACCCCGCTTCTTCCATCGGGGCCTCCTTTGGACAAAAGACGACGGTAGACTTGAGTGGTCAGGCCAATGGCTGCCCCAACGGAGTGATCCATCCTCTGCAGATAGCGCTCCTGGGCAAGAGCTAGGTGCTCTTTCTGAATCGTTGCATGGAGTGTGATTTTCCCGAGTAACTCGAGTAAGGCGCCTGCATCCCGGGATAAACCATGAAACCCGATGAGCATGGAATCCTCATCCACAATTGAATCCGGGGAGACCCCAAGCTCAGCCCATGCGGGCTGACTACCCCCAGAAAGAGGAACCTCAGTGAGGGTTTGAGCAAGCAACTCCGCCACTCCACTTTGATGGGGGAGATCGGATTTTTTTCCCGCAGACACCACCAATGAAACGTCCACCAGAGGCAACCTTGGATCATGAAACCAAGCCACCGTTAATCCATTAGAAAGCGTCTCAATCTGAGGCTCAGGCAACTTAGACTCCGCCTGACAAACGCTCAGCAGTCCAAACACAAGCGATAAAGTGATCCACCCCCTCTGAATCATTTGGCCACCACCGTCACAACGACACGATTATTCGGATCTAAATACTTTTGGGCCACGCGCTGAACATCGGATGCCCCCACCTGATTGTATTTTTTAAAATCTTCCATCATTCGTTTTGGATCCCTAAAGAGCATCTGCAGTGCACCGAGAATCTGACCTACGCCATAGGGGGTCCTCAGTTGATCCATCCCATGAATCGTCAACTGACGAATGGCTGCTTTCAGCTGCTCAGGGGTGACCCCATTGAGCTTCACTTTTTCAATCAAAGCCTCAATCTCCTTTTCTGCTGCCGCAGAGGAAACGCGAGGACGCATACTCCCAGAAACCATCAATAAACCGGGATACGCAGGAGTGTAGCAAGTCCCCTGAAGGTGGGTTGCAATTTTTTTCTCCTTCACCAACTTTTGATAGGCCTGAGAGCTCTCGCCTTCAAACAGAATATTCACCAAAACATCTAAGGCATACGAATCCTCATCCTGAGCACTCCCCACATGATAAGCGTAGGCGAATTTTTCAGCCTTCACCGCCTCTCTTAAAATCAGGCGTCGCTCTTCTGTTGCGGGGGGCTCGGACTGAATCTCGCGCTTCGGCTGAGCGCCGGAGGCAATGGGCTCATAGTATTTTTTGATCCACCCTAAGGCTTCAGTCGTCTTGAAGTCACCGATGAGAATCAAGGTGACATTCGAGGGCTGATAATAGGTTTTAAAAAAACTCTGAAGAGCCTCAAGCGGAAGAGTGATTAAGTCCTGAACATACCCCATCACGGGCCACTGATAGGGGTGATAGCGATAACTCAATTGCCAAAGAGCCTCAAACATCTTGGTTTCAACTGAGTTCTCACCCCTCAATTGGCGCTCTTCCAAGATCACGCGTTTTTCCTGATCCAAGACGTCCTGCGTTACGGTGAGATGAGCCAGCCGATCGGACTCTAAATCGATCACCTTCTCCAGAAGTCGTGGCGTAAAGTTCTCATAAAAAACGGTATAATCCCGAGTCGTAAAGGCATTCACCTCCGCTCCTTGGGTCTCCAATTGCTGAAAAAACTCCCGGGGCCCATATTTTTTTGTCCCACGAAACATCAAGTGTTCAAACAGGTGAGAAACTCCAGTGATTCCTAAGTGCTCATCGACGGAACCCACACGAAGCCAGGTCTGAAAACTGATGATCGGAACCCGATGGTCCTCAACGAGTAAGACCTCAAGGCCGTTGGATAAAACTTTTCTTTCGATCTGAAGCTCAAGCCCTAGATCCTTGTTTTCTAGGGTATCAAAGCCACAAATCAACACCAGAACGAAGAGCCAGAACACTGCGCTTAGGCCAGGCAATCGCCTGAGCAACCCCCTCTTGTTCAACCGAGCTACATTGAAGTCTGTTTGAAATCGAACTCGACTCATCATCACACGGCACCCTTTTGATCTCAGCATGGAATTGACGCACCCCCACTCTCACCCGCAGGAGTCCTTGGACTTTCTATCCCTTAGACTAACTCGCCCTGAAGAAAAAAATGAAAAGAATTTCATCTTCTTTCACTTGGATTGGAATCCAGACTTCATCGAAGTTCATTTTTTTGGTACCTGAATTCAATGAAAGGTTCAAACCCAAGCAGCACTAAAAAAACCATCTCTCTGACCATTTTAGGCTCAGGGAACTCCACTGGCGTACCCATGATCCAATGCAAGTGTCGGGTCTGTCGATCAAAAAACCCGAAAAACAAGCGACTCAGGGCCTCCGCTTGGCTTCGAGTGGGGGGAAAAAGCTTTCTCATTGATACGAGTCCTGATCTTCGCCAACAAGCCATTCGAGCCCGCATCCCTCGAATTGACGCAGTTCTCTATACCCACCCCCATGCAGATCACACGCACGGAATTGATGAATTAAGAAGCTTCAATGCGATTCAAAAAAGTGAGATTCCTGTCTACGCTCACTCCTGGACGTGCACTGAGCTTCAATCCAAATTTAATTACATATTTGATTATTCCAGGCAAGAATTACTCAGTCGTTCGCCGATCCCCAGGGACAATCCCCAGTTTGAAGGAAAAAAAGAGGAAGGAGGCGGACGCCCGCGCTTGCCTCTAATTGAATTTGATCCCAGCGCTTGTGAACTGGAGATCTTAGGGGAAAAAATCATCCCCATTCCACTGCCTCATGGCTCCCAAGAATCCGTGGGCTACCGAATCAATGGCATTGCCTACGTTACAGATTGTAGTTATATACCGATATCGTCCCTGGATCGAATGAAGGAGCTTTCTGTGCTCGTTTTAGATTGTTTAAGATTAAGGCCGCATGGAACTCACTTGAATCTCGATCAAGCATTGGAAATCGTGTCTGTACTGAAACCCAAACGGACATTCTTAACCCACTTAGGACATGAAATGGACTACGCGACTTGGAGGAAAAAGCTCCCAAAAGGAGTGTCGCTCGCATACGATGGACTAACGATTAAAACCTAAAGCCGGCTTTTTCAAAAAAAGCCTCAAGCAGGAGAATCTTATGATTATCGGAGTACCCAAGGAAATCAAAAATAAAGAAAATCGAGTTGGAATGGTGATTGCTGGAGTGCGAGCTCTGACCCAAGCCGGCCATAAAATCCTCATTCAAACCCATGCAGGACAAGGCGTAGGGATTTCTGATGAGGACTACCGAAAGGCAGGGGCGACCATCGTTGGTACTCCCAAAGAAGTCTACGACAAAGCCGACATGATTGTGAAGGTGAAGGAACCTTTGCCCGAGGAATACCCTCTGTTGCGTGAAAACCAAATTCTTTACACCTACCTTCACTTAGCAGCGGACGAGCGACTGACGAAGGCGCTGATGGAGAGAAAAATCATCGGCATCGCCTATGAGACGATTCAACCTGCTGATGGCTCCTTGCCGCTTCTGGCGCCCATGAGTGCGGTTGCAGGTCGAATGG
Organism: Bdellovibrionia bacterium; assembly: GCA_049424145.1. Lineage (GTDB taxonomy): Bacteria > Bdellovibrionota > UBA1018 > UBA1018 > UBA1018 > JBMSSC01. Next base: position 22,536 of record JBMSSC010000003.1, read on the forward strand.
CAACCCAGATTGGGGCCACTTACCTTCAGCATGATCACGGAGGAAAGGGCTTACTCTTAGGCGGCGTCACCGGCGTGGAGCGCGGTCGTGTTGTGATTTTAGGAGGGGGCGTCGTGGGGATCAACGCCGCTAAGATGGCCGTCGGACTCGGTGCGCATGTCACCATCTTAGATGTGAACATCCACCGACTGGATTACCTTGCGGATATTTTTGGAAACGAAGTGACCACCTTATACTCCAACAGTGAACAAGTGGAACGTGCGGTGACCCAAGCGGATCTAGTCATTGGCGCCGTTTTAGTGCCTGGTGCCAAGGCTCCCAAACTGGTCACTCGTGAGATGATTTCCCGAATGAGCCCAGGAGGTGTTGTAGTCGATGTGGCAGTTGACCAGGGAGGCTCGGTTGAGACCTGCCGTCCCACGAGCCATGAACACCCCACGTACACGGTGGATGGAGTGGTCCACTATGCAGTTCCGAATATGCCAGGGGCCGTTCCAAGAACTTCAACGTATGCTCTCACCAATGTCACTCTGAAGTATGCTCTGATGATTGCAAACTTAGGATGGAGAGCCGCCCTCACGAAGGATGAGGCCTTAAGAAAAGGGCTAAACATCCTGGGAGGTCGCGTGGCGTATAAACAGGTGGCCGATGACTTAGGTTTACCTTTTGAGGCTTTCACCGGATAAAAATTACCCTGTGGACTCTTTAAGCGGGTGAAAAGACAAGTTTTTTCACCCGCTTGAACTCCTCCTTGCGCCCTCAAAAAATTTAACCCTCACGGCTCACCCCTTCTCCTTTACTTCTCTGCTGCGTTCCGCTTCCTTTGAATATCCAACCGAGCCCCCAAGATTTTCAAGGTCTCTAGACGGACTCTAGACATCCTATTCTTTCAATAGTATTATTAAAAAAATGTCTGACCATGGCGAAGCTCCCAAAGAACACTCCCCCGAGGGAGAGAAAAAAGAACGCGACTCAGGCGGATCTTTCAAAGCCCTGCTCGTGCCTCTGATCAACTCCATAGCCCTTCTGGGCGCCCTGGGCTTTCTCACCTACACGAAGCTCATCTACAAGCACCCGGCAATTACTGATGCAGCCGAAACAACACGAATCGTGGAGACCAACAAGAAGGAGGCTTTAAATGAACAGGTCGCAATCCCCACGATTCCCTTTGAGCTGATCACCGTCAACATTCAAGGAGCCTCCAACACTCCACAAGGCATCGGGTCCGATGGAAAACCCGCACGCATGATCGGCGCTAAACACCATTATCTGACCCTCGAGTTTCATTTAGAAATTCAAAAGCCTGAACATGCAGCTCTCATTGAAAGCTTAAGACCGTTTCTTTTAGATCAGCTCATTCAGGTTGCAGCGAAAAAAACCTTCGAAGAACTAGCAACGGTTCAAGGGCGCTACCTCTTTCAGTCTCAGCTCGTGGACATTGCCAATCAGACGCTTGCCAAGCGAATGAATCCACCTCCTCGAGAACTCATCGTCACGCATCTTTACTTCACGACATTTTTAGTGCAATAGGAACGCATTTTAAACTTAAGCGAAGCTCTCACCCAAAGAAGAGTGAAGGTACATAAACCACTCGGCTGCCCATTTGAAACGGGTCATTTAAATCGTAAATCGAATCAATCTAAAGCAGCTCTGTAAAATGCACCCGAGTCTGCGCTCTCAGCCCTCGTGTTTGGAATTAGAAATTGACACCGACTCGCAGAGCAGTGGCCAGGACAGGAGACGTGCTATTTTCAACCCCACTGGCTGCGTTGGAGAATGCAAAGAAACTACCTGGGAAGAAGACCCCACCATCCCAACGAATCTGAACGGCATCATCCCACTGATAGGTCACACCCACATCCGCCTCCAATCCCAGATCCTTCCCCTGATTACGTCCGGCTTGATTCGGCTGATTCGTTCGCTGCCAAGAGTTGTAAAAATACGGATCCCCTGCGGATGCACTTTGAAGTGCACTTGCATAAATCAATGTCGGCTGAATCGTAAACTGGTCTGTGGGCTTAAAAGGCACCGACAGGGCTAAGTAAGTCGCATTCACAATTGGATTATCATAGATCGACCGTAAGCCCGTGGGACTCAACTTTGGGTTATTGAGCGTTTGGGGCCGAGAAAAATTGGCCAGCTGATAGTTAAATAAAATCATCCCTAAGTGATAGTTAGGATTAAAATAAAATGCGTTGAAATTCGCTCGACTGGCCGCATCCGCATTGTTTTGACCCGGAGCATACCCGACTCGAAGCAATGCCCCAAGCGAACTACTCCACTTATAATCCGCTTCCCCTGCAAACCCAAACGTGTTGACTTTGGACGGACCCATCTCGCCTGAAACAATGGGAAGCTCTCCACTTAATGTAAGCTTCTTAAACTTCTTTCTCACAAAAAGATCATAGGTCATTAAGTTCACGCTACCGGCCTGCTGAGCTGCAACACCAGGGACTCTCGCCGTCTCCGGCACCAGCACTCCATAGTTGGGATCCTGACTACTTCCGGCTAAACGCTTAATGACATTCACTCCGGCCTCTAGATCATCATCCATGTTTTCGTACTTCAGAATAATCGAGTAATCCGTGACCCCTGCTGATCCTAATCCCCCGGAGCACGTCTCAGAACCAGGTCCACCCTGCACTAGACACGCACCCCCAATGGTATTGCCAGTGGAGCTCATCACCACGGAGGGAATCAAAGAGAACGATCCAAATTTAGCAAACCAGCGGACCGCGTCTCCTGTCGACATGTAACGATCCCAAAGATTCTCCCCTGAGTTCCAGAAAATTCCCAACCCCCAATTGAGCGGCACACGACCGACCTGAATCGTCCCGACATCCGTTAAGATCTCAGCCCAAAATCGCTGCGCCGTGAGAGTTGCCCCTCGGCTCTGCGAGGAGTAAAACTGCCTCTGGTCCGGAGAATAAGGATACGCTGACCCAAAAAGACCAAACTGAGGATCACCTAACCAGAACTCCGATTTAATATAGATGTTGTCGTTGACGACCATCTTCGGACGTAGTCGCATGAAGAGGCTTTGAAAGGATGCATTGGACACCCCTCCTCCTCGAACATAATAACCGCCTGCATTTTCTCGTGTTAAGTCAGCCGACCCACCATTGGGTGAGGCGTCCATCGTGTAGTTAATCAAACCCTGAAGCTCGGACCAAAACTGCCCGGACCAATCGAGCTCCAAAGCGGAAGCCGAAGCAGAGGCCAAATAGACTAGGCCCATGCAGAGACCCTGAAGACTCCGTGCCTTTTTAAAAACGGATATCGGCTGAATCAATGGACGACTCCTCTCTCTCATTCACTGGGTAGGAAACTTGCCCTCTCAGTGTTAGCTGCGCTTGATCATTCCGTCAAGGTATGTCAGTTTTATTTGACTCACAATTCTTGAGCCAAGCGTTGATACCCTCCTCTTTCTCAATCAAAGAGGAGTTCCGAGTTCGAGCGATTCGGATCCGAATCGCTCCTGGACCAACTTTTAGGAGTGAAAAGACTATGGTCATCACCCACAATCGTTTGCCCGCTCTCAAATGCAGTGGGCCGAATCGGAGACTCCGATCCTTTCTTTCACCTTTTAACAGGTTTTTGGCAAAACTTCTCAAGTCGATCCAATTTTTACCTATGCAGTGCCCCTTTGATCCCCGGCCGGAAGGTCGAGGTTTAATGCCATTTCAGATCAGGAGCTCATTTTGAGGAAACTCGGGATTCACTCGGTTCAATCAGAACGTAAAAAAAAGCGCGTTCCCCCTGTATCATTTTTCCTTGCTGGATTGGCTCTGGGCGGAGCCTTCATGGTCTACCTGGCTTCGCTGGATCAGCAGTTGACAGATGCCTTTTTCAAAGAAGAACAATTGATCCCCATTCGGATTTACTCGGATGTTTCAAGAATCCAGCCAGGAGCCCGCCGCGCTCAAATTGAAACTCAACTCAAATCCCTAGGCTACTCTCCCGTTGAGCAGTCCCAATCTCTCAGCTTCTCTCTGAACCCACGAAACTACCCTGCCTACCTGATTCCGGATGGACACCCCCAACAGGAGCTCGGGGATCACTCTGAAAACGCTGAAACCCCAGTCCGCCTTGGATTTGAAAAACCGGGTCCAAACGCCCCTTTAGTCAGCCTTGAGCTGCGCGGAACCCCCGTTGACGACCTGTATTTAGAACCCGAGCTCATTGCAACTCTCTCTAGAAGCGGGGAGGTCAAAAAAGAAATCCGGACTTCCCTTCAATTTTCTCAAATCCCAGCGCCCCTTTGGAAAGCCATCATTGCCATTGAGGATCATCACTTCTTAGATCACAAGGGCCTTGATCCTAAGGCAATTGCCCGTGCTTTTTTTGTTAACCTAAGAACTCTTTCTTTCGCTCAAGGTGGAAGCACGATCACGCAGCAGTTGGTTAAAAATCTCCTGGCTCGCCATACCAAAAATATTTTCCGAAAACTCAACGAAGTGCTCCTCTCTCTGCTTTTAGAGCTTCGGATGGAAAAAGAGCAGATTCTCGAGCGCTATTTAAATGAAGTCTATCTCGGACAAGTCGGACCTCTTGAGATTCATGGAGTTGCTGAGGGAGCTCAGTCCTTCTTTGGAAAAACTTTAGATGAACTAAATTTAGCTGAAATTGCGCTCATGGCAGGGATCATCCGTGGCCCTGGCTACTACTCTCCTTATCACGCACGCGCGCGCGCCATCGAGCGAAGCCACTTGGTCCTGCGCAAGATGGTGGAAACCGGACAAATCGCAGAAGAAGAGGCCCAAGCGGCACTCTCCATGCCCATTCGCCTCGCCCCCCCCCTCACCTCTGCCACAAAAGCCCCTTATTTCTCAGACTACGTAAAGGCAGAACTCTTTCACCTGCTTCAAGGAAAACTCAGTGAAGAGGAAGTGCTTCGCTCCGGATTCAAAGTCTACACTACCTTGGATCTTCACCTCAACCAATTGGCAAGCCAAGTGGTCTCGCGTGAGGTCTTGCGACTAGAGAAGTCCCTCAAACTCCCTTCCTCCGACCGCCTCGAAGGCCTGCTGGCTGCCGTTGATCATTCGAAAGGTCATATTAAGGCCCTCGTCGGAGGCAGAGACTACTCCAAAAGCACGTTTAATCGCATCCTCAACATGAAACGACAGGTGGGCTCAACATTTAAACCCATTGTTTACCTCACGGCATTTCAACAAAAAACAGACCCCTTAGGAGTCCCCTACAACGCTGACTACCTGATGGAAGATGCACCGTGGAGCCTCACCTATGACGGAGGCAAGCAAACCTGGGCTCCTCAGAACTATGAGAAAACCTTCCGCGGTTCCATCTCGCTTCGAACCGCTCTCACTCAATCCGTCAATACGGTCACAGCCAAACTCGGCCAACAGGTAGGCCTACCAGCCATTGCTGAAACTGCTCGCCTCTTAGGGGTTCGCTCCGAACTTCCCTTAGTCCCCTCTCTTTCCTTAGGTGTGGCTGAGCTTGCGCCCTTGGAGCTTGCCCAGGTTTACTGCACGCTGGCCAATCATGGGGTCCGAATTGATCTCATCTCCGTTCGAGCCATCACCGAGTCCGATGGCAAGGAGTATCTCAGGATCACTCAAACGTCTCAACCCGTGATCGATCCAGCGGTGACCGACCTAACCACTGACATCCTAAAAGATGTTTTAGTGAGCGGAACGGCCAAGAGCGCTCTGAAGATGGGGTTTCAGCGTCCTGCAGCCGGCAAAACAGGCACCACCAGTCACCATCGAGATGCTTGGTTTGCAGGTTACACGCCCCAGCTCACCTCAGTGGTTTGGGTCGGCGTTGACCACGAGATCTCCCAGAAACTCAACTTAACCGGTGCCAGCGCCGCTTTACCCATTTGGGTTTCTTTTATGAATCAAGCCCTCCAAAATAAACCCATCGAGCCGTTCCAGCCATAAGCAGACCGGAAGACCCAAGAGCCCTCGATGGAGCCCCCTCGGTCTCCCTTCTTTTGATCCTCTCGCTGAGCTTGAGCCGTCAGGTCGGCTTAGGTTTTCGGATCAGTTTTTGAATTCGTTATTTGACTGATCCATAAAAAGGGAAGAATCGAGTTTAAGACAAGGAACGAGTGTCCAATCACAGGAGATGACCATGGCTTTTAAGCCCATTGCACTGAACGAGGGTCGATTGAGTGTTCCCATTTCAATTCACGCAGAGGTCATTGCTTTAGGAAGCCTGATGACCCTTTCACTGGGGATTTTCCTCGTTTTCTTAGGAAACGCCGTGGGATTAAGCGCAGCCAATCTCATTGATCCCCTCATAGGTGAGGGCTTACGAAACGGGAGTTGGATTTACCTGGCCGCCAGCAGCTGGGTTTCCTTTGGTTTTGGGGCCTACTTTTCCACTCGCTCCTTGCGGATTGAGTCGAAAAAGGCGGCCCTCTTTCACGCTCTGTGCTCTTGGGGACTCACCTGCTTACTGGGCGTCTCCATTGGAGCACTCTCCAGTTCAGCTTTTCGGCAGATCTTCATTGGATTAGGCATTCAATCGCTCAATTGGCTGCTGTTTTGCATGATGGGCCTAGGCTGTGTGTTGGCGGCCTTAGGTGGGCTTCTCGGTCAAAAAAAGGGGAGTCAGGCTTTCTCAGCAGCGGAGCTCCTTGCTCCAAAAACCGAGGGGCAAAAGCCCGCAGCCTAAGCAGGCGTTGATCTCCGCCGACTCATCAATAAATCGTAAGCACACGGCACCACAAACAGGGTGAGCAAGGTAGAGACACAGATCCCCCCAATTAATACCACGGCCATAGGAACTGTTGACTCAGCGCCTGGCCCAATGGAGAGAGCCTCTGGTAGGGCACCCACCACAGTTGCCAACGATGTCATTAAAATCGGACGCAGACGAATCGGACAGGCCTCTAAAAGTGCCTGATGAACTCCCCGTCCCTCCGACACGCATTGATTCGTAAAGTCCACAAGGAGGATGGAGTTTTTCTTAGCAATCCCCATGAGAAGAATCAATCCGATCAGACTGTAAAGGTTAATCGACTGATGAAATAAAAAAAGGCCTAAAATCCCACCAGAAAGACTAAAGGGCAGAGCCAAGAGCACGATCCAAGGCAGGAGAAAACTATTGAACTGAGAGGCAAGAACCAAATAGGAAACAACAATTCCAAGACCCAGGGCAAATCCAAGCCCCTGCAGTGACTCTTTAAAGTTCTGAGAGCTTCCCGTCGTTTTTACATAATACCCTGGAGGAAGCAGTCTTTTTCCCATCTCCTGGATCTCCTCCATCACCCGCTGATGCGACTCATGAGCTTGGGGATTAGCATAGATCGAAATGGATCGAACTCGGTTCTGCCGTGTGATGAGCGTGAGACTGGGTTTACTCTGAAGATGAACGAGCTCAGATAAAGAGACCAGCTGACCTCGATTATTCCTCACCCAAATCTGTTTGAGTTGCTGAACTTGATTGCGCTCATCCCAGGGCAAGCGGACTTCAATGGGAAGTCGATGCCCTTGTTTTTGCACTTGAGCCCTTCCACTGAGAACGCGTCCACCAAAAAGCGTACTCACCGCAGAGTTCACAGCCGCCACAGTGACTCCATGTAAAGCCAATTTTTTTGAATCGGTCACTAAATCCACTTCTGGCATTCCTTTTTGAATATCCGTATGAACATCGGTGAGGCGACCGGACTTTTTTAACTCCTCCCCATAGGTCTCAGAGAGCTCCACGAGCTTCTCCCAATCTGGCCCCTCAAGACTCAACTCAATGGGAAAACCGCGTGAGGTCCCAAACCCCCGCAGCGATAGATCCTGAACCACAATCTCTGCACCTTGAACCTTGGCTTTTAAATCCTTCCGCATCCTGCCCATGATTTCCGACTGGGAGAACGGACGCTGATCTTTATCCACCAAAGTCACAAACAAAAACCCCTGATGGACGGCATCCCCTCCAAAGCCCCCAATCAAACTAAAGTAACCCTCCACACTCGGCTGAGCGGAGAGGTAGGACTCCACGTTTCGAAACACCTCATCGGTTGCAGCCAGTGATGAGCCCACCTTTCCTTTCACTCGAATCATCAGCTGGGATTGATCCTGAGAGGGAAGAAGCTCCGAGGGAAGCCTGCGGGCCAATAGCAACGTGAGAGCAAAAAATAGGGTGGAAAGAATCAAAGTTTTCACCCGATGCTGTAGAAAAAAAGCGAGAGTCTTTTGATACCGGAGGGTGAGACCACGAAATGCCTGATCCATGAAGTGGGAGAGCTTACTATGGGCGTGATTCACCTCTAAAAACCGGGAACAGCGCATGGGAGTCAGCGTGAGAGCTTCCAAAAGGGATAAGCCCACAGCCAATGAGACACTCACTCCATATTGATAGAGAAACTGACCGACTCCACTTCTCATCCAAGCCACGGGTAAGAAGATGGCTCCGACAGCTAGGGTGGAGGCCACGGCAGCAAAGGTGATCTCCTGAGAGCCCATCAAGGCTGCTTCTTTTCGCCCCCTTCCCATCTCTCGATGTCGAACGATATTCTCAAGCATCATGATGGCGTCATCCACCACAACTCCAATGGAGAGGGTGAGCCCTAGCAATGTAAAGGTATTGAGGGTGAATCCGAGAAAATACAAGCCAATGAACGAGCCCAGGATCGAGGTGGGGATAGCCAGCAAGACATTTAAAGTAGAGGCCAAGGAGCCTAAGAATAAATAGCACACCACGGAAGTCAGCATGGCTGAGAAAAAAAGCATCCGATTCAACTCAGCAATGGATTGTTGAATGAAGCGGGTTGAATCGGAGCGAATCTTTAACTGATACCCGCGGGGTAGATGGGGCTCGATCTCCTTAACCCTCTCTCGAATTAGGCGAGCCACCTCCACCGCGTTTGAACCATGCTGCTTGAGGATTCCAAGTCCCAAAGCTGGCATTCCCCGGTACCTACACTTTCGACGCACATCCAAAGTACCTTCTTCAATGCGAGCCACATCTTGAAGCAAGATCGGACGAAAATTCGCTCCTTCTGCCCCCCTCTGCATCAAACGGATCTGACCCAACTGCTGAGCCGAAGTGGCCTCCCCCAAAAACCGCAAGCTCACCTCTTTCGCTGGACTCTCTAAACGGCCCAACGGAACGCTCACTTGTTCTGTTGAAATCGCCTGAATCACATCTTCGGCTGCCAGCTGAAGCTCAGTCATCCGAAGGGGGTTCAGATGCACTCGGATGGCAGGCTCCACATATCCGGCCAGCACCACATCCCCCACTCCCGAAAGGGTTGTGAAGTGTTGAGAAAGAACGTTTCTCACATACAGCATAGCATCCACATCTGAGGTGGCTTCATCATGGGTCACAGCAACCCACAGAATCGGCATGTCCTCAGGATTACTCTTTTTTACCGACGGGGGATCCAAGTCCTTGGGTAAGACGTCCCGAAGCTGATGGATTCGATCTTCGACCTCTTGCACCGCATCATCGATTTTTTTATCCACCTCAAACTCAATGGAAATTGAACCTGAACTCTGCTGAGAGGAGGAGCTCAAGTTTCGGATGCCAGGAATCTGCATGAGCACCCCTTCCAGAGGCTCAATCACTGAGCTTTCCATGACCGCAGGAGCGGCTCCACGAAGCGACACCGACACACTGACGATCGGAAAATCCACATCCGGAAGCCGGCTCACTCCTAAGCGTTGAAAACAAAGAGCGCCAAAGATCATCAAGGCTGCCATCAGCATCCAGGCAAAAACCGGTCTTCGAATGGAAAGCGCTGAAAGACTCATGAGTCTAACTCAACCTTCTCAAACTGGCCCAAGACGCTGTACACACAGGGAACCACCAAAAGAGTTAAGACCGTGGAGACAAACACACCGCCGAGAGTCGCAATCGCCATCGGGATGCGAGTTTCTGAGCCCGGTCCCAAAGCCAAAGCCCCGGGCAAGGCTCCTGCTAAAGTGGCAACCGAAGTCATCACAATGGGCCTCAAGCGAATGGGACAAGCCTCAAGCAGGGCCGCATGAAGACTTAAGCCCTCCCTTCGTTTTTGTTGAGTGAAATCCACCAGCAAAATGGAGTTCTTCTTCGTAATGCCCATCAATAGGATCAGACCCATGAGACTAAAGACGTTCAACGACTGATGAGTGAAGAAGAGAGCCATGAAGGCTCCGGAAAGGCTAAATGGCAGCGCCACTAAGACCACCAGCGGTTGCACCCAGCTATTGAACTGAGAGGCTAAAATCATATAAGATACCATCACGCCTAAAACGAGAGCAAACCCCAGGCTATCAAACGCTTCCTCAAATGCACGGGCGTTGCCTGAAATGTGGACTGAATACCCCGGGGGTAAAACTCTCTGACCCAACTGCTGAATCCAAACTAAGGCCGCCTTCTGGGACTGCCCTTCTCTCAGATTCGCATGAATGGGAACCGTTCGTTGACGATTGAGTCGATGGATCAACTGAGGGCTGTGAGCGAGTTGAATCTGTGCGATCGAAGAGAGAGGGACTAATTCGCCACGTGAGCCCCGATTATTTCTCACTCTGAGTCGCTTAAGATCTGAAATACTGCTCCTTGACTCGGGCTCTGCCCTCAGACGAATCCCATAACGGTGACCCTCGCGGGGGTACTGCGTACCAGCCCCTAAGGTCTCACCTCCGATCAAAAGGCTCACTTCCTGAGCCATGGAACTCAAGCTCACGCCATGATTCGATGCAAGCAATCGATCCGCAATGATCTGAATCTCGGGCATTCCAGCCTGCTCGTCTGAGTCCACATCCTGAAAAAAATCTGAGTCTTTCATTTGATCCATCACTTGAAGCGAGAGCTCATGCAACCGACTCCAGTCGGGCCCCTCTAAGCTGAACTCAATGGGGTAGCCTTGGGAAGCGCTAAAGCCCGTAATGGAGAGATCTTGAGCCAAGACTCGAGAAGAGGGAAGTAGGCGTTGAACCTCACTTCTGAAGCGATCCATCAGCTGGCTCTGAGTCTCCTTACGCTGTTTGGGATCCTTGAGCATCACATAGATGGCTCCTGCGTTCACGCCATCCTGATTCTGATAGTTCCCCACCGTGGAGTAGGTCCCACTCACCTCCGGTTGCCGGGACAAAAATGCCTCCACTTGCTTAAAAAGCTCATCGGAAGCATCCAAGGAGCTACCCACTGGATTTTTAATCTGAAGAATAAATAACGACTGATCCTGCTTGGGAATAAACTCCTCAGGAAGACCCTTGAGCAACACTAAGGAGCCGAGAAAAAAAATCAAAGCCCCCACCAAAATGGGGATTCGATGCCGAAGCAACTTCCCTAAAAGAATCTGATACTGCTCAGTCCATTGGTCCATCACCTTGGCTACTACAGAGGTCAAGCCCCCCTGCCCAGCGTGCTTTGGGGTGATCAAAAACTGAGAGCACCTCATCGGTGTGAGAGTGACCGCCTCAAGCAAGGAGAGAAAAACTGAAACTGAAACCGTCACCCCATACTGATAAAAAAACCGCCCCATCACGCCCTTCATAAAAATCACAGGAACAAAAATCGCAGCCACAGCCAGTGTCGCAGCCATTGCCGAAAAATAGATTTCATTTGCACCATCTAAAGCCGCCTGCTTTCTGGATTTTCCCATCCCAGCGTGTCTGACGATATTCTCCAGCATCATGATGGCATCATCAACAACGATCCCCATGGCAAGGATCAACCCGAGTAATGTAAATGAGTTCAGGGTAAAGCCCAAAAAGTAGAGAAAAAGAAAGCTTCCCATGACCGAAGTTGGAATGGCCAATAGGACGTGAATCGTCGACGACCATGACCCTAGAAATAAAAAGCAAACCAAACTGGTGAGAACTGCTGAGAGGAGTAAAGTAAAGTTCAGCTCGTGCACAGACTCCCGAATGTACTGAGTGCTGTCTAGCCTAACCTCTAAATGATATCCGGGCACTAACTTTTCCTGGATTTTGGGGAGTCTCTCCTGAACCCGCTTTGAGACTTCAACGGCATTGGCCCCGTGTTGCTTGACTACTGCCAAGCCAACGGTTGGCTTTCCGTTAAACCGGGACCTAGCTCGCACATCAGAGAGGCCCTCCTCAATACGCGCGACTTCTTTTAATTCAATCGGATTAAAGTTAGGAGCCCCACCTCGCAAATGGATCCTGATTTTTCCAAATTCCTCAGGAGACTTCGACTCTCCTAGGACGCGAAGATTGATTTCCTCTTTTAAACTCTCCACGCGACCGGCAGGTTGCTCGAGTTGCTCCGCAGTGATTGCGGCCATCACATCAGATGCGGTCAGCGCATAGTATTTGAGCTTCTCCGGTTGAAGCCAGACCCGAAGATTAGGCTCGACATACCCTTTCAGCCTCACCTCACCCACACCTGAGATCGAAGAGAGGAGCCCCTGAACTTGATTTCGCACCACTTGCATCTGATCCGGAAGCGGAATCCCCTCATCCGCACTGAGCAGAACCCAGAGAATGGGCTGGTCCTCAGGATTCGTTCTTGTGATCACTGGAGGATCCAAGGCCGTGGGTAGTCGATTTCTGACCTGAGTCACTCGGTTTTGAACTTCCTGTAAGGCTCGAGTGATGGGGTGACCCAGCTCAAACTCACACGTGACGTTCGCTCGGCCCTGACTCACCGCGGAGCTTACGTTTTTTAAGCCCTCAATTCCCATGACCGTATCTTCGATCACGTCCACGACATCCCTCTCCATCACTTCAGTGGCGGCGTTCTCAAGAGTCAGAGCGACATTAACGACCGGAAAATTGACATCCGGCATCTGACTGACGCCCAAGCGCTGAAACGAGATGGCTCCAAAGATCATGAGCCCCGCCATCAGCATCCAAGCAAACACCGGTCTTCGAATTGAAATCTCAGAAAGACTTTTCATTGGGTAGGGATCTCTTCTCTTCTTCCAACCGCAGCTTGAAGCTTCAGCGAATCCAAAACTGAAATACACTGAATTTGATCCAGCTGCCGCTTGGAGGCTTGGTAAGTGGTCAAAGACTGAAGCACGTCTAAATTCGTGACCAGTCCGTTTTTAAAAACTCGGCTCTGCACTTCATAGTTTTTCCTCGATACTTGGACGAGTTGCGTGAGCTTTTGCATCTGCCTGCGGTCAGAGTTGAAGGCCTGATAGAAAGTCCGAATCTCTTGCTCGGCTTTCCGCCTGGACTCAGCCAAATTGAGACTCCACTGATGAGTGAGCGCTTGGGCCTCTCTGATCTGAGCACTCACTAAGCCTCCTTGAAAGATGGGAAAGCTCACGGCCAGCTGAAGATCCCAATTCACAGATTTTAAGGCCAATCCGGGTCTTTCCAAGTAATAGTTGCCAATTAAATCGACACTAGGAAAATGCCCTCCCCTTTTGATCGCAATAGTCTCTTCAGCACTTTCCAGTGCAGCCTGTGCTGCTGCGATTTCGGGACGTCGATTCATCGCCTCGAGATAATCACTGAGCTCCCCGAGCTGAGACTCAGGAGTCTCCTCATCTGATAAGACGGTGTTGCGATCCCATCCCGTTAAATAGGCCAGTACATCTTTTGCAATCTCATGTCGTCCTTTTGTACTTTCGAGTTGGGATTCTAAGCCTAAAATATTGGCTTGCAGGGTGAGAACATCACTGAGCTGAGCTCGTCCAATCCGAAGAAATCGATTGAGCTCCTCCTCTCTTTTTTTATTGAGCTCGATTTCAATCTCATGGTTTTTTAGTTCAACAGAAGTCATCTGAACCGTGTAATAGGCCTGAGCCACATCATAGAACAACTGTCGCGCGGCTTGATGAATGGTATGGGCACGCTCATCAGTCGTGCTTCTTTTTTGACGAATCGCAGCGTACTCACTGAGGCCTCGAAACAGGGGTTGGATCACACCCAACTTGATGGTGGTTTGATTCTGAGGGGAGATCAAGGTCCCAGTGGGATTGCTTGGGAGGGCTTGCGTCAGGAGTCCCACACTGGCTGTTAGTTTCGGAAAAAAAGCGGCGGCTCTGGATTGAATCTCCTGCTCTTTGGCTTGAATGAGGAGGTCTCGATTCACACCCAGAGCCGTGCTGCGCTCCAATGATGCCTCATAGGCGGATTTGAACGTTTTTCCCATTTCCTGCTCTCGCATGGGGGGAGGATCCTGTGCCCACGAACTAAGCGGAAGAACCCATCCCAGACTCATCCAAAACCTTAAAACCAAGTTGCTCCGATTCATGCTGAAAATCATAGCGAGTTTTTTCAGTTTTGTCTGAGCAATCCGAAACTGAGCACGACGAACAGGATCGCTGTTTGTGGAGAGCAAACGATTGAAGAATCATGCGAGGAGAGGAGCTTGACTTGGGCCCCAGTCCCTTTTCCCTCGCGCAGTGCACCAAAACCATTTTCTCCCTCACCTTCCTTGCCTCTTCTCCACTACGCAAAAAACGGTTCCAATCAGAACGGCTTCTGCTAGAACCAAGACATGGGGAACTTCACTTGCTCAAGCTTCATGCGCTTGCTTCGGCTCATCCAACTGGCACAAGAGAAATCCAGATCCGTTGACTCCCTAGTGAATCAAATCCAAACTCAGATCGAGGACCCAAAACAACTCTCCCGGAGACACTTTCTTGGGGGAGCTGCAGCCACCGCTCTGATCGCTCACCGAGTGGGCCTCCCAGGAATCTCCCCTCTCATCAGCTCGGCCAAAGCCCAGATCCGATCCACCCAAAGTCCCGTGATCATCCTCGGAGCTGGGGTTTCAGGCCTGCTCACAGCCTACCGTCTCCACCAATCGGGGATCCCGTGTGAAATCTATGAGGCCTCCTCGCGAGTCGGGGGACGAATGTTCACGCAGTATCAATTCAATGAAGACGGCATGTTCTGCGAACTAGGTGGCGAAGCGGTGGATCGGAGCCATGAAGCCCTTCACGCGCTGTGCCGGGAACTCGGAGTCGGTATTCAAGACTGTGCGGCAGAGGACGCCGGTTTAGAGAAGGAAGTCTACTGGGCCAGCGGCCGTCTGTTGAGCTTCTCGCAAATGGTTCATGCCCTCACGCCGTTTGCCGCTCAACTCCGTCAGGACATCCATGCGCTTTGGGGCGAAAAAGCGCCTCGGATCCCCACCTTCCGGGATCAAAACCACCCTGGGATCGTGAAGTTGGACCAGATGTCGTTGGCTGAGTACCTTCAATCAAAAAAAGAGTTGGAGCCCTGGATGCGGGGTCTGATTGGCTCCCTCTATGAATGCGAATACGGACTCGATCTCTCGGAGCAGTCGGCCTTAAATTTTCTAACGCTCGCCACGGTGGACCGGAAAAACCAGCTGAGTCTTTTGGGCCCAAGCGATGAACAGTTTCGAATTCAAGGTGGCAGCAGCCAACTCATCCGGGCTTTAGAGCAAAGGCTCAAAGGCCAGGTCCCGATTCACCTGGGACACCGACTTTTGAAAATTCAGAACTTAAAACCTGGATTTAAGCTCAGTTTCTCAGGGGAAACCGCCCTTGAGATCAAAGCTCAGCAAGTGGTCTGCACCCTGCCTTTCTCGATTCTCAGGGGCATTGAGGGGATCCAAGCACTGGGTCTGCCTCCGTCCATGACACAAGCCATTTTTGAACTGGGCTATGGGTCCATGGCGAAGTGGTCGCTTGGGTTCCAACGGCGTCTTTGGCGCCAAGCCCCAAAAAACGCCTCGAATGGCCGAATCCTGACCCTCGATCAACAGCAGTTCTGGGAGAGCAGCCGGATGCAAAAGGGCTCGCGAGGGATTCTAGCGCGCTTCATTGGGGGCTCACGGGCTCATTTGCTCTCGGACATTCGTCTACAGGACAACTTAAACACGCTCGATCAAATCTACCCTGGCCTCAAATCCCTCTACGAAGGCCGGCAATTCATCATGCACTGGAATCAATACCCTTGGGCCAAGGGATGTTACTCAGCTTTTAAGCCGGGACAAACCACGCGCTTCAATGGGCTTGCCGCTCGTCCTCAGCTGGGAGGTCGGCTTTTTTTTGCAGGAGAGCATGTCAGCGTGGAGTTTGGTGGCTTTATGAACGGTGCCATTGAGTCGGCTGAAAACTGCGCCCGAAGCATTGCTCAGGGACAAAAAATCGCACCCAACGGATCAGGCTAAGCGAGATCTCGTCATACAGAGAAAGGCTTGCGGGAAAAAAGCCTTTGGGACGCTCAAAAACTGTGAGGCTTCGCCTGAAAGACAGGCCCATCCGGACACCAAAAAAGAAAAGCCCCTGAGAATCTCAGAGGCTCTTCTTTTCAACCATTTCTAGGGTCGTCAACGGATCAGGGTAATCTAGTCATCGGGGTAAAAATGGTGGGCGATGCAGGGATTGAACCTGCGACCTTGGCCGTGTAAAGACCCTGCTCTACCGCTGAGCTAATCGCCCTTCCCATGGGGTCGCTTTGCGACCCGAGAGATTTTCTTACCGAACCATCGAAGCAGCCAGTTGGGATTCGGTACCCACCTGGGTGGCCTCTTCCTCTTCTGACACCACGCGAGCTTGCAAGTTCTTGTACTTGCTTAAGCCCGTACCTGCTGGCACCAACCGACCCATAATGACGTTCTCTTTCAAGCCGCGCAGGTAGTCCACTCGTCCGCTGATGCTGGCTTCCGTAAGAACCTTGGTGGTCTCTTGGAAGGACGCAGCCGAGATGAAGCTCTCCGTGCTGAGCGAGGCCTTCGTGATCCCCAAGAGCAGAGGCTCGGCAGTCGCAGGAGCGCCACCGGCTTGCATGACTCGTTGATTTTCAGCCTCAAACGTGGACTTATCACATTGTTCGCCCGGTAAGAAGATCGAATCACCCACTTCTTTAATTCGAACTTTTCTTAACATCTGACGAACAATCGTCTCAATGTGCTTGTCGTTGATCTTCACCCCTTGGAGACGGTACACTTCTTGGACTTCATCCACCAGGTACTTGGCCAGGGCCTTTTCACCCAAGACGCGCAGAATGTCGTGAGGGTTAATCGGTCCGTCCATCAGAGGTTCACCAGCCTTGACGTAATCGCCTTCGTTCACAGCCAAGTGACGACCCTTACCGATGAGGTACTCTTTCTGCTCGCCCAGATCAGGGGTGACGATGACTTTTCTCTTACCCTTGGTGTCTTTACCAAAGGAGACAATCCCGTCAATCTCACTGATCACAGCTGAATCCTTAGGCTTACGCGCCTCAAAGAGTTCTGCCACGCGAGGAAGACCCCCGGTGATGTCCTTGGTCTTTGTGGTCTCACGGTGAATCTTAGCAATCGTATCCCCACCGCTGATGCGATCCCCGTCGTTCAGAACGAGGTTAGCACCCACAGGCATCATGTAACGAGCGATTCGGTTGGATCCCTCCAGCCGAATGGGGGTTCCGCTTTCATCTAAGATGAGAATCTTAGGCCGCTTATCTGAAGCCTTCGACTCCACGATCACTTTGTGAGACAAGCCGGTCACACTGTCGAATTGCTCCTGCATGGTGAGCCCTTCTTCAATGTCCTCGAACTTCACGATCCCGGAGGCTTCGGTGATGATCGGAGTGGAATAAGGATCCCACTCAGCCATGAGCTTTCCTTTTTCAACAGGATCGCCCTCTTTCACGAGCACCTTGGCACCGTAAACGACTGGGTACTTTTCCCTCTCGCGGTTATTCGCATCAATCACGGCGATTTCCCCGCTTCGGTTCATGACCGTGAGATGACCTTCTTTATTGCGAACGGTCATCAAGTTATGGAACTTCACTTTACCCTTGGTCTTCGCTTCTAAGCTGGACTGCTCAGCGCGTCGGGAGGCGGTTCCACCGATGTGGAACGTTCTCATGGTCAACTGAGTGCCGGGCTCGCCGATGGACTGAGCAGCAATGACGCCTACGGCCTCCCCGATGTTCACCATGCGACCTCGGGACAGATCACGTCCGTAACAAGCGCTGCAGATCCCTTTTTTCGACTGACACGTGAGCACTGAGCGGATACGAACCCGATCAATCCCCGCCTCTTCAATCTTCCTCATGAGGTCTTCGGTGATCTCTTGGTTCGCAGGAACTAAAGTCTCGTTGGTGACTGGATCAATGACGTCATCTAAGGCCACGCGACCTAAAATGCGATCCCCCATCTTCTCGATGACTTCGCCGCCCTCGATTAAGGCTGAAACGAAGAGTCCATCCAAGGTCCCGCAATCGAGTTCAGTCACGATGACGTCTTGAGAAACGTCAACGAGACGTCGAGTCAAGTACCCGGAGTTGGCAGTCTTCAGAGCCGTATCGGCAAGACCTTTTCGAGCTCCGTGAGTGGAGACGAAGTATTGCAACACGGATAACCCTTCACGGAAGTTGGCCACAATGGGAGTCTCGATGATTTCACCGGAGGGCTTGGCCATCAGACCTCGCATCCCAGCCAGCTGTCGGATCTGCGCGTTACTTCCTCGGGCGCCTGAATCCGCCATCATGAAAATGGAGTTAAAGGCAGGACCCGTGATTTGTTTCTCCGATCCGCTCCACCCTTCTGGAGCTTGGAACGTCTGAACGGAGAGCCGTTTCATCATGGCGCTTGCGATCTGCTCGGAGGTTTGAGCCCAGATATCGATCACTTTATTGTAGCGCTCACCGTCGGTGATCAAACCTTCGATGTACTGATTTTCGATTTCTTGGACTTGCTGATAGGCCTTCTCTAAGAACTCTTTCTTCTCAGGAGGCATCAACATATCATGAACCGAGATCGAAATCCCCGCCCTCATGGCCTCTCGAAACCCGGTCTGCATGAGATGGTCGGCCAAGATGACGGTTTTCTTATTGCCCGTCAAGCGATAGCACTGGTCAATGAGCTCAGCTAAGTCTTTTTTGCCCAACACTTTATTGTAGGCGCTAAAAGGAATCTCCTCTGGAATCACCTCAGAGAGCAGAGTTCGACCCACGGTCGTCTCTTCGAGCTTCCCTGCGATACGACATCTAATCTTCGTCTGAAGCCCAACAACTCCGGAGTCATAAGCAAAATGAACTTCCGTTGGAGAGGAGAACACCTTGCCCTCACCCTTGGCAAAAGGACGCTCGCGGGTCATGTAATACAGACCCAAGACGATGTCCTGAGACGGCACGATAATCGGCTTTCCATGCGCAGGAGAGAGGATGTTATTGGTTGACATCATCAACACGCGCGCTTCAATCTGCGCTTCGATGGACAACGGCACGTGAACGGCCATTTGGTCTCCGTCGAAGTCGGCGTTAAACGCAGCGCAAACAAGAGGATGAAGCTGAATGGCTTTACCCTCGATCAAAACAGGTTCGAAAGCCTGAATCCCCAAGCGGTGAAGGGTGGGAGCGCGGTTCAAGAGAACAGGGTGTTCCTTGACCACTTCTTCTAAAATATCCCAAACTTCCTGGCGCTGCTTTTCCACCATTTTCTTAGCTGACTTAATGGTGGTGACATAGCCATACTCAGAGAGTTTGTTGTAAATGAAGGGCTTGAATAACTCCAGGGCCATGACCTTGGGCAGCCCGCATTGATGGAGCTTTAACTCAGGACCCACCACGATCACAGAACGGCCCGAGTAATCCACACGCTTTCCAAGCAAGTTCTGTCTGAAACGACCTTGCTTTCCTTTGAGCATGTCCGAAAGCGAACGAAGAGGACGCTTATTCGGCCCGGTAAACGTCTTCCCACGACGACCATTATCAAATAACGCATCCACCGACTCCTGGAGCATGCGCTTTTCGTTTCGAATGATGATCTCAGGAGCATTTAACTCCATCAGCCGCTTTAACCGATTGTTTCGGTTAATCACACGACGATAGAGGTCGTTGAGATCGGAGGTAGCAAACCGCCCCCCGTCCAAAGGAACCAAAGGACGCAGCTCAGGTGGAATCACAGGGATCACCTCAAGCATCATCCATTCAGGACGATTGGTCACGCTGAGCTTAAAGGATTCCACGACTTTCAGCCGTTTGGACACCTTGGTTCGCTGAGCTTCGGAAGAGGTCTGTTTCAAGTCCATCCGGAGTTTGCGAGAAAGACCCTCGATGTCCACCTTTTTCAAGATGTCACGAATGGCCTCACCGCCCATAGCGGGAGTAAAGCTAAATCCTTCGCGAATGAGTTGAGTGTATTTTTCCTCGGAAATGACGGAATTCTCTTCCACTCCGCTGTTTCCTGGATCAAGAACCAAATAGGCCTCACAATATAGAACCTTTTCCAGATCCTTTAAGGTGATATCTAAAAGGGCCCCAATTCGAGAGGGAAGAGAGCGTAGGAACCAAATGTGTGCCACAGGAGTGGAGAGCTCAATATGGCCTAAGCGCTCCCGGCGGACCTTGGATTGAATCACTTCGACGCCGCACTTCTCACAGACGACGCCTCGGTGCTTCATGCGCTTGTACTTACCGCAATTGCACTCGTAATCCTTGACTGGACCAAAGATCTTGGCGCAGAAAAGACCGTCCCTCTCTGGCTTGAAGGTCCGATAGTTGATCGTTTCTGGCTTTTTCACTTCGCCAAAGGACCACTCTCGAATCTTCTCAGGGGAAGCCAATGAGATCTTAATCCCAGTAAAACTTAAGGGATCTTTCGGTTTATCAAAAAAATTGAGTAGGTCTTTCATTTCTGCTCCCTCATCTTAAATCAAATCAGTCTGAATTTCTTTCTCGTCCGCTTCGATCAGTTCCACGTTCAAGGCCAAGCTTTGAAGTTCCTTCACCAAGACGTTGAACGACTCAGGCAATCCAGGCTCCAAGAGCTGCTCACCTTTAACGATGGCTTCATACATTCGGTTACGTCCCGTGACATCATCCGACTTGACGGTGAGGAACTCTTGTAAGCCATAGGCCGCACCATAAGCTTCCAGCGCCCAGACTTCCATTTCTCCCAACCTTTGACCCCCGAACTGAGCCTTCCCGCCCAGCGGCTGCTGAGTGACGAGGCTGTAAGGACCAATGCTTCGAGCATGAATCTTCTCTTCGACCAAGTGGTGTAACTTGAGCATGTACATGATCCCCACGGTGACCTCCTCAGCAAACGTATCGCCTGTGACACCGTCATAAAGCGTCGTTTGTCCGCGAGAGGGGAGATCGGCAACCTGAAGCATCTGAGCAATATCCGACTCACTGGCGCCGTCGAACACGGGGGTTGCCACGTGAACACCGCGTCTTAAGTGAGTGGCCATTTTTCGGACCTCCTCATCGGTTGCTGTCTCCAAGTATTTCACCACTGTAGGATGATTATACGTGTCTTTGAGTAACTTCTTCAACTTCTCAGGCTGGAAGTTCTCCATGTAGGCATTCACCTTCTCGCCGATGCCGTGAGCAGCCCAACCTAAGGTCACCTCCAGAAGCTGACCGATGTTCATACGCGAGGGAACCCCAAGCGGATTCAACACCATGTCAACGGGTGTCCCGTTGGCCATAAAAGGCATGTCTTCCATCGGGAGAATCCGGCTGATGACCCCTTTATTCCCGTGACGGCCGGCCATTTTATCCCCAACTTGGAGCTTTCTCTTAATGGCAATCTGAACCTTCACCATCTTAATCACGCCAGGAGCTAATTCATCGCCTCGGCGGAGCTTATCCGTCTTCTCCTTGACCACGAATCGAACGGCCTCGATCTTCTCTTTGGCCAATTTCATGATCACGGTGACTTCTTGCTCAAGCTCTTCTTTGACGGGGATGAATCCCAACAAATCAAAAGGAATTGCAGACAAGGTCTCTAAATCAAGCTTCTGCCCCTTCTTAAGCAGCTCCTCTGATCCATCCTCAGAGAGAAGCTTGCCCGTCGTCATGGACCCGCCTAAGATCTTCACAATCTTCGTCAGAGCCGACTGACGGATGGCATCCGTTTCAATCTTCTCATCGCGGCGAATGGTCTGAACCTGCTCTTCTAGAATGGCCTTCGTGCGCTCATCTGGCTCCGTGCCTTCACGAGCGAACACTTGGGCATGATCACAATCCCCTGAACACCTGAAGGAACACGCAAGGAAGTGTCTCTGACATCGCCTGCTTTTTCACCGAAAATGGCCCGTAATAACTTCTCCTCAGGAGAAAGCTGGGTCTCTCCCTTCGGAGTCACCTTGCCGATTAAGATATCACCTGGCTTGACTTCGGCCCCGATGCGAATAATTCCGCTCTGATCGAGGTCCTTTAAGGCCTCCTCGCCCACATTCGGAATATCTCGAGTGATCTCTTCCTTCCCAAGCTTCGTATCTCGTGCGATGCACTCAAACTCTTCAATGTGAATGGAGGTAAATGTGTCTTCCTTGATCAACCGCTCTGAAATCAGAATGGAGTCTTCGAAGTTGTATCCGCTCCAAGGCATGAACGCAATGAGCACGTTTTGACCTAAGGCCAACTCACCCGCATCGGTTCCAGGGCCGTCAGCTAAGACGTCTCCTGCTTTCACTCGGTCGCCCACGTTCACCACAGGACGCTGAGTCACGCAGGTGTTCTGATTGGAACGCTGGTACTTGGTGAGGTTATAAATATCCACATCAGAACCCACGTCCTGGGATGCGGATTGATCTCTGCGGACGACAATCTTCGTCCCGTCGACCATGATGACCTGACCCTCGTGTTTATTAATGATGATTTGACCGGAGTCTCGAGCTACGACTCGCTCAATCCCAGTGCCAACCAGCGGCGCATGGGTACGAATCAAGGGAACCGCCTGCCGTTGCATGTTCGAACCCATCAACGCTCGGTTGGCGTCGTCGTGTTCCAAGAACGGAATCAAGGAAGCAGCAATGGACACCAACTGATTTGCTGAAACGTCCATCAACTCAATATCATCGGGATTAACTAAGGAGAAATCCCCTTTTCTTCGAGCCGAGACTAAATCCGTGCTGAGCTTTCCAGAGCGCAGGGCTTCAGGGGCAACCTGAGCAATGACCTTGTTCTCTTCTTCGGTAGCAGTAAAGAACCGAATATCCGAAGTGATTTTTTTCTGGTCCACAATCCGATAAGGGGTCTCAATGAACCCAAACTCATTGACTCGGGCATAAGTCGAGAGACTTGCGATCAACCCGATGTTTGGACCTTCAGGCGTCTCAATCGGACAAATTCTACCGTAGTGAGTGTTGTGAACGTCACGAACCTCGAAGCCTGCGCGCTCACGGGTCAACCCTCCAGGCCCCAGAGCTGAAAGCCTTCGCTTATGGGTCACCTCAGAGAGAGGGTTCGTCTGATCCATGAATTGGGAGAGCTGGCTTGAACCGAAAAACTCCTTCACCACAGCCGAGACCGGCTTCTGATTGATTAAATCATGGGGCATGAGCGTCTCAATTTCTTGAATGCTCATCCGCTCCTTAATCGCGCGCTCCATGCGAACCAAACCAATGCGGTATTGATTCTCAATTAACTCACCCACAGCCCTCACCCGGCGATTCCCTAAGTGGTCAATATCGTCAATGGTGCCGCGGCCGTTATTCAACTCGCATAAATAATACAACGTGGACAAGATATCCTGCTTGGTGAGGATTGTCACCTCAGGAGCCACCCCGTTCTCAGGGAACTTGTAGTTGAGCTTCAAGCGGCCCACTCGCGAGAGATCATAGCGATCTGCATTAAAGAAGAGGTTCTCAAACAGCTGCTTGGCTGCTTCAACCGTGGGAGGATCCCCAGGTCGCATTCTCTTGTAAATCTCAATCAGAGCTTCTTCGGGACTTGCAATCTTATCTAAGAGCAACGTCTCACGAACAAAGGCCCCGTAAGTCAGATTGTCCGTAAAGATCACCTTCACGCTCTTAACGCCACGGGCGCGAAGCTCCTCAATCTTCGTCTCACTGAGCTCCTGATTGGTCTCCAAGAGAACTTCACCGGTCGCCTCATCGACGATGTCTTCCGACGCCACCCGACCTAAAACTGACTCAGCCGGAACCTCGAGCTGGCGGATGCCCGCTTCTTGAATCCGCTTAATCACCGCTTTCGTGAATTTACGATTCTTCTTCACGATCACTTCGCCGTTTTTTGGATCTAAAATATCGTCTTCAGCGCGCTGCCCTGAGAGAATCTCTAAATCGACGGACTTGAAGAATTTTCCGTCTTTTTCAAAAATCAAAGTCTCAATTTTATAAAAATAATTCAAAATATCCTGATTGGACATCCCCATGGCCCGAAGGACAATGGTCGCAGGAAGCTTCCTCTTCCGATCAATCCGCGCATACAGAATATCTTTATGGTCAAACTCAAAATCCAGCCAGGATCCGCGATGAGGGATCACACGGGCAGAATAAAGGATCTTACCGCTCGAATGGCTCTTGCCCTGGTCATGATCAAAAATCACGCCTGGGGATCGATGCAATTGGCTGACGATGACGCGCTCGGTTCCGTTAATAATAAACGAACCCGCCTCAGTCATCAGCGGGATTTCTCCCATGTAAACTTCTTGTTCTTTAATGTCGCGGATATTTCGCGTTCCCGCTTCCTCATCTACCTCGTAAACCACCAAACGAACGGTGATCTTCAAAGGAGCTGCGAACGTCATGCCTCGCTGACGGCACTCCGCCACATCATACTTAGGACGCTCTAAAACGTAGCTCTCAAACTCTAGGGAAGCCGTTCGATTGAAGTCTTCAATCGGAAAAACAGACTTAAACACGGACTGCAAGCCAATGTCCTCTCTCTGACCAAGAGAAACGTCCGCTTGTAGAAATTTTTCGTAAGATCTGCGCTGCAGCTCTATGAGGTTCGGAATCTCAACTGGCGTTGAAATCTTTGAAAAATCTTTACGAATACGGTGATTTTCCGAGAACAGGGAACCCATGCTTGCTCCTAAATGAGAAAAAGACAGAAAAAATTCGTTACCGTACCCAGCCTACATGCTTTTCGTCTTTAGGCAAGGGTACGGTACGATTTTTGAACCAGAGGTACTAAAAAGGGCGAGTGAGATCCATCACTTCACTTCGACCTTAGCTCCTTCAGTCTCGAGTTTCTTTTTAATTTCATCCGCTTCTTGCTTGCTCACGCCTTCCTTCACGGTCTTAGGTGCGCCTTCGACTAAGTCTTTGGCTTCCTTCAGGCCCAAGCCGGTGATGGCGCGGACTTCTTTAATGATATTGATTTTCTTATCAGCTGGAACAGAAGCCAACACGATGGTGAACTCAGTTTTAGCTTCAGTTGCTGCAGCAGCACCGCCGCCCACAGCAGCCACAGCCACAGGAGCAGCTGCAGACACACCAAACTTCGCTTCTAAGTCCTTCACCAAGCCCGCGAGCTCGAGAACAGACATATTTTCCAAGTAAGCAATGAATTGATCTTTAGTAATAGCAGTTGACATTTTCTACCTCATTTACATCTAGGCCGCTAGTCGTCCTGACTGTTGGCCGTGGTCCCTCTAGTTCTGAATTGATTGGACTAGGACCGATTGCTAGTGGCTCTCCTAACCACTAGTTGAAACCCGAACTCAAATGCGAGGCATCACGCCTGAGTTTCTGATTTCTTTTTCTCAATGGCAGCCAAGACTGTCACCAAGCTACGTGGGACAGCGGCAAGGACACCGACGAAGTTCGTGATCGGGGCGTTCATTGTTCCCAATAACTTCCCTAACAGAACCTCTCTACTTGGGAGATTTGCCAGCGCTTCAACACCAGACACGTCGACGCGCTTTTTTCCCATCAGACTTTCTTTGAGCTTGAAAGCTTCATTATCCTGAGCAAACTTGTGAATCGCTTTTGCTGCAGCCGTCATCTCACCAAAGCTAAAAGCAACCAGCGTCGGACCGACAATACCGTCCATCAACGCTTTAGCCTCGTCTCCTAAGGAGCCTTCTTTGGTGACTAAACGTGCCACATTGTTCTTCAGCACCTTCACTTCCGTATTCAACGGACGTAAAATCCGCCGAAGCTGATCTGCCTGACTTGCAGACAATCCCTTATAGTCCGCAAACACAGCAAGATTCGCCTTGTTAAACTTGTCCTTGAGCACTCCTGCAAGCTCAGTTTTCTCAGTACGATTCATAAAAACCTTCTCTTTTCAGTCGTTCAGTTCGTTCAGATCAAGCCACGCCAGCTGCCACTAAGGCATCTTGAGGATCAATGGAGATCCCTGGGCTCATGGTCGAAGAAAGGGTGATCCCCTTCATGTAAGTTCCCTTGCTGGTGGGAGGCTTTGCGCGATAGATGACAGCAGCCAAGGTGCTGAAGTTTTCCTTGAGCTTGTCTGCTCCAAAGGACTTCTTCCCAATGGCCACATGAACGATACCGGTCTTCTCAGTCCGATACTCCATTTTTCCTAATTTTTGTTCCTTAACGGCCTTGGCTACATCAAAAGTCACGGTTCCAAGCTTCGGGTTAGGCATCAATCCGCGAGGGCCCAAGATCTTACCGATCTTCGAGACGGCCACCATCATATCGGGTGTGGCTACCATCTTATCAAACTCAAACCAGCCGCCTGCGATCTTCTCAATTAAATCCTCAGCGCCCACGAAGTCAGCACCTGCTGCGGTTGCTTCCTTAGCCTTCTCACCCTTCGCTAACACAGCCACACGCGTGGCCTTACCAATCCCATGAGGCAACACCACAGCGCCGCGCACCATCTGATCAGCGTGTTTTGGATCCACTCCCAAATTGAAGGCCACATCGACCGTCTCATCAAAGGAGGCAAACGCCACTTCAGGCAAAAGAGCAAAAGCTTCGGTCACGGTATACCGTTTTCCGGCTTGCACCTTCTCCAGCGCATTCCAGTATTTTTTTCCGTGTCTGCCTGCGCCTTTTTTCTTCACTGCACTTTTTTTGACTTCCGACATAATACTCCTCAGTGGTGTAAACGCTAGTCAAGCTAGCTCCCACTTATTTTCAATCAACGATTAATCAACTACGGTAATGCCCGCACTCCGTGCGGTGCCTGCAATGGTTCTCATTGCAGCTTCAACGCTTCCTGCATTTAAGTCAGGCAGCTTTAACTTTGCAATTTCTTCCACTTGTTTGCGGGTGACTTTGCCCACTTTATTTTTATTTGGCTCTCCTGATCCTTTTTCCACTTTCGCCGCCTTAAATAGCAGCACGGAAGCAGGAGGCGTCTTCGTCACAAAGGTGAACGAACGATCGGAGTAAACTGTAATAATGACGGGAATGATGGTGCCCTTTTGATCCTGGGTCTTGGCATTAAACGCCTTGCAGAACTCCATGATGTTCACACCACGTTGACCCAGAGCTGGACCCACTGGAGGGGCTGGATTTGCTTGTCCGCCTGGAATTTGTAATTTAATCTGACCCGTTACTTTCTTTGCCATAATTCACCTTTCTACAAGCACATCCTATGCTTTCACTGCCTAAAACGATGCACGCTCAATCTCATCTTCATCTTGAGCCGCGATCCTTAACACATCTGACTATATTTTTTCAACTTGAATAAAATCGAGTTCGACGGGAGTGGATCGACCGAAAATGCTCACCAAGACTTTCACCTTGCCTTTATCGGGATTCACATCCTCAACCACTCCATTGAAGTTGGCAAAAGGACCGTCGATCACACGAACGTTCTCTCCCTCATGGAAGGAGATCCTCGGCCGAGGTTTCACTTGGCCCTCAGCGATGCGATTGGTCATCTTAAGGACATCGGACTCAGGAACAGGGACCGGCTTGACTTTATCGCCCACAAATCCCGTGATCTTAGGCGTGTTCTTGACAATGTGCCAAGTGTCTTCCGTCAAAACCATCTTCACTAAAATATAACCGGGAAAAAACCGCCGCTTCGTGGTCTTCTTCTGACCCTTGACGAGCTCAACGACGTTTTCCTCAGGAACCAGCACCTCACCGAAAAGAGACTCCTTCTTCAAGGACTTGATCCGCTCTTCAAGTGCGATTTTTGCCTTATTCTCAAAGCCCGAGTACGTATGAACCACATACCATGACATTTCACCCGACTGCTGCTCTTGAAGATCTGTCATCTCTCTCTCCTTTCTCAGAGTAACCACTTAAGGGCTTGCACCCAGAAGTAGTCTAAAAAGCTTAAAACCAACCCTGAAATCACAACCATCAAGATGACGATCATCGTAGCAGAGCGTGTGTCTTTTGGGGTGGGCCAACTCACACGAGTGAGCTCCACAACCACCTCATTCATGAACTGATTGGCCTGTTCATTGAGGTAGAGACCCAAGAATAGGATTCCACCGGATAAAACTGAAACCACTCGAAGGATCAAATCCAGGTAGCGAACCCGAGCTTCCAGATCATACAAGGCCACCAGCTTTCCTGTGGAGGAGTAGATGATGTAGCCCAGAAGTGCAGAAATCGCTACGAAACTGAGATTGACCCACTTTTGATGTGTACTTTCCATAGCTTCACCCAATTTAAACCCTAAAAACTGGCAGGGCAGGAGGGATTCGAACCCACAACCCGCGGATTTGGAATCCGCTGCTCTAGCCGTTGGAGCTACTGCCCTATTTTACTTACCTTCTCGGTGTGCCGTATGCTTCCGACAGAATTTGCAGAATTTTTTGAATTCGAGCTTGTCTGTCGTCTTCTGCTTGTTTTTAGTGGTTGAATAATTTTTTCTTTTGCAATCGGTACAATCCAAACTTACCGTAACACGCATAACTTACAACCTTTATTCGAACCTAAATGAAAGGTTCCAAACAAGGGTAGAGCCGAAGCTCTACCCTTTTTATCGGAACCTTGAAAGGAGAGTAAGAGTCATTCCTACTCTCGAATTTCAGAGCTTCAGCACTACTCGATGATCTCTGCGACCACGCCAGCGCCGACAGTCCTGCCGCCTTCACGAATTGCGAAGCGGAGTTCTTTTTCCATAGCGATTGGAGTAATCAACTCCACTTCAACAGCAATGTTATCGCCAGGCATGACCATTTCCACGTTTTCTGGTAGCTTCACCACACCAGTCACGTCCGTAGTACGGAAGTAAAACTGAGGGCGATATCCATTGAAGAATGGAGTGTGACGTCCACCTTCTTCTTTGGTGAGGATGTAGGCTGAACCTTTAAACTTCTTGTGAGGCTTCACCGTTCCTACGTGAGCCAGAACCTGTCCGCGCTCCACTTCTTCTTTCTTCGTACCGCGGAGGAGAGCTCCGATGTTATCGCCAGCTTCACCCTGATCCAATAACTTACGGAACATTTCAACACCGGTGACCACCGTCTTAATGGTCGGACGAAGTCCGATGATTTCAACTTCTTCACCGACCTTAATCACACCACGCTCCACACGGCCCGTCACCACGGTTCCACGACCTGAGATCGAGAAAACGTCTTCCACAGGCATCAAGAATGGCTTGTCTTTTTCACGGGTTGGCTGAGGAACGTACGCATCGACTGCTTCCATCAACTTCAGGATAGCTGCTTCGCCGAGCTCGCCAGCATCGCCTTCCATCGCTTTTAATGCAGAACCTTTGATCACTGGGATCTTATCGCCAGGGAACTTGTAGGAGCTCAGAAGCTCGCGAACTTCCATCTCCACTAAGTCTAATAATTCTTTATCATCGACCATGTCGCATTTATTCAAAAACACAACAATCGCAGGAACACCGACCTGACGAGCCAACAGAATGTGCTCGCGAGTCTGAGGCATAGGTCCATCAGCAGCAGAAACCACCAAGATGGCTCCGTCCATTTGAGCAGCACCGGTGATCATGTTCTTCACATAGTCGGCGTGACCAGGGCAGTCCACGTGAGCGTAGTGCCTCTTGTCAGTCTGATACTCAACGTGAGTGGTGTTAATCGTAATCCCACGCTCTTTTTCTTCAGGAGCGTTATCGATTTGATCGTAAGCTCGAGCTTGAGCATACCCTTTTTTTGCTAAAACCGTGGTGATCGCTGCAGTGAGCGTCGTCTTTCCATGGTCCACGTGTCCAATAGTCCCAATGTTGCAATGGGGCTTATTTCTTTCAAATTTTTCTTTCGACATACCTCTTCAAGGCCTCCGCTGTTTGGTTGAGCAATCCCGGGCTCAACAACCGGTTATTAAAACTGGAGCTCTTGACGGGATTTGAACCCGTGACCTCTCCCTTACCAAGGGAGTGCTCTGGCCAACTGAGCTACAAGAGCCTACACCACCACGATCTTTAAAAAAGAGCTGAACCCAATCCTAGGCTTAGCCTATGAGGTTTCATTCTTTTTCTCATGCTTTGACTTCAAAGCCTGCCTTCTAATGAACCTAATCGTGCTAGAACCTAGGCGATCAGAAGAATTATTGGAGCGGGAGACGGGACTCGAACCCGCGGCCCTCAGCTTGGAAGGCTGATGCTCTAGCCAACTGAGCTACTCCCGCGCCTTACGATTTGTTTACTTTCAGGGTTGAACTCAACCCGAACGTTTACAAATTCCAATTTGGAACTGACTCTTAGATGGTTAACCAAGAGCTTTCGGGACTTCTTTCTTTCAAGCTGGCTTAGCTTAAAATGAGAAAATTCCGTGGACTGTTGCCTTGCCCATGTTGAGAAAGCCCTAGCATGACTTATTCATTCATCCAAGCACTGATTTCAACCTGGCCTGAATTTTTTAGTCTTTCTTAATCTTTCTCGATTGAACTTAGAAAAATGGTGGAGAGAGAAGGATTCGAACCTTCGAAGGCAAAAGCCGCCAGATTTACAGTCTGGTCCCGTTGGCCACTTGGGTATCTCTCCAACGA
>JBMSSC010000004.1:0-50582 GCA_049424145.1 Bdellovibrionia bacterium
AAATATTGAAAAGAGAAAAGTTATAAAATAAAAAGAAAGTCCGAATTTATGGATTTAGTAATTTGGGTTTTATATTTTTGCTTATGTGTGTTTCCGATCATAATTTTTTTTATTAAAAATAAAAAACTAATGATCGATAATGGGACTTCTCAAAAAAGATGGACAAAGGTTCTTGTTTTTGTAGTTCTTATGCGCATGCTTGAGCATAATTTGAGGGCTGATCACTCATCGTTCCGATTTTTTTATTTTTTAACCTCTTTTAATATTTTTTATACGATGTTCCCATTGGCCTCTCAGGCTGAGGTTCGTGAGCAATGGATCGAAAAATTCGGGGTTTTCAGAGCGAACATCCTTGTCTTTGTGATGATTTCGTGGGTTACGCTGCTGGTTGCGTTTGAGTTGATTCAACCGTTCCTAAAAAAATGAGGTTGAGTAAGAATCCTGATGAAACCAGGGGACTTGTTTGTTTGGGCTTTGAATTGAAGAGCTCCATCGCGGATGGTTGGATTTTTCTGAGTTTGATCTGAGGTGGGATCATTCACTGGATTCATTTGTCAACTGGCATATTTGGAAATCAGGGAAGCTCACGGTGTTTTCCGTTTAAGAGGGATCTTGTAAAAAAACGAATCGCTTTTTTAAATTGAAAAGTCCGCACCAATAGCCATAAAAAAGGAAGAGTCATCTCACGAGAAAATTACGGTTCATTTTTAATGAGATGAGATGTGAGATAAAGGAGATGAAAAATGGGTTTAAAAATGGGTTTGATGAGAAGAGAGATCGCTGTTTGTTTAGGAATGATTGTCGTTTGGGGTACTCTTGAGTCCAACGGGCGTTGCGGGGTGAGGCAGATTCAGCCTCCAAGACTGGGAGAGGCTCATCTGGGTAAAAAAATTCTCTGCCATCGTCCCATGCGTCGGGGATCTCCTCAATTGAGTGTGGAGCGTGTCGGAGATCGGTGGATTGCCAATAACTATGGGCATGGGGGTAGCGGCTGGACTTTGGGGCCGGCAAGTGCCCAGTATGTCATTCGTCTTTTGGAGGAGCGAATCAAAGATCAGCCAAAAGATACGCCCATTGCCATTGTGGGAGCAGGAGCTTTGGGCTTGTTCTCAGCCATTGAGCTCATTGAGCGGGGGTATACGGATCTAACGATCGTGGCTGAGAGTTTTGATGATCTGGTCTCTCATCGTGCGGGAGGCCTTTTAGCGCCGGTCTCCATGGATAATGATTCTGGGATGCAGCAGGTGATTGATCAGATGGGAATCGAGGCATATCGATTTTATCATCAAATTGCTTTGGGGCAACATCCCATTTTTAAAACAGGAGCCCGCTTACTGCCGGTCTACGTTCAGTCTCGAGAGGATTCTGGACTTGAGCCCTACGTGGGAAAAGTCATGCGGCCGGCAGAGGATGTAACGGTGGATTTTGGAAACGGAACCACACGTGAGATGGTGGTTTATGATGACGGTATTTTTATGGATACAGCAGGGCTCATGAATCAGATGAAAAGATTTCTTGAGACTGCTTCAATCCAGGATCCCACTGGCAAGTTGAAGGTTCGTATGGAGAAGCGGAAAATTCGAGATTTTCAAGAGCTGGATCAAAAGATTATTGTCAATTGTACTGGAATGGGTTCAGCCGATTTGAATTCAGATCAGCAGATGGTTTCCGTTCAGGGTCATTTGATTTTACTTCAGGATCAAAATCCTGAGGATCTAAACTACATGGTTCTCACTTACCGCGGTGAGGGAATGACTCAGAGTGGATTTCATGTAAAGCGATCTTTTTATATTTTTCCCAAGATGAATCCCGGTGCGGCTGATTCAGATGTGGGTGTGATCGGTGGAACCTTTATTCAAGGTGCCGACGTTGAGACGCCAAATGAAGAAGAATTTCAGCATGTGATTCAAGGAGCTCGAGAGTTTTACGGGCTGTGCTTAAGTGATTGAGTTTGTTTGATGTTGAGTGTGGTTTTTTAAAATTGAGTTCTCAAGAGATGTTATTTTGTATAATCGAAAATCTCAAATCGATTGCAATTTTATTTTAAATATTTAAAAAATCAAGTCATGATTTTAAGTTGTTTCTCAATTTAAAATCATGACTTGATTTTAGCTCACCCGCTGATGGGGATTGGAAAAATAAATTCGCTCTAAAAGATTCAGGGCTGGATTCAAGTCAAGGGTGTTTTAGATCAGGATGATAAGATAGTTTTTTTCTCCTCTATTTCTGAGCCTTTTTCTCCCCGCTTGCCACAGTTCGGATGAGTCGAGTCTTCCAACGGGGTCTTATTTTGAGATGAGGCAGAATCAGGTTAAAAATTTTTAATTTTAATATTTTTTTTTATTAAGTAGGGGTTGCATGGGCACTTCAGATCGGCTGTTCAGCCACTTCAGTCTTGCAATCTGCAGGATAAAAGACTATATCCAAGAAACGCTTCCTGAGACACGAGTGGATGGTTCATTCGTGGAAAGAGAGTGAGAAATCAATCGCTGGTGCTGTGAATTTTGCGCAGAATGCAGGATTGAATTGGCTTCGATCAAGATCGCTATTGGTGAGTGATCTTGGAGTCACTTCTCACTTAAGTGGGAAGTGTGAGTTTTTTTATTGGGTTTTATTGATCGTTTCGATTTTGAAAAATCTCAATAGAAGAACAGGCTCAAAAAATCGAATTGTCGTGATGAGCAAAGACAATTGAATAAAAAGGTTCTTTCAATAAGAACAGGAGAGCGAGGAGCAAAAATGCGCGAGCATTCATTCGTCCAGACTGATGGTGGGCTTTCTTCGGTTGAACTTTCTTTGGATCCTTTTTTGGTGATTACGGTCTGTTCCATAGCACTGGGAATCATCTATATGGTGGGGTTTGATCCCTTTCCTTCAGTTCAGAGTGCATTTCATGATCTCAGGCATGCGATTGGTTTTCCATGCTTCTAAGTTCGAAAGTCGATGTGAAGTCGAGTTCGGATCATTTTCTCATTATAAATTCAATTTAGTTTAAAGAATACAATACATGGCACAGTTCATGGGTTATTCATTTTAGATTTGGGGTAGCGTTTTGTGACCAGAGTTGTGGTGCAAGGTTTAAAGGCTGGTGGAGTGGCAGGGTTGATTTGGGGTGGGCTGATTTTGAGTCTCCTTTCTCCCCTGATGAAGAGGGCGGAAAGAGTTGAGTTGGCTCAGAGCGCTGAGGTTCAGGGGGCTCAGAGTTTGAGTGTTCGACCGCTCTCTTTAGGTCGGACGTCGTCCAAAAATCGAATCGATCCAAACCAAAAAGGGGGAGAGAAAAACGCTCGGTCGAACGCTTCTGTCTCCCTGGGGTTACCCGAGACATCGCCCGCTGAGGCTGAAAGGTCTCCTTTGAGGCGTGCTGTTTTGACACTTTTTGGGTCTGCGCTGATGGGGATTGCTTTTGGTGTTGTGATGTCAGTCTGTTTGGCCGTGGGTCTGCGCTTTGAGTTATTTCCAAAGACCATCTTTGACCGGCCGGCCTTAACTGGGGCGTTAGTGGGTGTGGTTGGTTTTTTAATTTTTCACGGAATCCCGTCTTTAGGTATGGCTCCCGAGCTTCCAGGAGTATGTCGGAGCACTCAGGATTTAGGTGCTCGGCAATCGTGGTGGTTTGCCAGTATCTTGTGCTCGTTTCTCGGTTTGTTGGGATTGTCATTTTATTCAGAAATTTTTAAGAACCATGAAAAATTTAGTCTTGCTCGAATTGGGGCGTTCTTTGCCTCAGTTGGGGTGATTTCGCTTCCGTTTTTAAAAGGGGTTCCCGCTTCCGATTCAATTCCTTGGCTTCCTGGTGAATGGAGAGACCAGTTTTTTCAGTGGTCGTTAGGGGTGAATCTATCTTTTTGGCTCATTTTGGGAAGCTTGCTCTTTTACTTTTTTGTCCAGATCCATGATGATCTTGGCTTCTCAGATGACTCCGTTTGAGAGAAAAAAGATTCGTTTCCTTCAGCCCGGGCAAAGCGGATGTCGTTTTTTCTGGGTGGTCAGGCAGGGCGTAAGCCGCTAAGTCGTTTTGTGCCGATTCTGACTGGAAAATAGCACTCGTAGTGAGATTCTTAGGGGTTTAGCAGGAGGAGTTCAAGTGTCGCAGAAGATGAGCGAGCAGGGATTAATTGTCATTCATACGGGCGACGGAAAAGGTAAAACCACAGCGGCCCTTGGGGTTTTATTTCGCGCTCTGGGTCGCAAGATGAAGTGTGGTGTGGTTCAGTTTTTAAAAGGCAATTGGGAGACGGGGGAGCGCCTGTTTGCCCAGTCCATCCCTGATCTTGATTTTTATGTCATGGGTCTCGGTTTTACATGGGAGAGTCATGATTTGAATCAAGACCAAGCGGCTGCGCGCGCAGCTTGGGAAAAAGCCAAAGAGATGATTCAAAGTGAGCGATATCAGATCTTAGTGCTGGATGAGATCATGTACGCGTTTCACTTTGGGTGGCTTGATGTCCACGAAGTGATCGCCGTGTTAAAAAATCGACCGAAAAACCTGCATGTGATTTTAACGGGACGCAAGTGTCCTGAAGAGCTGAAAGCGGCTGCCGACTTGGTGTCGGAGATTCATAATCGAAAGCATCCCTTTGACTCAGGGATTCCTGCGCAGAAGGGTGTAGACTACTAGTGGACGTCGTGAGGACCCAAGGGGTTTTACCAATTAAGATTCAAGCGCGATGTGATTTTTTTCTTTTGAGATTCAGTCATCAGCTTTTATGCAGGATTTAAGACCTCCGATTTTGCATGGAAAATGGCTCGAGGTTCCTTTTGCGAGGCCTCACTCCATTCTCAGCTGGGCCATTTGGGGAGGGGGATGGAAGAAGAGTCCATCTGTACTCTGGTATCAGGTCACTGATCAGGAGTTGAGCGTGGGCCTCGATCCCATGGATTATTATGGGAAAAAGCTCCACCAGCGAGGTTTCCCAGTTCAATCAGTTGGGTTTCTCACTAGCGCTCCCTTGGATTCGTTCTGCCATTCGCTTCATCAAGCTCAGGGAATTTGGGTTCGCGCGGTGGCAACCGTGGGCTTAAGTAATGCTCTGCGAATTGGCGATCCCTCTTTTCAACAGATTCACGCAGGAACTATTAATCTATTGCTTCAAACTTCAGTGCCGCTCAGTCTTGAGGCTTCTCTGGAAGCCGTCTCTCTGGTGACCGAGGCTAGGACGCTTGCGATGCTTCAATCTCAGGTGTTGAGCCCTTTGAGTCAAAAAACGGCAACTGGAACCGGTACTGATTGCATCGCAGTGGCTTCCCCTGATCAACCCGAGGTCTGCGAAGTTTATGCAGGAAAGCATACGGTGCTGGGTTTTCTCATCGGCCAGTGCGTGATGGAAGTCATGGCTCAGGGGATTCAAAAGTGGAAGGATCGAATGCTTGGTCAAAAAACTCATCTTCATTCGGCATGCTGAGGTAGCTCGTGTTCATCAGGGACGATACTTAGGAAGAAAAGACGTAGCCCTTTGCCCTGTTGGAGTTCAACAGGCACATCAGCTCTCAAGAGTACTTCAGAGGGTTTCTCTTCAGGCTCCCCAGCTCTGGGTCAGTCCGCTCCGCCGCTGTCAGCAGACGGCGCAGATTTTGGGGTTCCCTCAGTCCACTCCTCGGATCTTTGATGATTTAAGAGAGATTGATTTTGGGGAGTTTGAGGGGAAGCGGTTTTCCGAAATTCAAGCCTCCTATCCTGAGGCAGTTGAGCAGTGGGCTCAGTTTCAACCTCAGTTTCAATTCCCACAAGGAGAATCCCTCCGTCAGTTTCTTGAGCGAATGGAGCGGGTCCAAGCCCAGATCTTAGCTGAGTTCAAAAAAAAGAATTCACCGTCCGAGCTTCTTTTAGTGACCCATGGGGGGGTAATTTCAACTCTCCTTTGTCTTTTTCTTGGGCTGCATCCCAGTCAGTACCTGATTTTTAAAATCCATAAACCCTCCTATTCTGAACTGAGTGTCTATGAAAACGGGAGGGGGGTTTTAGAGAAACTAAACTGGGGGCTACCGGATTTCAGGAGTCAGAAATGGCGCGTATAGGTTGGGTCAGTGGGGGCTGTCGTAGTGGAAAAAGTGATTTTGCGTTACGACGCGTCTTAGAGTTCTCAAAAAAGTCGGGCGCCCAGGCGGTGTTTCTGGCGACCTATCCTCGCTCAACCGATGTTGATCATGAAATGGATCAGCGGATTCTCAGCCATCAGAAGTCAAGAGACCCTGAGCTTTGGAAGACGATTGAGGAGCCATTGAACCTTCAAAGTAGAATCCATCAGTTAGCTCAAGTCTCCAAGCCTTGGGCCGTGGTGGTGGATTGCGTCTCCCTTTGGGTGAGTAATCTTTTGTTTCAAAACCAAGGATCAAATGGGGCCTTCGGTGAAGCTCAAATTGCGGAGGAATGCCAAAAGGTACTTGATGAGTGTCAAAAGCTTCAAGGATTGATCTGCTTTGTCAGTAGTGAGGTGGGACTGGGGATTGTTCCTGAATCGTCCTTAGGTCGAGTGTATCGCGATCTTTTAGGGCGCGCCAATCAAGTGATTGCAGCTCAAAGTGACGAGGCCTTTTTTTTGGTCAGTGGGCTTCCGCTTCAGTTAAAGTCTTCCCCTCTTTCTGGTCGAACCCTCGAATAGAGAGCGGGGATTGCTTGCGCAGGCCCTTGGATCGGTCTCAATCACGGGTACACTCAGGGTGGGCGCCCAGCTGAGGGACGAAGATCCTGGAGGCATGCATCTCGCCTTCGACTTCGAAAATAGGCTATGTAGGAAGGAATCATTCTGCAGAACGGTTCTCTTAAGGAAGGAGTCTGATTTTGGAAGCATTCATTGAATCAACGATTGGAAGGATTCAACCCCACTCTACTGAGTGGAAGAAAAAAGCTGTTGATCGAGTATCCCAGCTCACTATGCCCTATTGGGCCTTAGGCCGGCTCTTGGATTTAGGAGTGGATTTGGTGGCCATGACCCGGTCGCTTTCTCCTCGATTTGAAAAGAAGGCCGTTTTTATTCTGGCGTCTGATCATGGTGTGACTCAAGAAGGGGTGAGTCTTTATCCCAAGGAAGTCACTCTGCAAATGGTCAAAAACTTCATGTCTCAGACGGCAGCCATTCATGCCCTCTGCCGTCCAGTGGGAGCGCAAGTGGTGATTGCGGACTTCGGTGTGGATGGAGATTTGTCTGAGTTTTCAAGTACGGGTAGGCTTTGGGACTATAAAATCGGTCATGGTACGGAGAATTTTGCAGAAGGGCCCGCCATGACACGCAATCAGGCTTTGCAATCCGTTCGTTTTGGGATGGACTTAGTATTTCAGCATCAGCATGAGGTGGATGTATTTGCCGCAGGTGAGATGGGAATTGGAAACACGACGGCCAGTGCTGCCGTGGCTTCAGTGCTCTTGGATGTTCCCGTGGAGAGGATCGTGGGTCGAGGAACGGGGCTCAATGATGCCCAGTTGATGCACAAGGTGGAGGTGGTGAAAAGGGCCTTAAAGAGGAATCAGCCTCAGCGTGCCGATCCTTGGGATGTGCTGGCTCGGGTCGGAGGATTTGAGATTGGCGGATTAGCAGGCATGATCTTAGCTGCAGCCTCGCTTCAAAAGCCATGGGTCATGGATGGTTATATTGCTTCCACTGCTGCGTTGATTGCTCAGGCACTCTGTCCTTGGTCCATGGACTATGTGATTGCCTCTCATCAGTCTCAAGAGCAGGGACATCGCTTGATTCTGGATTACTTAGGGAAGAAGCCCCTTTTGGACCTTGCGCTTCGTTTAGGGGAGGGCAGTGGAGCAGCGTTAGCACTGAACTTCGTTGAGGCGGCTGTGCGTGTGATTACGGAAACGGCCACCTTTGAGAGTGCTCAAGTCAGCACCGCTCATTCTTCCTCTCTTTCCACCTCAGCCAAGCCCGCTGTTGTTGGTATGGAAAGGAGCTCCGAATGATTCAGCTCCTTCGCTCGTTTCATTCAGCCTGGCAGTTTTTAACCCTCTTTCCCTCTGCGTTTCGCTGGGAGGTCACGCCTTCAGACTTGGAGCGTAGTCCTCTTTTTTTTCCAGCCGTTGGACTGATTTTGGGGCTGCTTTTGGCTTCTTTAGACCTTGCTCTGGGTTGGGTTCTCCCTGCTCGTCTTCAGGCGGGTTTTTTGGTGGTTTTTCTGTGGGTTGTCTCAGGGGGGCTTCATGCGGATGGTCTGGCCGATACGGCCGATGGTTTTTTTAGCTCCAAGCCCAAAGAGAGGATTTTGGAGATCATGCGTGATAGTCGCAGTGGACCCATGGCGATTCTTGCCCTAGTCTCGGTGTTTTTCCTCAAATACCTGGCTCTCAGCGAGCTTTCAGGCCCTAGGTTTTCTCAGATCGTATGCGTCCCGTTTTTGGGTCGATGGAGCCTACTGATCTTACTCACCACATCGTCTTATGCTCGAGAGGGACAGGGGCTTGCCCGCGTATTTTCAAAAAAGCATGCGCCCTGGGTTTTATGCATCGTTCATCTGTTGGTGCTCTGTATGGCTACGGCGCTGTTGGGGAAGCAGGGGTTTTGGGTTGTTTTGGTGAGTCTTACAATGATTTTTTTATTCCGATCCTACTGTGATCGAAAAATTGGGGGCTTCACAGGAGACACGCTCGGTGCGGCTTGTGAACTGACGGAGCTCAGCGCAGGGGTGGCTTGTGTGCTTTTTGGGCGGATCTTTGGATGAGGGATAATAGGGTGCCTACGGTTCGTGAGCACGGCGGAAATTTAAGAAAACTAGCCCACCAAGCGGGATGTAAGCCTCATGAAATTCTAGACTTTTCAGCCAATATTAACCCCTTAGGGTTTCCCTCCTGGGTGAGACCTTTGATTGAGTCCTGTATTGATGATTTGGTTCATTATCCCGATCCCTCTTACTTTGACTTAAAAGAAAAAATGAGCTCAGTTTGGGGTTTAGATCCAAAACAAATCGTTTTAGGCAACGGGTCTTCTGAAATTCTCTGGGCTTTGATTCCTGCCTTAAAAATCCAATTAGCGATGATCGTAGTTCCCTCTTTTATGGACTATGAAAAATGCGCTCAGCTCTATGATCTACCGATTCACCGAGTTTTACTTTCTGAGTCCGAGGGGTTTGCTTTTAATGCCAGTCAGTTGAGGCGGAGTTTAGATTCGATTGACCGCGCGCAATTAT
This sequence comes from Bdellovibrionia bacterium, assembly GCA_049424145.1. Taxonomy (GTDB): domain Bacteria; phylum Bdellovibrionota; class UBA1018; order UBA1018; family UBA1018; genus JBMSSC01. The sequence goes on from JBMSSC010000004.1 coordinate 9,127, forward strand.
GTGGAGTTTTTTTGGGTAGCCCAAATAATCCAAACGGATTGACGTTTCCCATGGGTGAATTTTTGGAGCTCGTTTGCCAGTATCCCGATGTTTTTTTTATCTTGGATCAAGCATTCATTGATTTTACGGAGGCGGATTTTGAGATTCTGCGGGATCAGCCTAAGAATCTGATTGTTCTTCGCTCTTGGACCAAGATCCTTGCACTTCCTGGTTTAAGATTAGGCTTTGCTGTGGCTCAACCTCAGTTAGCCCTGGCCCTCAATCAACAGATTCCCAGTTGGAGTTTAAATGCTTTGGCCCAGAATGTGATGCTTCGGGCATTAGATGATTTTGAGTTTTTTAGGCAAAGTGCACACCAGGTCACTGTCTGGCGTAAGGATTTTGTAGCTCACTTGGCTCTCATCCGAGGGCTTCAAGTCTATCCCAGTGATGCTAATTTTCTCCTGCTCCGTCTGAATCACCTGAGATATAGCGTCGCACGCCTCTCTGAGCGACTCTTAAAGGAGCACCGGATTGCCATTCGACGCTGTGAGAATTACTGGGGTTTGGATGATCGCTACTTTCGAGTCGCAGTGCGCTTGCCTGAACAGAACTTAAGGCTTTTGCGGGCTTTTAATGAAATTTTAAGGTGAAATGACGTATGTTGAATTTTCTTCGTTTTCTTTCCCCTGAAGAGCGTGTGATTCTCACTGCAGTGGGGGTAGATTTCTGTCTCGGAGATCCAGTGGGATTCCCTCATCCCGTTCGCATGATCGGAAAAATGGCAGCACTGTTGGAGCGTCAGTCTCGTCGTTGGATTCCTTCTGCGTTTTGGGCAGGCGTCATCTCAGCGGTTCTGATCGATGCGCTTGTTTATGGAGTCGCTTTGATCAGCATTGAACTGCTTCGGGGCCGATTTCCCCATGTGTCCACCCTGATCTCAGTCTACTGGATTTATAGTGCGGTGGCGCTTAGGGATCTGATCACGCATAGCCATCGGGTCTATCAGGCACTGACTTCGGTGAGTCTTGTAGAAGCCAGGCGGCAAGTGGCCATGATCGTGGGGCGAGATACGGAAAATCTGTCTGAGTCTCAGGTGATTCGTGCTTGTGTGGAGAGCGTCTCAGAGAGCTTGGTGGACGGTGTGACGGCTCCGATTTTTTTTGCGTGGCTTATGGGTCCTGCCGGAGCCATGCTCTACCGCGCCATCAATACGCTGGATTCCATCTACGGCCACCGAGACGAGCGCTACGAGCAGTTTGGAAAATGCGCCGCGCGCATCGATGATCTAGCTAATTTCATCCCGGCTCGTTTGACGGCTCCGTTGGTTGCAGTGGCCTCAGTTTTTATAGGTCTGAGACCGAGGCAGTCGCTCAGAATTTGGCTTCGTGATGGGAGAAAGCATCCCAGTCCTAACTCAGGATTAGCTGAGGCTGCCTTTGCTGGGGCTTTAGGAATTCAGTTGGGTGGGGAGGTGACCTATCAGGGAGAAAAAAGTCACAAGCCCTTCTTAGGTGATCCGCTCGAAGAGAAGACGCCCGAGCATATTTTAAATTCTAATCGGCTACTGGTGTGGATTACGGGATTGTTTATCATTCTGCTGGGATGCCTCTCTCGATGGAGAGGTGGATTTGGTTTGATTTAATGTTTTTTTATTTAAAAAAATGTGATCGGGACTGATGTGATCGGAACTGGATCGATTAGAAAACTCTGTTGACGACCAAAGAAGGTTCATGTAGCTCTAATTTTTTGGTCCAGCCTTTATGAAGAAAAATTTTAAAAAGTTGAGTCTTACAGTTTTAATGGCCTTAGGTTTTTTATTGAGCTTTCCTCCTGTTTTTGAGTTGAGGCTCAATTGGGCATCTGCCTCTGCCATGGATGTGCAGCCTCAACAGAGCTCTCCACAAGCTCCGACTCCACGAGTGCATCGCTACCAGACGAGATTGAACAGACGGATCCAGCTCCAAGTTGAACAAGAAAAAGCGCAGGCTTCTTCTTTCGAAGAATCGATGCCTCAGGTGGGTCAATTCGAGTCTCGTCCGGTTCCGGTAGAAAAACTCAAAACTGTGGCTCAAGACTTAAAAGAAGTCGTTGATCAGTGTGCGGCTCAGTTAACTGAGTTAGGACGCGCAAGCGCTGATTTAGGCGAGGTTTCCTCCAAACAGACTCGGCTTGAAATCCAGGTTCAAAAGGCTCAATCCGGTGAGCTTCGTTGCGAGACTTTACTCATCCAAGCCGTTCAGACCGAGGGGGAGAAAAAGGTTTTCGATGAAAAGGATCTGGTCGATGACCTTTTATTTGTCGATGAACTCATGGATGAGGGTTTGCTCGAGGTTTTTGCCCAATGGGCCCAGCAGCAGAGGGAAGTTGAATCTTTGTCTGAGCAGGGCTTGGGTCAAACAGTGGATTTTGCAGCGCCTGCCCAGGAAGCCCAGACAGGGGGATCTCTGGGCGGATTCTACGGGCAAGGGATGGTAAGAAGCCTTCAGTATTCGGAGCTTTTTCATGCGGCTATTAATCCGCTGAATTTAGAGACTCCACAGGATCTTCCTCAAGCAGAGGGAGGAATGCGGCTTCAAGGTCTTTCAACGGCTCCAAGCCTTTTTGACTCTCAGGACCTGCTCCACTGATGGGTCAGCTGGAGTGAAATTCTCTTTTTTGTTGGATGAAGTATGATGGGATTTTTCTTTAAATCGTTTTTTTGTGTTTTTGTTGTTTTGAATGCAACGGGCGCCTTTGCTGTTCCGCAGATGGAAGTGGGCGAAGAGGATGTATTAATAGGCAGTGAGAGCGACTACCTCTGGTTCCCTGCAGAGGATTCCTCGGAGTTGATTCCACCAAGGGGAGCACCGCATCCTGTGCAGCAAGGCGCGGGAGCCCATGCAGAAAGCATGAGTGGTTCTCAAAGCTCATCAGGTTTGAATCTTGGTGTTCAGGGGTTGTTCTGTTTACAGGAGGCCTGCTTTTCTTCGCTTGCTCCAGTGTATTTTAACCAAGCGATCCTCTTAGAGCACGAAGCCAAAAAAAGCCCATCGCAAGGTGAGTCTTCGGAAGTGGCGGCCTGGTCTCAAGCTCGAAGTATTCTTGAGTTTTTAGCTGCGCGGGGGTATGCACCTGCTCAACTGAAGTACGCCCAGATGCTCAAGAACGGTTTAGGTGGACCGATGGATCTGAATCTATCCTTAGACTATTTCACAAAAGCCGCCTCTCAAAACCTAGCTGGGGCTCAGAGCGAGCTTGAGCAGTTTGAGGAAGAGTTGTGGGAGCTGAGAGCGCAAGGATCGACTCAGTGGCCGTCTAAAAAGAGGAGAAAGCTTTAGGAAACTTCAGTGGATGAGTTGCCAAAGCTTGGGTCCACTAAAACTCATCTCGCTTGAACGTTTCCCATCGGTAGTGGTCTGGGCCACCTCGGAGAAAGCCTTTTTTCTACCGAGTTGAGGAGAGTTCTTCAAAGTGATTTAAGTAATCCGTAAGCGGGAGTTTTACAGCTAAGGTTCGTAGGATATAAAACACCCCTGAGAGCTTTCGGTGCAGGAAGATCAGATCCTTGGGCGGAGGCGAGAACTTCAGTGAGCCCACGAGCTCTCGTGAGAGCTTTCTCATTCTTTCCGGGTATTCGTTTTCTTTGAAGTCATACTCTTTTTGAATAATCGGATTCATACTTTCGCGAAGTAGAGTTTTAAAGATCGCTTTTGTTTCTTGGGACTCTCGAGGGTGAATGAGGTTCATCTCCTCGGCCACTTGAAGCATTTTCGTTTCATCCTCATGCACTACGGTCATGATGAGTTCCGAGTATTTTTTCCTAAACTCCATGGAGTAGGCCTTGGTGGCCCCAAAGTCTAAGAGCACCAACGAGCGTTCTTCGGGTCGAAACAAAAAGTTTCCTAAATTTGGATCCGTTTGAACTAAGCCCCAGGAGCAAAATTCCTTGGTATACAAGTCAAGAATCATCTTGCCGTAGTAGGTCCTGATTTCCAGATCAGGCTTCTCGCGGTGTAGCCATTGAGTGAGACTTACTCCAGGCTCAAAAGAGAGGGTGAGAACTCGTGCTGAGCAATACGGAGAGTAAACTTGAGGAATGATCAGAGAGGGGAAAGATTGAGCGAAGGTTTGATACCTGCGGGTGAATTCAGCTTCTTGAAGGTAGTCAGTCTCTTGAATGAAGATTTCAGAAAACTCCTGCATGAGTTCTTGAAAATCCACTTTTTTCCCTAGCACAACGGAGAGGGTTTTTAACAGAGCGTTTAACGATTTTACATCGGAGTGAATGGAGTCGCGGACACCGGGGTATTGAATCTTAACGGCCACTCGCTTTTGGTCCGGAAGACGAGCCTCATGTACTTGTCCGATGCTGGCTGCTGCAATGGGCTTTTCAGAAAAAAAGATGAAGTCACTTGCGCGCTCTTTTAGGTCCTCTCGAACCACGGCTCGAATTTGATCGGCGTCTAGAAACGAGACCTGCCCCTGCAGGCGATCTAAAATGAGGCAGACCTCTTCGGGTAAGTAGTCGCGTGCTTCTAAGGCAAACATTTGTCCAAGCTTCATGGCAGCGCCCTTGAGGTGCCCGAGTTCTTTCACGAGAGTTTCAGCCTGTTGGATTAGCTTCAACGAGCTTGCCGCTTCACTGGCCTTGGTTTGAAGTCTTTTTTGAATCTCCTGAGCCGCAAGGGAGCCTGCCATTTTCAGCAGTCGACCCGCGCGCTCACGAGCTGTCTTAGGAAGGGACTCATTTTTTTTTGTCATAATTTTTTAAAGAGGAACGTTGGCAGGCAATTTATTGAGAATCCAGAGGGATGTCAAGGTCGGAGCTCCTGAGCATGGGTCAAAGAGAAAAAGTGGGAGTGTTTTTTCTGAAATGCTCGTTCTCCCTTGCTCCGAAGTGAGAAGTCGGACGGGGATACGTTTGACTTTCTCGTGGTTTCCGGTAGCCTTCCCCTCGGGACCAAATTTTCAAACCACTGTGAGGGAAGAGTTTATGGGTTGGATTCGTCGTTTAGCCAGTAAAACAGTCGTGCTCAGTTCAGTTTTTGTGGGGGCAGCCTTTGGCAATACGCGAGAATTAAAGACGGTTGCCTTTGTGGATTTAAAGCGGTACATGGGCGATTGGTACGTGATTGCAAATATCCCCAATTGGATTGAAAAAGGGTGTTCTCACTCCATTGAAAGCTACGCGCTTCGGGAGGATGGAGAAATTGATAATTGGTTTGTTTGTCAGAAGCCTGATGGGAGTGAATTGAGGCTCACCTCCCTGTGTACGGTTGAGGACACAAAGACGAATGCTGAATGGAGCGTGCGTTTTAACTTAAACACGTTTTTAGGCAAACTCCTTCTTCCGGTTCGTTTTAGTTACCTTATCTTGGATCTGGATGCTGAGAACTACAGCTACACGGTGGTGGGCCACCCAGGCAAAAATCTTTTGTGGATCATGTCGCGTGAGAAAACGTTGGATGAAAAAGTCTATCAGGACATCCTTTTACGCTTAAAGGATCAAGGATACGACTTGCAGAGGATTGTTAAAGTAACACAATAGGACTCGAGTTAGATCCTCAAACTCAAGTCCCAAAAAAGGGAGTTGAGACGGATGCAGTCCTGGGGAATTCATTGGTTTAGGCGGGATCTTCGTGTTGCAGGAAACCCTGGCTTGCAGTGGAGCTGGAAGCGACACGAGGGACGAGTTGTTGGGTTATTTTGTTTTGACTCCCAGTTTCTGGCGCGTGAGGACTTTTCTCACCATCGATTTGCTTTTTTTATCCAAACCTTGGAAGCCCTAAAAGAAGAGCTCAGGAGTTTGGGAAGTGATCTCTGGGTGGTGGATTGTCTGCCGGATCCAGCCTTTGCTCAAATCCATGCTTCACTCAAAAAGAATCAAAGGGCGTTCTCTTCCGTCTCGTTCAATCGGGACTACGAGCCTTTTGCTCGCGAGCGGGATCAGCGAGTGATCCAGGTTTTAGAAAAGGACCTCTCCGTCTCCGTACATACCGAGCGAGATCATTTACTCATTGAGCCCGGAGAGATTGAAAAACCACAAACTGGGGATCAGTCATTTTATCAGGTTTACTCCCCGTTTGCTCGTCGGTGGTTTGAGAAGTTAGCCACAGACGAGGTTCAAGGGCGTCTGGAGTTTCAGAAAAGAGGCCTCCAGTATTTAACGGCTCGGCAAAGGGCTCAAGCCCCAGAGAAATGGTTTCATCTCCAGTGGAAAACTGTTTGGAAGGATTTGACCCCGCCTTGGGAAGATTCCTTAGAGCGATTTAAAGAGGAGAATCAGAAAAAAGTGACCATCCCGATTCCTGCAGCTGGAAGTCAGGTGGCTTTCCATCACCTGCAGAGCTTTCGGTCACGTCTTTCTGAATATGGAGAGAAGCGTGATTTCCCGGGGATCTTAGGAACGTCCCAGGTTTCAGTTTTTCTAAAGAATGGCTCCTTAACAGTGAGTCAGATCATTGCTGAGCTTGGTCTGTCGGCTGCAAAATTGAAGTCAAGCTCGGGGGAGACGAAGTACCTCAAGGAGCTAGCTTGGCGTGAATTTTATTACTCGATTCTGTATTTTAAGCCCGAAGTGGAGAAGAAGTCCTTTCTGAAGCGATATGAGAACCTGCAGTGGGAAAATAATCTCGATTTTTTTGAGAAGTGGAAAGAGGGAAAAACCGGTTACCCGATTGTTGATGCGGGCATGAGGCAGCTGAAAAAAGAAGGCTGGATGCACAATCGAGTGAGGATGATTGTGGCCTCCTTTTTGACTAAGGATCTTCTCATCGATTGGCGTTGGGGGGAGCAGTATTTTATGAAGGAACTGCTCGATGGCGATCTGGCCCCGAACAATGGAGGCTGGCAATGGGCCGCCTCAACCGGGTGTGACCCTCAGCCTTATTTTAGGATTTTTAACCCCGAGCTTCAGTCGTTGAAGTTTGATCCGGAAGGACAGTACATTCAACGCTATGTGCCTGAACTCGGCGGGCTCACCTCAGAGCAGATTCATGCCCCTCATCGCTTGGGCGAGGCGTTTTTAAAGAGGATTCACTATCCTGCTCCCATTGTGGATCATGCTTCGAGAAAGCTCAAAGCCTTGGCCTTGTATCAACCTGAGACGGGGTCAAAAATGAGTTCCTAACGGCGGATCTCGGACTTTTCTCTGTCTCGGTAAACGGCTCGTGAGTCAGGGAATTTTTTTTGTTCTCATTCTAGGGGTTTTGTCATAACACTAGGGCATCTGAGGATTGAGTCCAAAAAAGTGAAGCCAGTCCTGCTTCTGAAAGCCGGGCTTAAGACCTCCTGCAGGTGAAGCATGAGACCCTCTCACTTCGTTTGAGTGAAGAGATCTATGAAAATCAACCGAGATCTGTGAAAAGGAAAACCTATGAGCTCCTCGCCATCGAATCGTCCAGTGAAGTCCCAGTCTATGAACCGAAGGCATTTTTTACAGCTTTCTGTGTCAGGCTTAGTTGCATCGGCCCTTCTTCCTTTGTTGGGTTTAAAAGCCTTTGCTGCGCCCAAAGCAGAACCCTTGCCTGCAGGCGCAACAGCCGTTCCTGAGACCGATCCCGTAGCCACCGCCATTGGGTATAAATCGGACACCAAACGAATTGATTTCGTGAAGTATCCGAATCGTAAGAAGCCTGAGGCAAAAAACCAGAACTGTAAGAACTGTGCACTCTACACCTCGGTGAACCAGTCTTGGGGAAAATGCCAAATGCTGACGGCTGGATTGGTGAGTGCTGAGGGCTGGTGCGGCTCTTGGTCGAAAAAATCCTAACATCGATTTTAAGTTAAAGCCCCTGAGCTGCGGTGAATTGGCTTCCTTGGGGTCACCTAAGTTTTGAATCAGGATGAGTATTCGTCCTTAGACAAGGTTTTTCTTGGATGTGGAAAAAAAGAATTTCACTCATCTTCAGTGCTTACTGGATTGGAGTGGGTTTACCGCTTCAGGCCGAAGAAACTGAGGAGTTGGTTTTAGAAGTCAAGGCCAAGCGAAAGCTCATTGAGCCCGCTCAGGTTTCAAGCCGAGTGAAGCTCACCCAAGAATCAATTCGATCTCTTCCGCAAGGTGAACAAGTCAGTTTATCGCAGCTCATTTCTTCGACCACTCCAGGGGTGGTCCAAGGTCCGTTTGGTTCTCTCTTTGTTCGGGGGAATCACGGGAACGTTCAGTACCGCATTGATGGGGTCCAAATGCCTGACTCCCCCTCTGGAACGTTCTCCGATGCGTTCAGCCCACGAAACATTGCTCAGATGGAGGTCTTAACTGGAGGACTTCCGGCTGAGTATGGAGAGCGGATGGCGGCTGTGGTCAACATTACGACCAAATCAGGGTATCAGACGCCGGGAGGTTCGGTTGAGCTTAATTATCGAAGCTTCAATCGAGTTTCTCCTCAGTTTCAATACGGGGGCTCAAACGAGTCGGGGAATTTGAGGTACTTTTTTTCCGCAGGGTTCTTTAGGACAGACCGTGGGTTAGATACTCCTCAGCCCTTGAGTTTGACCCAGAAAAACGTGGGGGGGCGTGAGTCGATTCACAATCAAGCCCTAGGGCACAATCAGTTTCTTAAGTTGGATTGGCAATCTGACCCTCAAAACAAGTGGAGCCTCACGGGGTTAAGTCAGTACACTCAATTTCAGATCCCCAATTTTCCAGATCGGTTTAAACCCACGGATTCGATTTTTCAGAATGATCAGACCCTAGTTTATACTCCGCCTGATACGAATAATAACAAGATTGAACTCAATCAGTTTTATCAGCTCGTTTGGAAGCACTCCCTTGCGCCGGCAACATCCCTTCAAGTGGCCCCTTATTGGAAGTTCATTCAAGCCAAGTACATCAATGATCCCGATCGCGATTTATTCTCTAATCATCCAAACGCCGTTTCTTTTGCGCAGGATCGTCACATTCATAACTTTGGAGTCAAAGCAGATTACAGCACTCGATTGAGTGAGTGGAACTTATTTAAGGTAGGGACTCAGTTTCAAGCAGGCTACTCCTCAGGGTCCGTGGATGTGATCAAAAGGCTACGCACTCCCGTGTCTTCTCGTAACCAGGATCCCGCTTCCGGTTCATTTCAAAACGCCTACGTTCAGGATGAAATGAGGCTTGCGGATTGGGCTCATTTGAATGCAGGCCTTCGTTTTACGGCAACCCAGTTTAGCTCCCCCGGGGTTGACTCCAGTGAGTCTCAGTTACAGCCTCGAATTGGACTCAACCTTTTGCCCACGGACTCCACCAAGGTTCATCTGTATTACGGAAAACTCTTCATCCCCTCGCCTATGGAGAATTTAAGACTCACCTATCAGCAATTAGGTCAGGCAGGCTCACCCATTGCTCCGTATGACATCAAAGCGGAGGTGGATGATTACTATGAAGTGGGCGTGGATCAGCAGCTGGGAAACTCGCACCAAGTCTCTTTGAATGGTTACTATCGCGACTCCACCAATATGCTTGATGATGCGCAGCTGCTCAACACCGTCTTAAGCCAACCCTATAACTATGAAAAAGGCTTTGCCTATGGGGTGGAGTTTTCTGTCAAAGGAAAGCTGACGGAGGATCTCTCGGAGTATTTTAACTATTCCTATGAGATTGCTAAAGGAAGAGGGATTCGTGGAGGGATGTTTGCGTTTCAAGACTTAGCTCAAGATGATTTGCCTTCTTCATCCTACCAGTTTTTGGATCACGTTCAGATTCACACCATCACCTCAGGGCTTCTTTATACGCTCAATCAGTTCTCTGGCTCGATTCAAGGGGTTTACGGCAGTGGCCTTCGTCCCGAACCCAATGGAATCAGTCCTCTGCCAGCTAACTTAAAGTTTGATCTCAGTCTAAGTTATGAGTGGAGCCCCAAGGGTCTATTCTCCAACTCGAAGATCTCGCTGGATGTTCTGAACCTCTTGGACAACGCATATGCCGTGACTTTTGCCGATGGATTTAATGGCTCAAGCTATGCTGCTGGGAGAGAGATTTTTGTTCACCTCACCAAGACTTTTTAATCCAGGCTGCATCCCTTTTCTGAGTATTTTTTTAAGCATCAGAAATCAAGTTTCAGCAGGTGGGGTCGGACTTCCCTTGCCTCAGGGATTGGATGAAAAGCCCCAAAATAAGCATCCCACCTAGGCCTTCGATGAGCTGAACCCAAAGTGGAGTTTTAACCTTGGGTTCGAGCTGGATCTCCTGAATTTGAGCCGGTACCAGAATGCCCGTGAGTGCTCCATAGGCAGGAAATACACGAAGTGGGATCCACGCTCCTTGTGCTGTTTTTCCCAAAGCCGTGAGAGGTTCGATGTAGTTCATCGATAAGGTGAGTGGGCAATCGGCTTGGGTTTCAACCTGGAGAGTCACTTTTTGTAGGTGTTGGGGAGCGGAGACGTTCTGAATGCGGGCCTTTTGGCATTCGGGGGAAAACTCACGTGGCAGGTTCGCTTTCTCGACCATCGGGTCTGCAGAAACGAGGGCTAAGCTGTCCTTTAAGTAGGCACCGATCCAAGCGCCTTGATGGTTGAGACTTTGGGCCAGCTCCTCGATCGAGCTAAAAGACTGAAGTTTTTGACTGAACCATGCTTCACCGATTGGAGCAGGAAGTAGGGGCTGAACCGAGATTTGGCTTGGGGATTCAGCAATCTGATAAGCCACGTTGTAGAGCTCCCTGAGCGCCGTATACCCCGGTAAATTAGGCGTAAAGGGGAACGCCATGGCCATGATGTCGGCGGGTCTTTGGTTGAGAGCAAAAAACAGGGAGATGAAGCGGGAGGGGGGGCTAAAGTAGCCTGAAAGCGTGGAGACTCCCAGGGGATAGTTCCGATTGAGTGAGAAGGGCTCGGCTTCAATGCCTAAAAGTGTACGAGTGAGGGCTGATTTTAACGCGGGAGCTTGAGAGTAAATCTCTTGCTTACGATTGTTTTGAAAGGTCTCTAAAAACTCCTGGTCCCAATAGGGTTGCAGTCGCTCGGAGAATTCTAAGATGCTGCTCATGCCTAAGATCAGGGCAATGACCAGAGGATGTGTGGGTTTGATTTTTTGAGAAGCAAACGACTTGAGCTCCAGAACGGCAAAACAACTGAGCATCCAGCAGAACCCCTCGCGCAAGGCGGAGGGGAAGAAGAATGAGACTAAGCCCAGGCCCGCTAAAAAAGCCGTTTTTTTCTGGGAAATCGGGGAATGCCGAAGTCGAGCTTGAGCCGCTAGCAGCACGCTTGAGGCTAGAATAGGGAGCATGAAAGCAAAAGGTAAGATGGCACGGGCTGGAACTCGGAAGAATTTAAGCGGTGGAATGAAGGCAAATAGCAGGGAGGGAATGGGCTCCACTCTCATACTAAAAGTCAGAGCTAAGAACACGCTGAGGAGTAAGCCCAGACCAAGGCGCTTGCAGACGGGTGAAGCGCCTGGTTTTTTCCAGGGAATCAGGAGCAGCAATAGCAGCAAGGGGCCTAAGGGGTAGTTAATTTCATGATGAAAAAAAGCATTCTCCCTGGCTACGGAGGTCAGGACTTGGGACCAGGGAAGTGAGGAGAGCCAATCCATGGCGCTTGAAGTCAAATAGCTGTAAGCGATGTTTCGACCTAAGATGGATCGTGCCGTATCGGTGCTTAAGGCGTGTTGAACGAAAGGCCAGATCACGCCTAAGGAGGCCGCAGCCGAGGCGCCAAGGATCCAGATTAAGAGGGGGAGGGTTTTTTTCAAGTCTCCCCGGCCGTCCTCGGTCTTAGGCCAAAGAAAAGCCAGCAGAATGGGGGCGCCAAACACCCCTGAGTAGAGAATCATCTGATAGCTTTGGTACTCAAAGCAGCTGATGAGGGCTAAAAGCGCTGTGATGAAAAAAGTGATAGAAAGAGTCTGTTGAAGCGAAGAAAGAATGAGGCTCAAGCAGGAGAGAAAAATAAAAGACCCTGAGAGAATATTGGGGTGCCCATAAGCCATTCTCCAGGCAACTACGGGAGCAAATGCATTGAGGGCTAAAGCTGAGGAACCCGCTGCAAGAGCTGAGAGGTGTTGAATCCAGGGGCGTTGATCTGGAGCCGGTGAATGAGCACTCTTGATGGATTTAGACGAAGCAAAAAGAAGGCTCTTGAGTTGAAAGCTGATACGCAGTGAAAAGAATCCAAAAAGAATGTGAATGGAGAGAAATGTCCAGTTCAAAATACTCAGCGGACTTAAGTTGAGCCAGGCTAAAAGCCGGGTGATCGGATAGGATCCAAAGTAACCGTGAATAACGAAGCCTCCTAAAATCTCCGGTCGGTAAAGCAGTGCTTGCCAGTTTCCTTTTTCTCTTGCCAGGTCCTCATAGAAAGGAAAAAGAATCTTCGTTGCATCGTTGCCTGAGATGCAGAGGTGGGGCGACCAACCTAAGAAGATGACCCAGATCAGCGGGATCATGAGTGTGACGAAGCCCAAAAGGACGAGATCGTTTAATTCGTTTTTTTTCTGTTTTTCCCAAGCCGATTTAAATAAATAAAGCATATAATTCTATCTTATCTGAGATCCCTGGGTTGACAACTCACAAGAATCAAAGTCATCATGAATATTACCTATGGATCAAAAAAAAATTTCGATGGATCGAATGCAGGAGTCTTCCCTTTCGTTTGAGCCCATTACGGATGGACTCGGGTTTCATCCCTTCTCCGATGGGTTACCTTACGCTCCGATTGGAAAAAAGCCAAAAACTCATTCTACAGGAACGGGAGCCGTTGCCGCAGGAAGACCGACTCCGGTGATGCCAGCGCGTCAACTTGCGGGAGGGGGGCAGCCCCGAGCCGTGAGGGGAAATCATTCTCCCCTGGCTCACTTCGGGCCTGAGATCTCTGTACCGGTGGTGAAACAAGAGCAAGCCTCGGCCACTTTGAACCTCAAGCCAACTCCAGTTGTGGGGGAAGATTTAGGCTTAGGGTATCTCATGAAACGCTTGCTTGCTTATGTCTTTGATCTCTCGTTTAATTCTCTGGTTCTCGGAACCATTCTCATTGGTGTCGTCTGGTTTGGAGAAATGGACGTTGAAGAGTGGGCATCGGCTCATGAAGGGGGCTTGATTCTGAGTTTTTTCCTTTTGACCGGTTGGTTCTTCATTGGATTTCAGGAAGTTCTTTTTAAATCGAGCCTGGGTAAGTTTTTATTTCAAATGAAGCTCAACGGTACCTCCGCTCGCATTTTTTTCAGGGCCCTGGTCTTTCTTCCGAGTCTTTTGCTTTTCGGTTTGGGAATTCTCTGGTCTGCGCTAAACTCCAGTCGCTCAGGTTGGCATGACATCCTCAGTCGCGTCTTAGGAGAATGGAAGAATGAGACCGCTTTACTCAAAAATTCAAGCTGCCCATGATTTACGACCCCTATTAGAGGCTAAAAAAAGCACAGGAGCCCAGGTCGTGTTCACCAATGGGTGCTTTGATTTGATTCACAAAGGCCACGTCACTTATTTGGAGCAAGCCCGGGGTTGTGGAGATCTGCTGGTGGTTGCTTTAAACTCCGATGAGTCGGTTCGTAGTCTTAAAGGTCCTACGCGTCCGATTTCCCCTTTGGCTGATCGATTAGAGGTGATCGCTGCGTTAGAGTCCGTGGATTTTGTTACTTGGTTTGAGTCGAGCACCCCTTTGGAGCTCATTGAGTGGCTTCAGCCGCAGGTTTTAGTAAAAGGGGGGGATTGGTCCGTGGATCAAATCGTGGGTTCAAAGCAGGTGCTGGCCCAAGGAGGAAGAGTCCATTCCCTTCCATTTGTTCCCGGGCGAAGCACCACTGAATTGATTCAACGCGCACGAAGATTCTAAATCCCAGCTGGATCTCGACAGCAGAGTTTAAAAAGATGTCCCTTAGGCGATGCGGATGCGGAAAACTCGCTTCAGTCAGCGACTAGCTTTTCAGCGCCCGGTAAAACAGCTTCACGCTTGAGAGGGAAGAGCCAAAGAGCAGGCAGATGAAAAAAGCAACTCCCGAAGAGGCATGAGCATTAAAGATAGTTCGAAATGAGGGCATGAAAAGGTTCCAAATGAAGATCCAGCTGAAGGATCCCCAGACCAATCCCATCGCTAAAAGGGCGTCCAGCGAGTTGCTAAACACAAAATGAGAGTAGATCATTCCTAATACGCTGCAGAGGATCCCTAAGACGACTCCACCTGCAATTGCTCCTGGGGTAAAGCCCAGCTCTGTGGCTTGAGCCCCCAAGGGAATGGTTCCGATGAGTTTAAGAGGAAATAGGAATTCCAGCCCAGATTGAGAGGCAATCATCCCTGCTGCTACCATCGCAATTGCTCCAGCCAGCACTCCTGCTAAAGCTCCTGAGATCCAGCGCATGGGATCTTTTCTCAACCACTGTTCTACTAAGTTGTATTCCATTTTTTTATCGCCTCTTTTTTTGTTCCAATCGAACTAAGTAATCTTGGATGGGACCGAAAATCAAAATACTGAAACCATTGGTGAGGATCAAAGGAAAAATGAGAGAAAAAAACGATTCCAAGCTCCCCAGGGAAGGGCAGAACGCTTTAAAAAGAGTCAAATAGACGCTCACTAAGATCATCCATGCCCGAATTAATCCTAGATTTCCGCTTTTTAGGGGAGGCAGCTTGCGAATGACTCGTAATGTGAAAAAAATCGAGATCAGCCCAACTCCATTTGAAACTAAGATGGCTTGAAGAAGGGTGGAGGCAGAAAGTCCCAAGTTCTGAAGTCCGATCCATAAACAAACCACGGTGGCTAGAAGTCCAGTGATGAAAGCTGCAGTCATGGCTCCCTTTAACCACAGAATTTGCCCAAGTTCCATTGACTGTTCTTCTGGGGGCAGATAAATTTTGGCTCAGATGAAGTCCGTTACGGTTGATTTTCATGTCCATGCCTTCTTCAGACGCTCTCCAGCTAGGGTTCCCCAGCTTGAGGCCGCAGCGGGCGTTTCACAAAAAAAAAGCCTGAGGCGTCGGGCAAGGGCCTGGTTGAAACCTTGGGTTCGCTCAGCGCATCAGGTCCAAACCGTCTTACGACACCTGCCTGAACCCCTGCGTAAAGGATTGGATCAGTTGGCAAGTCTCGTTCCCTTGGCTCACCTGGGATTTGAGTCCACTTTAGGCGATCTTCAAGAGGCGATGCTCGAAGCAGAAGTGGATTACTCGGTTTTAATCGCTCATCCCCCTTTTATTCAAAATGAGTTCGTTCTGGCAGCTTCTCAGCAAAATCCCCGTCTCATTGCTGCTGTGAATATCCCAAAAACTGCAGCCAGGCCTGCTCAGCTGTTAAAGCAGTTTCATCAAAACGGGGCTAGGCTTCTTAAAATTCATGCTGCCTCAGACGGGGAGGGCATTCGGTCCCCTCGTTATAAAAGCCTGCTTCGTATGGCTCAGGATCTCGGGATGCCCGTCATCCTGCATACGGGGTGTTTACACTCTCGTCTCCTCTATCGAAATCCCGAGCTCTGCAGCGCTGAAAAGTTTAAGCCCTGGTTTCAAACCTATTCAAAAACTCAATTTATCTTAGCTCATATGAATTTCCACGAACCCACGCAGGCCTTGGACTTAGGGGAGGCGTTTGAAAATGTTTGGGTGGATACGTCTTGGCAACCTACGGAAGTCATTGGGGAAGCCGTTCGAAGAATGGGTCCCAACCGGGTTCTCTTTGCCTCCGATTGGCCGCTTTTGGGAAATAATATGGCAGTCGGCAAGCGAAGAGTTTTAGAGGCCGTCTCCACAGGTTTGTTGAATCCTGAGCAAGCTCAGCTTATCCTAGGAAGAAATGCGATCAAACTTCTGGGGATGAGTGGGGATGCCAGTTGAGTTCATTCGGTTAACTGCAGCAGAGTTCGAGAGTTTACCCAAAGAAAAAACGGTTTTTTTCTTTCCCGTAGGGCCTTTGGAGGATCATGGCCCCCATTTGCCTTTGGGGTTAGACCCACTGGTGGCGCAGGGCTTTTCCGAGCAAGTGGCGATTCACTTAGAGAAGCAGATGGAGGGCTGGGTTGGGGTGTTGATGCCTGCGTTGCCCTTAGGGATTGAAGCCAACACCTCGGGATTAAAATTGACGGTTCGTGCTCATGTCTTAAGAGACTGGCTGGTGGATGCCTGTCAGAGCTTAATGAAACGGGGATTTTATCATTTTGTCTGTTTCAGTGGGCATCTAGGGCCTAAGCAGTTAACGGCCATTGAGGACGCTGGAAAATTAATTCAACGTGCGGCTCGGTGGAAAAAGTTGAGCTCAAGACTCGGGAAGAAGGGCCCTGTACCGAATCTCCTATCGGGCAGCTCGGCTTTAATTCGGGCCCAGGATGTTCTTAGGTCTCCTCTTTGGCCTGATCCCCTGGAGCATGGAGGAAGGATCGATACGTCCTTGGCTTTGGTATTTTTAAAAGATCAGCTGAATTTTGAGTTTCAAGGATTACCCGAGCGCAAGCGCGAGGCTCTGCTTTTAAAAAGGCTCTTGAAGCGGGTGTTTAAAAAAATTGAAGGTTATTGGGGAAATCCATCGTTAGCCGATCCAGAGGCGGGGCGAGCTCAGATTCAAAAAGAGTTGCAGGTGATTTTTCCGCGCTTGCAAGCCGTTTTAGAAGGGGCTCCTGCGGGCTCTTGGTTTCGTAGTTGGTACTCGATTCTGCCCATGAATAAGAGCTTTTTTCGGATCTGGATTTTGTTTTTTTTAATTCTCATTGTCCTGAGTGGTTGGGTTTACTTAACATTTAGTCTTTTTCCAGGAGCCTCATAAAATCGATCCTGTATCAAGTCAGAAATGATTTTTTTAAAAAGGCTTTAAAAAAATGAGTGACCTATGTTTCATCTCAAACCGATGCTAAAATTTGGACTATGTCCATTCTTCATAGAAAAAATCTGCTGCTGATTTTTTTTCTTCTGATCCCGACTCTTTCTCTGGGGCATCAAAAAGCACGAGTCATTAAAGAAGAAGTCCGAGTGCATGAGCGGCCTGAGAAAAAATCACCTGTGATCGGAGAATTGACCATCGGTCAAAAGGTCCGCTCCAGTTCAAAATGGGTGACCGATTCCAAGGGGATCAATTGGTACAAAGTGATGACCCCCCAGGGGAGTTTTGGCTACGTTCAGGCCAATGCACTTGAAACCGATGAACTCAAACGGGAGTTGGCCAGTAATAAAGTCGAATCTTTTTTAGAAGATCCCAACGGGTATCACCTCCCTCGAGACTGGGGTTTCGTTCTTCGGGGGATGGGTTTTGCCGCGGTAACCGGCGTGAGTGCATCCAATAGTAGCCTGACTCCTGGCCCATTGGTATACTCAATTAGGTTTGGAGGAGAAGGTGAGCTCACCTATACCTTCTCGCTAGCGGATCAAGGGATTGCCTCTCGGTCTTTAGCGCTAGGTGCGGTTTATTCTAATCTGATTCCCGGTGAAACTTTTTTGGGCGGTTCACTCGTGATTCAACCCAACTTTAGGACGGCCATTCAGCCTCAGTTGAGGTTGCGTTTAGGAAAAACGGAGTCGACAGTGTTTTGGGGCGGGGCCTTGGGGATTCGGTTCTTTCTGGTGCGTTTTAGCAGGGTTCAATTTGCGGGGTTCATCGACGCGGGAGTCTTACTTTCAGCTTCAATGAGGCAGCTTTATCCGTATGCAGCAGCAGGGTTAGGAATTCATTTTTAATTCTTTCAAAATTAAGTCGGATCATTTGAGGTGTTTATGAAATGGCGATATTGGGCGATGCTTTCGGTTCTTCCCTTACTCTTAGGGTATACCGTTTATCAGGCAAATAGTTTACTTCCTGGAAAAAAGACTTTAGCTTGGATCGTAGGTTGTGGTTTTTTTCTTCTCCTCACTTTAAGTCAGTTCTTACTTCGCTTGGATCTTAAGTTTCAGTCCTCCCCGGCCTACCCTGTCTTAGTCGGATTGAGCGCATTTGGGATGGGAGTCTGGGCAACGTATCTGCTTTTCTCCTTGCCTTTGGATCTGGGTAATTCGCTTTTAGCCTTATTCCAGCGTTTTGATCTGAGCCCAGTTCAGCCAGAGCGTCGAGAGTTTTTCGTCTCAAGTTTAAAAACAGCGCTGGTTGGTCTCTCAGGGGGGATGGCTGGCCTTGGGTTTTATGAAGTGGTCCAAGGACCGCAAGTCAAGGAAGTTTCGGTGCCTCTTCCGAACCTTCCCAAAGAGCTTCATGGACTGAAGATTGCTCAAATCTCGGATCTCCACGTGGGAGGAACGATTGGTTCTCAGTACGTTGAAAATGTGGTGAAGAGGGTCTTAGGGCTCTCCCCGGATTTGATCGCAGTCACAGGAGACCTGGTCGATGGAATTCCTGAGACTCTATCTTCCAAGATGACCGCGTTAGCCCAATTGAAAGCGCCCTTGGGGACATTTTACGTCACAGGCAATCATGAGTACTACTGGGGAGCTGAGCAGTGGATTCAAAAAGTAACCGAGCTTGGTTTCACGCCACTGATGAATTCCAATCGGGTTCTTCAGTTTCAAGGAAAAAAACTCTTAGTAGCAGGCGTAACCGATACCTCAGCTCACCAGTTCATACCCGATCATCAGACCGATCCCAAAAAAGCGCGCCTTTCCGATCAAGACTGCGATTTTAAGCTCCTCCTAGCTCATCGGCCCGATAGTTGTTTTGAGGCTGAACCGTTGGGTTACGACTTACAACTCTCCGGACATACCCATGCGGGGCAGTTCTTTCCGTGGAGTATTTTAGTCAGTTTTGCACATCGATATCTGCAGGGATTGAATCGTCACGGTCGAATGTGGGTTTACGTCAATGCGGGAACAGGCTACTGGGGACCTCCAAATCGATTGATCAATCCCTCGGAAATCACACTGATTCGCCTAGTCAGCAGCTCAGGTGTGGTAAGACAGCAGGATGGGAAAGTGGATCCGACTTAAAATTGAGGGAATGAGCTGTGCCTCTTGCGTGGCTCACGTGGAAGAGGCGCTCAAGAAGGTCCCTCACGTGGAGTCAGTTAGTGTTCATCTTCTGGGGGCAGGAGCTCGAGTTTTATTGGATGGGGAGCTTCAGGAGAGTCTCACAGCTCAGGTCGTCGACTCCCTGCTGCTTGCATTGAGAACCCAAGGCTATGCAGCGAGTCTTCTCCCCCAGGAGTCCTCCTTGGCTTTAGCCCTTCAACGTCACCTTCAGGAGGCTTCCGAGAAGTCCAAAAGACGGGGAAGAGATGCTTTTTTCAGTCTCCTGTTGAGTTCCCCTTTTGTGGTCTCCATGGTGGGATCGTTCTGGAATGACTCGTGGATGCTTCCGATCGGGGTTCAGTTGGTTTTGGCGACGGTCGTCCAGTGGTTTTTTGGAATCCCCTTTTACGTGAATAGTTGGAGGGCCTTAAGGCAGGGGCGTGGGACGATGGATTTGCTCGTGTGCTTAAGCACATCGGTCGCATGGGTCATCAGCACTCAAGAGGCGCTCTCCTCTATTTTCGGGTCCAATGGATCGGCCGGGCATGGGTATTTTGAGTCCTCAGCCATGATCATTAGTTTCGTCCTCCTGGGTCAGTGGATGGAGTCACGTGCTCAAATCAAAGCGGGGGGGCTTCTTCAGGCCCTCGCTCAGATTCGGCCTGATCGCGCAAGAGTCCTGCGTGAGGACCAACCCATAGAGCTACCGATTGAGACTGTGTTTCCCGGGGAACGGGTGTTAGTGAGAGCCGGGGAAAAGATCCCCGTCGATGGTCAGATCGTTCAGGGTATGGCCTCGCTGGATTTGTCACTAATCACGGGGGAAAGTTTGCCCGTGGTGAAGACAGTGGGGGATTCTGTATTCTGCGGAGCCATCAACTTAGATGGGCTGATCATTCTGGAAGTCACCTCCACTGGAGCTCAGACTTCATTGGAGAAGATGATCCAGCACGTGGAGCAAGCACAAACCTCCCGGGCTCCGCTTCAAAAAAGGGTGGATCAACTCAGTGCAAGCTTGGTGGGGTTGGTTTTAACGGTAGCCGCGTTCTCGTTTTTGGCTTGGGGTCTTTTGACTGGAGATTGGTCCCAAGGCATTCGACCCGCCCTTTCGGTCTTGGTGATTTCTTGCCCCTGTGCATTGGGCTTAGCCACTCCCACAGCGGTCAGCGTCGGCGTGGGAGTCGGGGCCCGCTTTGGGATTTTATTTCGGGACTTTGAATCGTTGGAGCTTTTAAGGCAAGTTCATTGGCTGGTCTGGGATAAAACAGGCACACTCACTGAAGGTCATCCGGCGTTAATTGAGGTGATCCAAGCCTCAGGGGAAGACCCTCAAGAGATCCTCGCCGTGGCGTGTGCTTTACAGTCTGGGAGCCCACATCCTTTTGCTCGCGCTTTGGGCGAGGAAGCTCAAAAACGCGGACTAGCGCTTGAGCCACCACAGGAGTTCGCCTATCACACGGGATTTGGGATCTCAGCAAGCTTCAAGGGAAGGCGTTTTCTTCTGGGGAGTCGTCGATTTTTAAAAGAAAAAGGGGGGATTTCCGATGGGTCCTTGCTTCCTGAGCGGGACTTGGCCTGGAAAAAAGCAGAGGAAAGGGAACGTCAAGGGTGTTCTCTGGCGTGGTTAGCTCAGGTGGGCCAAAATGGGGCGCGAGTTTTGGGGGCCTTGGTATTTCGAGAGTCCCTGCGGCCGTCGGCTCAGGAGGCTTTGGAGAGACTCAAAGCTCGAGGGATTCGCTTAGTGCTCATGACTGGGGATCGGGAAGCCAGCGCTCGGGCCATTGCATCTCAACTGGGGATGGATTCGGTCTATTTTGAAGCGCTTCCCCAGGAGAAGGCCAGTAAGATTCAGTCTCTCAAGCAGTCCCCAAACCCGTCTGGGTCCGGCGCTTCGGTTGTGGCGATGGTGGGCGATGGAGTGAATGATGCAGCGGCTCTTGCGAGTGCGGATGTGGGTATTTCACTGGCGAGTGGAACGGATGTGGCAAAAGCAGTTGCTCGCGTGACTTTGGTGGGCTCTGATTTGAATCGAGTAGGGGATGCCATCGACTTATCTGAAAAAACTCATCGGACGATTCAGATCGCCTTATTTTGGGCGTTTCTCTACAACTTGCTGGGCATCCCGCTGGCAGCACTGGGTTATTTAACGCCGATTTTAGCGTCCGCTGCAATGGCGCTGAGCAGTGTGAGCGTGGTGTCTTATGCCTTACTTTTGATGAGGTGGCGACCCACAGCGGTCAGAAGGCCTTGAAACCGGAGTGATCATGAAGAACTCACAGTTTGAACTTCCAGTGAAATCGGGAGATCGAGTTTTTATTCACGGTGGAGCTGCAACCCCATTGGCGCTCATCGATCACCTTTTAGCCCAGGCCGATCGGCTCCACGATGTGGAACTGGTGCATCTGCACACGATGGGTCAAGCGCCCTATGCAGAGCCTCAATGGGAGGGGCATTTTCGCGTCTCGGCCTTCTTCGTGGGCGCCAATCTGAGGAAGCGATTTAGGCCCGGTTTTGTAGACTACATTCCTTGCTTTTTGTCTGAAATTCCAAACCTTTTTCGCTCTGGGCGATTTCCTGTCAATTTAGCATTGGTTCATGTTTCTCCCCCTGATCGTCATGGCTATTGCACGCTTGGAACCAGTGTGGACATTGCCCGCGCAGCGGTGGATCGGGCTCAAATAGTGGTGGCTCAGGTAAATCCAAGAATGCCTCGAGTGCATGGCGATGGGTATGTGCATCTGAGTCGGTTTCACTCCTGGATTGAGGTAGATACCCCTATTCCGCAGGAGGCCCCCAAAGTTCTTAGGCCCGAGGAAAAGCAAATTGCTCATCACGTGGCAAGCCTCATTGAAGATGGCTCAACCCTCCAGATGGGCATCGGGTCCATTCCCGATGCAGTGCTGGAGGCTTTGGTTCATCATCGTCACTTGGGGATTCATAGTGAGATGTGGAGTGATGGAGTCCTTAAGCTCGTTCAATCCGGAGCAGTCGATAATTCGAAGAAAAAAATCCATCCTGGAAAAATCGTTTCCGGTTTTGTTGTGGGAACCCAGGCCCTCTATGACTTCATCGATGATCATCCAGCTGTGGTTCAGCTCGATAGTGCCTTTGTGAATGACCCCTCCGTGATTGCTCAAAACCCAAAAGTGGTCGCGATCAATTCTGCAGTGGAAGTGGATTTAACGGGCCAAATTTGCGCGGATTCCATCGGAGCTCGAGTGATCTCGGGTACGGGGGGGCAGATGGATTTTATTCGTGGCGCTTCGCTTTCTCCCGGCGGCAAAGCCATCATTGCTCTCACCAGTCGAACGCTTCAAGGTGAGCCTAGGATTGTTCCTGTATTAAAAGAGGGTGCAGGTGTCGTGACGACTCGAGCTCATGTGCACTGGGTGATTACGGAGCATGGGGTTGCGGATCTTTATGGGAAAAATTTTGATCAGAGGGCACAGGCCTTAATCCAGATTGCTCACCCGGAGGATCAAGAGGGTTTGAGGCAGGCCTGGAGAAAAAGGGTGGACGGACACTAAAATGGGGTTCCTCCAATCGGTAAAACCTTGAAAACTCAGGCAGAGTTTGGGCTTTTTTCTTTTTTTGCTTTTTCAACTTAACGCTGTTATTAGGTCACGCATGTCGAAAAAAACTCTTTTGTTCACGGTAGTTTGCCTGTCTTTTCACTTGGGCTGTGTTTCAAACGATTCTAGCAACTCACTAGAAGAGTCAGCTTCCAGTCACGGGAGTTCCTCTTATTTGACTGAGCTGGATCAGCCGCGGGATGATATTCGGTTTGAATTTTATAAAAAAAATCTCACGGCTTCACTCAATTGGCTTCCTGCAACGGAAGAGGGCCGATTGTTTGAAATTAAGTTTTGGAATTCGGATGACCAACAGAATTCTCCAAACTTCGTAGATCCTCAGGCAAAACTTCGAGTTTCTCTGAAGATGACCTGTGCTTGCTCTCATGTGGGCCGGTTTTCAGGGATTGATTCCGTCACAGATGCTGATAATCAAGTGATTCCTGGAGTTTATCACGTGGTGGGTGTTCAATTGCCCAAGCTGGGAGAATGGATTGTTGAGCTTTCCTTGATGGATTCAAAAGGCAACGTGATCGATCGCGCTGAAGGCATTTGGATTGAAGAATAGTTGAATGTCTCCATTGAAAAGTTGAATTGAATTTAAATGGGATGAGTCCTTCTTGGAAGAGCTCATCCCATTTGACTTTCAACCCTCAGGACTAAATTTTTTCTCAGAATGAACACTTCAAATCCCAGTAGCGGGGTTTCACTGTCAGTGAAGTCAACCCTGATTTGGGGCGGAAGAATCCGATGCGGCTAGGGTTTTTCTTCAGTGTCGCGCATTCCTTCTCCTAAGATTAGAGCTGAGGCAAAAATCGCAGCCGTCTCGGCTCTTAAAATCTGGGGGCTCAGGCAAACCCGTTTGAGTTGATCAGGATGAGGGCTTTTCCCCAGCAGTTGGCGTTCTTGCTTGCTCCAGCCCCCTTCAGGCCCAACTAAGATGTGTTGAGGGGAGTTTTTTTCTAACGGCTCTTTTTTGAAGCAATCGAGCAAAAATGGGGCTTCTCCTGGAGCGGCTTCATCACACCAAAATCGTTTACCCTGAGAGGGGCTGAGGATGAGCGTGTCCAAAGCAATCGGCTTTTGGATCTCCATTTGTTCTAGGCGTCCACATTGTTTTAAAGCCTGGTCTGCTATTTTTTGCCAACGGTGTTGAAACGATTCAGGCCCCTTTGCTTTGATTTGAACCACCGTGTGATCGGTGATGACCGGAATGAGAGTTTTGACTCCCAGCTCAACGGCTTTTTCAATCACCCATCCCATGGCATCATTTTTAAGGATTCCCAGTTCAAGGATCACAGGGGGAATCTTCATGGATGCCGTGGGCTTGGTTTCAATCTGACTCTCCTCTAGGTATTCCAGTCGCACTGGGCCTTCATTGGTTCTTAACACAACGAGTCTTTTTTGGCCTTTTCCGTCGAGCGCTTCAATGCGGTCGCCATTTCTTAAGCGAAGCACTCGCGTGGCATGATGGGCTTCGTCTTCAGAAAGTCGAGTGGGTTTATTGGGTAAGGGAAGGAGAGGGCAAAGCAATCTTTTATGCATAAAATGTGGCAGCCTTTCAAAACTTTTTTCATCATAGAGAGGGAAACTGATGGATTGCAAGGCTTTCTCCTGGTCGTGAGACGCAGAATCGGAGAAAATAACGGTATGATCAATTTTCCTCTCGTGTTGGGTTTGCTAGTCTTCTTTGAAAGCTCAGTCTTTGGGCTCACTCAGGATCACTCGGTGCCTCCCCCGCAGCCCTCTGAGCATGAGTTCTTGAAGTCAGAAAACTGGAATGCGTTTAAACCAGATTTTAGACTGAAAAGAAACGTCGATTTCTGGGTTCGCATCTATTCAGAGGTGACCTCAAGTCAGGGATTCATTCATGATTCTAAGTATATTGATCATGTTTATGAGAAAGTCGACTTTGAACAGGAAAAAGAGAACTCCTCCTCCTTCATTAAAAAACGGAAGAGTCATTGGCGAGAGGTTCTTTTTTCGGTTCATAAGAAACAGAATCGCCCTGAAACCATGACCCAGGAGGAGAGGCGAATTTTTGAGCTTTTTGAAGACGTCAGTGAGCCCAACAAATTTCTCAATGCAGCTCATCGCAAGAGGCTTCGGTTTCAACTGGGTCAGAAGGATCGATTCCTCGATGGGCTCTATCAGTCCGGGGCCTTTTTAGGGTTCATGGAGGAGATTTTTAAAAAGCAGGGTCTCCCCTTGGAGTTGACTCGATTACCCTTTGTGGAGAGCAGCTTTAATCTGAGAGCTCGATCTAAAGTGGGGGCCAGCGGCGTTTGGCAGTTTATGCGCTCAACGGCTCGGTTGTTCATTCAAGTGAACTCAGCAGTTGATGAGCGAAATGACCCGGTTCGTGCCACAGAGGCTGCAGCTCAGCTGTTGAAAGATAATTACGAGTCATTAAAGAGCTGGCCTTTAGCGGTCACGGCGTACAATCACGGACGAAAAGGAGTCATGAGGGCGGTGCGAGTGGTGGGATCCAATGATTTGGAGGATTTAATAAAGGACTACAGAAGTCGGTCTTTTGGGTTCGCCAGTAGTAATTTCTTCGCTGAGCTCTTGGCGGCCATTGAAGTGGAGAAAAACTCAGAAAAATACTTTGGAAAAGTGGAAAGAGGTCAAGCTTTTGCTTTTATTGAGTTTCAAGTCCCTGATTTTATTGAGTTGAAAGTTCTAGAAGAGTATTTGAGTTTAGATCCAAAACAGGTTCGCCTTTTTAATCCTGGACTGACTGACGAGGTCTTTGCTCATACGCTTTTAGTTCCTGGGGGGTATTTTCTCCGCATCCCTCTAGCCTCAGGAGTAGATCCCTCTAGCGTTCAATTGGACCTTCAGCAAAAGTATTCGAAAATTCCTTCGCAGTTGAAGCTAAAAGCGCAGAGACCCACAAACTATGGTAGAAGGTTAAGTACTTTAAAAAAAACGAGCAAAAGAAGATAAAAGTTGAACTTGAGGGAAGAAGTAGGAGTGCCATGTTTTTAGTTGGAATTGCTGGAGGCTCGGGGTCGGGCAAAACGACTTTTGCAAAAAAAATCTTAAATCGGGTGCCTGGCAAGTTCAGCTCTCACGTCGCCATTTTACACCAAGACTCCTATTATTTACCGACTCCTGATCCCGAGCTCCGAGTGCACGGTGAGCCTAATTTTGATCATCCCAGAGCTTTTGATTGGGCTCTGCTGAAGCAACACCTCCACCAGCTTAAAAATGGAGGTACGATTGAAGTGCCCGTTTACGATTTTAAGATGAGTCGAAGGACCCAAGAAACCCTGTCCTTAGGCCCCTGTGCGACGGTTCTAATGGAGGGAATTTTTACTCTCTGGGAAGAAGACGTTCGTCATTTATTTGATCTGAAGATTTATTTGAATGTGGAAGCAGATATTCGATTCATTCGTCGCTTGCACCGGGATGTCAAAGAGCGGGGGCGATCCATTGATAGTATCATTCGACAGTACTATGACACGGTCCGGCCCATGCATCATGAGTTTTTAGAGCCCACCAGGCAGTACGCAGATCTGGTGGTGGGAGAAGAAACAGATATTGCAGCTGAAGTGGTGGCCGCACGCATTAATTCAGCCGCCTTAGGTGAATTTTAGGAGAAGAACTTGAGCGAATTAAAAGTAGTCCCCTTGGGAGGACTGGGTGAAATCGGAATGAACTGCATGGTCCTGGAATATGAGGACGAGATCCTCATCGTGGATTGCGGTTTACTCTTTTCTGATCTGGACCACTTTGGGGTCGAGTTTGTGATTCCTGACTTCAAATACATTCGCGATCGCAAAGAGAAGGTCAAAGGCTTTCTCATCACCCATGGTCATGAAGATCACATTGGTGCCTTGGCGTTTGCTTTTAAGGCTGGGATTCGGGCTCCCGTTTATGCTTCTTTTTTCTCCTCTCTGTTAATTCGAGAGCGGCTGAAAGAGTACGGCTTAGAAGACTCAGTTGAGATCCGGGTGTTTCGCATGGGGGATCAAATCCCCTTTCGGCACTTTCAAGTCCGAACGGTTTCAGTCAATCACAGTATTGTGGATGCAGCCGCACTGATCATTGATACCCCGGTGGGAAAAGTCATTCATACGGGCGACTTTAAGATCGATACAATGCCGTTTTACGGGGAGAAAATGGACCTTGATCTGTTTTCCCAAGCGGGAGACGAGGGCGTGCTCTTGCTGATGTCGGATTCAACGAATGTTGAGCATCATGATCACAGTATGAGTGAGAGTGTGATTTATCAGAAGTTTGAGCAACTTTTTGCGGCAGCTCATGGGCTCACCATTGTGTCTCTGTTTGCATCGAATGTGGGGCGGATTGGACAGATTTTTGACCTGGCTGCGCGCTTGGATAAGAAAATTCTCCTCTCAGGACGTAGCATGGAGCAGAACGTCCGGCTCGCTATGGAGGCAGGCTACTTAAAAGGAGCGGAGTCCAGAATTCTCGCTTTAGATGATTTTGAGGATTTCCCGCGTAACCAAATCATTGTGCTCTCCACAGGCAGTCAAGGTGAGCATCGCTCTTCATTAGTCCGAATTGCATCGGGGGATCACTCCCAGATTCAGCTTCAAAAGGGCGACCTCGTGTTAATGAGCTCAAAGTTTATCCCAGGGAATGAAAAGGCCATTGGTCGAATGATCAACCAGCTTTTCAAGCAAGGTGCTGAAGTCTTGTACGAGGCGGTCCATGACATTCATGTCTCAGGTCACGCCACGCGTCCTGAGCTCAAGGAAATGTTGCAACGGGTGAGACCTCAGTTTTTTATTCCCATTCATGGCGAGTACCGGCACTTGGTTCATCATGCCGCATTAGCCAAAGAATGTGGAATGCCGGAGAGCAACGTGCTCCTCGCAGTCAATGGAGACGTGGTGGAGCTCACCCCTCAGAGTTGCACCATTCGAGAGCATTTGGAGGAGACTCGCGTTTTAGTCGAGGGTCGAGAAGGAAACGACATCTCAAAACTTCTCTTAAGAGAGCGTAGACAAATGGGAGAAAAGGGTGTGGTCTTCTCCCTGCTTGTGCGAAACGTAGAGAGCTCTAGAATCATCTCGGGCCCTGAGATCATCGCCAAAGGACTGACTCATGAGGATCGAGAGGCCTGGCTCTTAGAAGAGGCAAAAGCCTTGGTAAAAAAAATCGTCATCGAGTTTGAGAGAAATCCTCAATCCCGAGGGCCAAATGGAGATTTACAGGAGACCATTCGTATTGAGCTCAGGCGATTTTTTGATCGCAATATCGGACGAAAGCCCATCGTTCTTCCGATCATTTTAGATATCTAGCGAGGGTGTTGGAGTCCGATTTCCTGGTTTTGTCACCCGTAGAAAACTGAAACTGCTTAAGCCAAGGATTAGCCTTCGCTTGCTCTTACCCTGTGATTAAGCAGCAAGGCATCCAACCGGGGCAGCATCGCCATTCGTTAGAGACTGAGCTATTTTGCGCTCCACCACAGCCTGAACTTCGTATCGATCCACCCTGATCAAACTCAACTTTGGGTTTTAGATCAGTCATTTTTTTGAATTAATATTAAATCTATTAAATTTATCAAAACCTTCTGCCAGATGGGGTGCTTGCTTCTATTACTGTACTAAAATGCTAAAGTTTTAAACTCAAGGGGACGATGAGTCTTAAGAGGAGAAGGAGTTAAATATGTCAAAAGCAAATAGTGCACAGGAAAAGGGTAAGATCGGTTCACCAGCGGAACCTAAGGAAAAAACAAAGGAAATTCACGGGGGAGCAGCAGCTCAGCCTGGGGCCAAGCACGCCGCAGAGGCTAAGCCCACGAGCTCAAAGCATAAAGCCCATGCCGTAATGCCAGGGGGCTGCTTTTGCTATGGGTGCAAGCGAGAGGCTGTCCGGTTTAATTTCTGTAATGAACATTATGAACACTTTAAGTTTGGGCTCATCAAGAAAACAGGGGAGCCCGTTTCCGATTACGAGAAAAAGATTGATCACTTCTTGGCTTATCAAGCCAAGCGCAAAGTGACCCAAGTTGCGTAACTGAACGTTACGCTTAGGAGCTGTACCCACCGCCTCCTCGAGAAGCCCCAAAATCGTTCTGGTTTTGGGGCTTCTTTCTTAGGCTGACTTCCTCTGCAAAGAGAGCTACTTTTTCTTTCAAATCCGTTTCCACTTCCAGCTCTCCACTGGGTCCGAGTCCCAGGATCACTCCAGATTCATGCCCCTCGCCCCACTGGACGAGCGTTCCTTTTTTCAAAACGGCCCACCGCCAGTACTCACTCTCACTTTGGGCGGATCCTTTCAGCATCAAACGATCGATTTCTTGAACCACGGAACCGATGATCCCCATGCGGATGGAGTCGGCTGTGATTGGCTCAAAATGAGCAGAGCTTAGATCGGTGCACTGAAACTCAGGAGATGAAGGAGCATGGCTGCAGTTGAGTCCAATTCCGATAACGATTGAAGTGGAGGAGCTTTCACAAAGGATCCCGCCCACTTTCTTGCCGCTTAAGAGCAAGTCATTGGGCCATTTGATCTGAAGCTCAAGTTTGGGGAAGGTGAGGCTCAAGTAGCGGACAACGCCTAATGCGGTGGTCAGTGGGACCCAAGTCCATAGGAAACGATCCGGGATTCGAACGACGATGGAAAGAAAGAGGTTTCCTGTTACTGACTCCCATCTTCTGCCTAAGCGACCGCGGCCAAGGGTCTGACGGCTTGCCGAAATCCAGCTTCCATGAGGGGCTCCCTCCTCAGCTAATTTTTTAGCCAGGTCATTGGTCGAGTCGCATTGATCGAGAACTTGATTGGGTTGAAGCATCTTTTTTTTGACGAAACGAAAACTCCTTGGAGATGACGGAGGCTCGCATGGCAAGCCTTGAGTGTCGAGGGTTTCTTATACCCAAAGTGGGTTTTTAGGAGAGTTTTTTTGTGTACTTTCAGTTGGCCCTCTTCTCATGGTAAGGAGAGGGAAGGAAGCTTTTGAAAATCAAACCAGCCGGTTTTCGTTTGGTCTGAGGCTGAGACAAGTCAGTGGCACCGTGAGATTTTTTCCAGACGGGTGTTGAGAGGGCGGCGGAGAAGAAAGATGGATTTGAAATCATGATTCGAAATTTAAGTGAACGATCTCTCTCTCAAATCAGGCCCTTGAAGATTGAGACTCATGTTAACCGATATGCGGAGGGATCTGCACTGATTCAGGCAGGCCATACTCACGTCCTTTGCACGGCAACCATTGAGAAATCAGTTCCTGCTTGGATGGTGGGAAAGGGGCAGGGTTGGATTACGGCCGAGTATGCTATGTTGCCTCGGGCAACTCATACGAGAAGTAAAAGGGATCGAGAGAAGGTCTCGGGCCGCACTCAGGAGATTCAGCGACTGATTGGACGAGCGCTTCGTGCGACCGTGGATCTCACTCAACTGGGCGAGCGCTCGATCCTCATTGATTGTGATGTTCTTCAGGCGGATGGAGGCACTCGCACGGCCTCGATTACGGGAGGATGTGTGGCCTTGGCCTTAGCTGTTGAAAAGCTCATCTTAGAGCAAAAGGTTTCAAAAAGCGTTTGGCTCAACACAGTGGCTGCAGTCAGTCTGGGGATTCATGATGGACAGGTTTTAGTGGATTTAGATTATCAGGAAGACTCCACCTGTGATGTGGATATGAACTTTGTGATGACTGGGCGAGGACAATGGGTTGAAGTTCAGGGAACGGGAGAAAAAAAGACCTTCTCTCCTGATGACCTGTCTGCGATGACTCAGGCTGCTTCAGGTGCTTTCGAGCAGATTCGGAGGATTCAAAATCAGGTGATTCCTTCGATCTTACTCGGATAGGAGTTTTTGGATTTCTTGCTTCACCAGCTTTTCAGTGATCTCAGGTAGGAGTTTTTGAATCCTCTTTTCAAGCATGGCTTCAATTTGATTGTGAATGATGGCATCGATTTTCTCTTCCGAGGGCAATAGGGTTGCAGCGGAGCGAAACTCGGCCTCTGTTTCTGAGTCAAATTCAGATGCGTGGGCTCCAAAGCCGTCCTCTTGAGGTAGCGGTGGAGGAGTCACAGGAGGGAGATCAAAGGAAGCTGCCGCACGATCACTTAGGCTGATTTCGGGCAGCGAGTGGTCGAAATGCAGGTCGTTGCCCATGGGAGGAGGAGGCGGTGGCATAGTTTCCCGAGAGGTAGTCCTGGAGGAGTTGAGCTGAAAGGAAGAACCGCCGCGATCCATGAGCGCTGTCGGGGGTTTTAATGACGGTTCACTCATGTTCCATTGGTAATCGTCCAAGCCAGAAATTCTGAGCGTGGATTCGGTTAATTTCTTGATGTCTTGGTCGTCGAAGTCTCCGGAGCTGAAAGAAGGCGGAGCGTCTGTAAATCCCAGGCTGTCTGCCGATTCAAGTGGCAAAGCAGGGAGTTCCTCCTGAGGGAGGGGAAGATCTTTGGGAAATGGTGGAATTGCCTCAGGCCCCCTGAAGTGATCATTGGTAAAATCAGGAAGACTCCCCAGTTCGGGGAAGTCTTGAGTTTCCTCAGGCGAAAAAGCAGGAGGCAGGGGAGTTGCTGGAGTCGACCGCTGTTGCATTGAAGGGAAAGGCGGCGTTCCTAATGCAGGGGGTTCGGCTCGAGTAGGACTACTGGGTTGTGGTTGGTTCCGCTGGGTTTTGCCCCCCGGATTCATGAGGTGAGAAGGATGAATGAAGGTGGTGGGCTCTTCCCGCTTGGCGGTCAGTTCAGCTAAGACGTCTGCGAGAACTTTTCTTAAGTGTGCAGGATCAAAAGGCTTCGTCAGTCTTCCGTGAAACTTGACTTCTTCAATTTGGGATTCGTCAATTTTTTCAAACGCGCTTGAGATGAGAACAAAGCACGTTTCTCGGTAGTCTTCATGGGTGTTGATTTCTCTTTTCACCTCAAAGGCATTTTTTCCTGGAAGAGAAACGTCGATTAAGACCAGATCTGGGCGAGAAAGGAGGATTTGGTTCACCGCATCGCCGCCGTCTGAAACCGCAGTGATTTCATACCCCTCATTAGACAAGGCGAGTCGAATCACCTTTTGAATGGTCAAACTATCATCCGCTACAAGCAGCTTTTTACCAGACATGTTATTTAAAATTGTGTCACCTCCTGATCTTGCTGTAAAGCCTCACAATAAATTGATATACTGATTTTGTCCTGAGGGTCGACATTTACCATTTGGACCCTACAGTCAATAACCCAGGGGGCTGTCCCTGCTCAGTGGTGTGCATGCCTGATGATTCAGGAAGCCTAAAGCGAGTATACGGCGCCCACTTATACTTTCTGGGTTCCAATTGACTTTGTCGATCCTCAGGGCCTGATCATTCATGGGGATGAAAAAGGGGGAATCAATGAGTCGCTTTCAAGATATTTTGCCTTCTCAGCAAGGCTGGATTCATGAATTAGCTCAATCAGAAATACATCCAGATGCAGAAAAACTGCTTCACTTAGGCAGAAGTTTTGATCCCCACCAACTAGTTGAGGAAAGCACCATCGATTTTTTGGCGGAACTCAAAGAGCACTTCACTCATTTTGCAAGAGTTCTCAATAGTTATTCAGAAAATGGATCGAAGTTCCAGGATGTCAAAGTATACGCTCTTGCTCAAAGTGCAGCAGATTTCATGCTCTTTCGAAACCAAGTGAAGCTCATTTTTTCTAACTCTGCTCATGGAGTCATTCAGATCTCCTTTGCTCAGCACATGAGAGGATCGTTGGCTATCGATGGATTTGAGGCGAAAGGTTCAACCCTCAGTTCCTCCTCCTTAACCGATCAGACGCTGGATTTACTTGCCCAAGTCGGACCCTTTCGAGATGTCTATTGGACGTTTCAGGGGGAAAAGGTTTCTCCCGAGCAAGTGGCTAAGTTTTATTTTTCTGAATTCATCAAGATTACTCGAAATTCAAAAAAATCAACCCTCGGGAATCAACTCTTGCTGGATCAAATTAAAGCTCTCCTCCAAGAGAAGGGGTTGAACCTTTAAAGTTTGGTAGGAAAGAGTTGAGTTTAAGGAAAAATCTAAGACCCCACGTTCAGGAGTTAAAGTGGGGGCCTCTTTTTGTGGTTGAATTGAAATCAGCATCTCATCATATCCAAAAAACTTCGCGTATCGTCGTGAAAATTCATAATGAGTGAGTTTCGTGAGTCCACCAAAATGGAATATTTTATTTTTAATTCCAGATTGAATGAGAGCCTTCACTGTTGCAATGAAAGAGGGGGCGTAGACAAACGAGTGAAGCTCGTGATGCGGGGCCTCAAATCTCTGGTTACGATCTAAGGACATTCTGAGTCGATCCAGAAAAGAGAGGTTTTTTCCGTTCCCGCGCCCAAAAATGGGACTGGATCGCAAAATTAGGTAATTCATGCACTTGCTGCGAATGACGCTTTCGGTCGAAGAAGTGAGTTTTCCCAGAAGATTCGACGATAAGGTGATCTCGTTTTCATGATAGTTCCCATGGGTCCCATCAAAAACATAGGAATTGGAAAGAAAAATAAAAAGAGGGGGATTCATACCGACAATTAAGGCCAATGACGAGGGACCATCAGCATGCACTCGCTCTGCATCTTTTGGGTTCTTCATACACCATTGAAGATCAGGATTACCAAGCGCGCTAATCACAATATCTGGCTGAATGGTGGTGATCATCTTTTGCATCCAATCTCGCCTGGATACATGGCAGGGAATAAAAGTAACCCCCGGAATCTGGATCGGGTGGCTAAAGTAGGTTGCATAGACTTTGTAGTCATTCCGTAAACTCATGGCTAAATGAGTGCCTACAAATCCGCTTCCACCAAAGATTAAAACAGACTTCACTCCTTGAGTCATAGTTTCAGTTTAACTCTAAGTTTGGATGAACATCAATTTAGACTTTCGTCTCCCATCGGTTTCCCCTCTCCATGGAGGGGAAACCGATGGGGTAAGACGGGCTGTAACCCAAGACGTTCAAGATCGATTTCAACCGAGTAATTTGGTGGCTGCTCCGATCACATTATTTGCGTGTCCGAGCACTGCAACCCCCGACTGAAGGAGGATGTTCTGTTTGGTCATTTCAGCAACCTCCTCTGCGATATCAGCATCTCGAATTCGACTATTTGCTGCCGACATATTCTCATCACTAATCATCTGGTTATTGATCGTGGATTGAAGCCGATTCTGAAGTGCTCCAAGCTCTGATCGAATTTGATTGACTCGAATCATCGAGTCGTCGATGGCTGACAGACTCATTTGCGCCCCCTGTTTTGTGGAAACAGATTCCCCTGCAAGCTTTAAGGCGTCGAGTGAAACATCAGCCTTATCGCCGTTAAATACGATACGATCCAATACTGGGTTGTTATGAATGCCTACTTGAATCTCCATAATTCCTCCTCTTCCATTGAGTAGTGGTGTGTTATTAAATTCCGTGACGTTTGCTATCCGATCGACCTCGTTTTTTAAGCTTTGAAACTCATGGTCCACAAAGCTTCTCTCGGTATCCCCAATCGTATCTGAGGCCGCTTGGATCGCGAGTTCGCGCAATCGCACTAAGATATTAGCAACCTCACTGACTCCTCCTTCTGTGACCTGAACCAGAGAAACTCCATCTAATGAGTTTCGCTTGGCCTGTCGAATGCCTCGGATATTGGCCCTGAGATTTTCGGATATCGCAAGCCCCGCAGCGTCATCCCCTGCACGGTTGATTCGACTTCCGCTGGATAACCTCTCTAAGGCCCGATCCAAATTCATTCGGGTCGTGTTCAACATCCGCTGTCCGTTCATGGACGTGATGTTGGTATTTACTCGAAGTCCCATACTTCTTCCCTCCCTACACGCTATGCTCCATGTCTCTGTAGGCCCGACTATCTCTCCTGAGGGAGCGACGAGTGTCTCCCTCAGGCTCCTACCAATGGACTGAGTCAATCGACTCAATCCAATCGAAGAGAGTTCTTTAGTCTCACTGAGCGCTTCCCTCAGGATGGGCTCAGTGTTATCCTATTGCGGCCTACCCTCTATGGTTCTGATCTCAAAGCCCCTACTGTAACAATTTCAACGCATGTGAATTGGTTGTATTGGCTTGACTTAAGACAGATACTCCGGCTTGCATCAGAATATTCTGTTTCGTCATGTTTGAGATCTCCTCGGCCATGTCCGTGTCTCGGATACGGCTATAGGCAGTGGAGAGGTTTTCATCCGTGACTGCTAAGTTATTGATCGTGGACTGAAGTCGGTTCTGCATGGCCCCCAAATCAGCGCGAATGCTGTTGACTCGAATTAACGCATCGTCAATCACAGTCAACGAAAGCTGAGC
Organism: Bdellovibrionia bacterium; assembly: GCA_049424145.1. Taxonomy (GTDB): domain Bacteria; phylum Bdellovibrionota; class UBA1018; order UBA1018; family UBA1018; genus JBMSSC01. The sequence goes on from JBMSSC010000004.1 coordinate 43,724, forward strand.
GCCTTGCTTGGTTGCTACCGATTCACCTCCGAGCTTCAGTGCGTCGAGGCTTGCATCGGCTCGCTCCCCGTTATAAGTCACGCGGTCTAAAATGGGGTTGTTTTGCGTTCCAACCTGAATCTCAAGAATCCCCACTTTTCCGTTTAACAGAGGAGTTCCGTTAAACGCAGTCATATTCGCGATACGATCAATTTCTTGTTTCAGCGATTGAAACTCTCGATCGGTGAATTGTCGTTCAGAGTCCCCAATCGTATCAGAAGCGGATTGAACGGCTAACTCGCGAAGACGAATCAGCATGTTTGAAATTTCGTTTAAGCCCCCTTCTGAGACCTGCATCAAGGATAAACCGTCTTGCGCGTTTCGCTTCGCCTGACGCATCCCTCTGAGCTGAGCTCTTAGGTTTTCTGAGATGGCAAGGCCTGCTGCATCGTCTCCGGCGTGGTTAATTCTCGTTCCACTGGCCAGTTTTTCAAAGGAAGAATCTAAGTTCATCCTCGTAATAGCCATCTGTCTCTGTGCATTGAGAGATGTGACGTTCGTCGATATTCTTAAACCCATAATTAGCCTCCATTCATATGTGCTTCCCTCCTTGGTAGCCTGTCAATTTCCGTAGTGACAGTAAGCATCCGTGCTTAGATTATTGATTGATATCCCCTAATTCGCTGACCATTCAGTGAATTAAGACCATGCTTCTTAAATCAGTTAAAAAACATGGATTTTTTTAAAAAATCCTCACTAAAAGATTCAAAATCTCTAAACTGCGAACAAAAATTAAACAAGAATCCATGAATCAAGCGATCACCTCATGCATACAAACACCTCATGCATACAAACACCTCATGCATACAAACACCTCACGCATACAGACACCTCAGCCGTAAAACCCATCTCGGACTACAAATTCTCTTCTTTTGGAGGTGCTCAAACACGCTTCGTTCTTTCCTCTCCGAAGCTCAGATGCACGTTCTTTGTTGATGAGCTCATCCCCTTATCTTTTTCTTCCGACCCCTGGATCCTTGATTTTTAGGTCCTTCCCACCCAGAAGTGGGTCTTCATGACGCCTCTGGGTGGGGGTGCCTTTTCCAGGAAACAGCGCAGGTTCTTGGCCTGTGCATTTGGGTCAAAATTTGTTCTCCTTGCCTATCAGTTTCCTCCTTGTCCTAATAGGTTCAGGGCACTCTTCATGGTTGTATTGGCTTGAGTTAAAATTGATACCCCGGCTTGAGATAAAATTTGATTTCGAGTGAGCTCAGTAGTCTCTTCAGCAATATCCGTGTCACGGATACGGCTGGTTGCTGTCACGATGTTCTCTCGGCTAATTCTGATATTGTTGACGATCGATTGAAGTCGGTTTTGTACAGCACCCAGTTGAGCTCTGAGTTGCGTCAGAGTATTCAGTCCGCCATCAATGGCTTCCAGTGAGTTTTGGGCGCTAATTTTGTCATTGACTGAGGTCAGGTTGACTCCTAAGGAAACTGCGCTTACGTCGTTGGAGTTGCCTTCAAAGAGCTTAATGCGGTCGATGACGGGGTTGTTTCCAATTCCAATTTGGATCTCATATTGGGATTGAGACCCATTTAAGAGTGGGGCTTGATTAAATTGGGTGCTTCCTGCAATCCGATCAATTTCACTGAGGGATTGCTGAAACTCAATATTCAGGAACTTACGTTCTGAGTCTCCAATTGTATCTGAGGCGGCTTGAACTCCAAGCTCCCTCATTCGAATCAAGAGGTTTGAAATTTCTTGAAGAGCGCCTTCGGCGATTTGTACGACGGAGATTCCATCTTGAGCATTGTGCTCGGTTTGAGTGAGTCCACGGATCTGAGCTCTTAAGGACTCAGAAACGGCAAGGCCTGCTGCATTGTCTCCTGCGTGATTGATCTTCAGCCCAGAACTGAGCCGTTCGAAGTTACGGTCTAGGTCAGTGCGAGCTGTGCGCAGATGTCGCTGAGCGACTAAGGCAGGCACATTTGTATTGAATCGCAGACCCATATCCTTCCTCCATGAAGGAACTACCCGAGCCTATCCTAGGCTCGTATCGAAGAAGAATATCGGTGCTCCGTTATGGAGCACCAATTTCTTCTTACATGAAACAGATCGGATCTTAGGGAAAAACCTTAAGACTTTTTTTTAGAGAGTGCTGGGTTTTCTGTTTTTAGGCAGCCTCAGCTAGATCCTGCTCGTGCCAGAGCTCATAAAGGGTTTTTCCCGCCTCCGTTCGAATCCACCGCGTGGCGTGATCGGGTGGGTCCTCCCCTAAGCATCGTTGCGCAAAGGCGTGAATTGTTAGGGTTTCGTTCCCCATCATGACCTTAAACTCTCCATTGGGCTGCTTGGAGATTTTGCATTTTTTCGCTGGGTCGGAGACAAATAAGAGGGTTTGTCCTTCTTTTAAGGACCCATCATGGACAAAGTGGGTGAGGTCAAATTTATTTTTCTTTTTAGTCACAGCATATCCTCCACCAGGCTTATCGGAAGAATTTGCTGGGTGATTAATGCCTATCGAAAAATAATTTTAAACATGGATTAATAAGGAGATGAATTCTCATCTGAGCATGGACCGATATCCTGAAGTGAGGAGCTTTCATTCTTCAGATGAAGAGGCTTCCTTTAAGGCATTGGTGAATGAGGCGTTTTTAGTTCCTCATTTTCTTGATTTTTTTGATGATTTTCCGGTTTGGGATCCCAAGCTGCGTGTACCGGGTGTGGAACGATGGGGGGCCTTCATTCAGGGCAAACTCATAGGATGTGTCAGTGTCAGGACGGCTCAGCTGACACTCCAACCTCAGATCTGGACCCCAGTGGGGATCCTAGGGTCGGTGGCCGTTCATCCCCAGTGGCGACAGCGGGGTTTGGCCTCTTTACTCGTTCAGAAAGCTGTCCAATGGCTCAGAGAACAAAGGGTGAGTGTGGTGCTTCTTTGGAGCTCCAGGCATTCTCTTTATGAGCGATTGGGCTTTCAACTGGCGGGAGAGCAATTGCGAGCAGCTTTAAGTCAGACTAATTTTCTTGAAGAGCAAGGCCAAGTCGATACTTCAGGACAAGTTCAGACCGGCTGGAGCCCTATCCTGTTTTCACACTTGATGAGTCGAGGCAGTGGCCTCCTCATTCAATCGTCTGATCGGATCTGGCTTCAAGCCCATCGGAACGTTCAGTGGTACTGGATTGAGGATTCAATCAGTCAGGAGTTTGCCTATGCTGGAGTAGGTCGTGGGATTGACCTGCCGGGCATGGTCCATGAGTGGGGTGGGTGTCCTCGGTTATTGAAAAGAGTTTTAAAAAAGATTATGCAGGAGCATCCATCAGCCGAGTTACTTGGAAATCGAGAGTTATTTCAAAAATTTAATCTTCGATTTCAAACCGTGGTGAGTGAATATTTATGTATGGCTCAAGTGATTCATCCTTTCTCGGGTTTTTCCGAAACGCAATCGGAGGAGGAGAATCAGACTCAGGAATCGGGTCTTGGTTATGCATTCAAGGGGAACTCTACAGAGGACCGTGATCAGCTCTTGCGTCGTTGGATCAGGGGGCTTTTTCAAGCCCCTCGAGCTGCAGAAGAGGTGATCGTTGAACAGCAGGTTCCTCTTTGGATTTGGGGTTTGGATGCTGCTTGATCCTGCTGAGGGTTGAGCAGTTGAATGAAAGGCAAAGTAGGGCAGAGTGAAACAGTATAAAACGCGATATCTAAAGGCAGTGGCAGCGGTATTGATAGGATTTCCGATTCTCTATTTGATTGCATCGGCCATTTTATTTGATATCTCGGCGGGATCCTTGGGGCAAATTTTATCTTCTCCATATTATTATTTCGTTGGAATTCTGGCCATGATTGCAGGCTACGGCATCTGGGAGATGCGGTGGTGGTCTTGGTTTTTATTCCTAGCCACTCAGCCATTCATTGCAATATTGACTGCTACAATCGCCTATCATTATTCACAAAATCACTATAAGGGACTAGGTTTTTTTATTTCATTGGTGCTCCAATTTTTTCTAACCTATCGAGTGTCAGGTGAAATTTTTGTTCCGTACCTTTTTCCTAGGATTCGTTGGTGGGAGAGTAATCCGCGGTATCGGCTTTCAGTCAAAGCTTGGATTCAGAGAAAAAATGGCACTGTTTTAGAAGGAGAGATTCTCGATCTATCCCTTGCGGGGTGTTTTGTGAAGTTCAAGCCCGCTTTGACCAAGGACGAGCCAGTTTTTATTCAGTTTCAACTATTTGGCGAGGAAGTTTTCTGTCGAGGCAATGTGGTTTGGATCACTGAGAGTGCGGTGATTCATCCCAAGGGAATTGGAATCAAATTTAATGAATTAGCCAGAAGCCAGAAACGTGTTCTCCGATCGGTGGTCAAGCGATTACGGAAGATCTCGGCCTTCTATCGCCGATACCGCTATTGGATGAATCAGGAGGAGTTTTTGAAGCGCTTAGAGAAGCTCGAGTCACCTCAAGCTGCATTCGAGGAACGATGAGCGATTGCAAGGTAGACTTCATGCAAATCGCTATGCTTCTTGCCCAGAAAGCCGCAGATGAAGGAGAAGTCCCGGTGGGAGCGTTGGTGGTTCAGCAGGGCCAAATTATTGGTCGGGGCTATAATCAGCGCGAACGGTGCCAAAACCCTCTGGGCCATGCTGAAATGATCGCCATTCATGAGGCCTCCCAGAATTTAGGGAGCTGGAGATTGACCGGTTGCCAGTTGATCGTGACTTTGGAGCCCTGTCCGATGTGTCTCGGTGCGGCGCAGCAGGCTCGAATCGATGAAGTGATCTATGGTGCCCAGGACAAAAAAGGGGGGGCCCTGAGTTTGGGCTATCGCCTCCATGAAGACACTCAGTTCAACCATCGCTTCCCGGTTCATCATTACCCCATGGCTCAGTGTGGTGAGATCCTCTCCCAGTTTTTTGCTCAGCGGCGAGTAAAAAAATCAAAGTGAACTCAGCTGAAAAATGTCATTTTTGCATCAAACCCATGTTAGGTTATTGAAATTATGGTGCTAAAAGTTTTGTTTTCTAGTCTATCTGTGGGGGCCTCAGTCGATCAGCAAACTGGAAGTCTTTCTGTCTTCGATGTGCTGGAGGAGATTCGAGTCCCTGAGCTTCCCGTTCACCTTCAGTCGTTGGTGATCTCATTGGTGTTAGAGAAGTCCGAAGCCAAGGAGCTCTCAGGAAAGGTTTTGATTCATTTAATCGGGCCAAAGGATCAGCAGCAGATGCTGGGGTCGGGTGAGATGAAGGTGCCTGCCGAGCAAAAACGAATGAAGGCCGTGTTTCGCTTTGGTGGGTTCCCCATTCATCAGTTTGGTCAATACAGGTTTGTGATTTCGTGTTTAGATCAAGGAGGTTCTAAAATTGCGGAGTCATTGTTAGACTTTGAAGTAATTCAAGTCCCTCAGGCCGCCCAGGGGATGGCACCATCCCAGAAGCCGCCTCTGGCACACTAAAAAAGGAGAGTTGGAATATGAAGCACAACAGAATTCATGTTGCAGTTTTGGCGTTTGGTCTGATGTCGGTAGGTCCATTAGCTTGGGCTAAGGACTATAAAATTGACCCCGGTCACTCGAATGTGGGTTTTACAGCCACCCATCTCATTAGTCGTGTGAATGGAAGTTTTAAGGAGTTCAGCGGGAGCTTAAGCTTTGACTCCGCTAAGCCTGAAGCCTCCAAGGTTTCAGCTGAGGTTACCGTTGCAACCGTGGATACCAATGAGCCAAAGCGAGATCAGCACCTTCAGGGCGCTGATTTTTTTGATGCGGCAAAATTTCCGAAGATGACTTTTGTCAGTCGTAAGGTGTCTGTTGAGGCTAAGAACCGTTTTAAGATGCAGGGTGATCTTTCGTTGCATGGAGTTGTGAAGCCTGTGACTTTTGATGTCGAGTATTTGGGAGAAGCTCAAGATCCCTGGGGCGCCACGCGTTTAGGATTCACAGCCACTTCAAAAATCAATCGAAAAGATTTTGGGATGAATTGGAACAAGGTTTTGGATCAAGGTGGGCTCTTAGTTGGGGAAGAAGTAGGAATTCAACTCAATATCGAGGCGATTGAGAAGAAGTAGAGACGGCTAAAGTTCATTTGATTTGTCTGACCGAGGGCAGCTTTCTAAATCAAGAGCTGTCCTCTTTTTTTTCATTTTCTATTATTTTTTTCTCTTTCTTGTCTTCTCTTTTCAATTCAATCCAACTCAATCCAGTTTAATCACTCCTTGAGTCCGCACTCCTCACGGCCCGCAATCCATCTCCAGTTTTCGGATTTGTTCTCAGCGCCTAGTTCAGAAATGGGTAAGTTGAGTGCTTTAATTAAATTGAAATCCAAAATTTAGATAGGGTCAGGACGCCAATGAGGATTAAACCTAATGAAATAAACTCTTCGTAATGATTTTTTAATTTTTCTCTCAGATTAAAGCGAGTTCCAAGTTTAATTCCAAACCAACATAGCATTCCATTGAGAACTAAAAAATTCAAACAAGTCATGATTGACTCAGTGTTGCTCTGGTTTGCAAAAATTCCAGAGTAAACCACAATATTGTCACTGCTGCTTCCGACCATTAGGCCAGTTACCAGAAAAACTCTTCCCCAGACAGACGGGTTTTTTTGGAATTGAAGCGGTTTTTTCTCCTCATAGGATCTACTCAGCTTCTTAAAAAAAAGTCGTGAAAGTTTAACCCATCCTAAGAGAAGCGGGATGAGTCCTAGGAAGGGAAGAAAAGATGCAGGGAATAAAAGGCTGCTGAGCATTCCTGTGACATAGCTCATTCCCAGGACAAGGAGAAAGCCAAGTTGCTGCCCTGCGATGACTTCATGGTTAGACATCGATTGAACATTGGCGAGAAATAATAGAATGAACAGGGAATCCAAGTTGGTGAGGATATAGC
>JBMSSC010000005.1:0-48327 GCA_049424145.1 Bdellovibrionia bacterium
GCTACGATCTGCCGCCCCAGTTGTTTCTCTAAAGGGGCATGAGCGGATCTCCGTGCGCTTACTCCAAAGGTCTTTCAGCTGCCGTTCTTCTAAAGTTTCTTGAGTCAGAAGCGTTTGCACACCCTCTTGGATGAGCTCAGGGTACTTAAGCATGACTTCTTTTGCTCGGCGATAGGATTGATTCAAGACTTGGGAGATGGAATCATCAATGCGTTGAGCAGTTGCCTCACTGTAGGCAAAGGAGTGGGTCAAAGCCCCTGAAACCCGAAGCGTGGGTGCAGATTCACGCTCATAAACGGCAAGCCCCAGTTGTGGATCCATCCCATACTGAGTGACCATGGCTCGGGCCATTTCAGTGGCTCGATCCAAATCATCGGCAGCCCCCGTGGAGACTTCCGATAAAAACACCTGCTCCGAGGCTCTACCGCCCAGAGCGATTGCAATTTTTGCCTCCAGCTCCTCGCGCGTAAACAGGATGCGATCCTCAAGGGGCCTGCGAATGGTGGTGCCAATCGCAGAAAGCCCTCTGGGAATGATGCTCACTTTATGAACCACCTCCCCCCGACCTAAAGCAAAGGAAACCATGGCATGACCCATCTCGTGATAGGCCACCCTTTTTTTCTCCTCCGGACTGAGGATTCGACTTTTTCTCTGAAGGCCCACCACCAATCGCTCAACGGCCTGAGTGAAGTCATCCGAGGTCACCTCCTGAGCTCCCCTTCGAGTTGCAATTAAGGCCGCTTCATTGGCCAGGTTAGCCAGATCAGCCCCGGAAAAACCCACTGTGATGGAGGCAAGGGCGGGAATATCCACATGAGGTGAAAGGCGAATCCCCTTGAGATGAATTTGGAGGATTTTTTCTCGCCCCACTCGATCGGGTTTATCAACGACGATTTGCCGGTCAAATCGACCCGCGCGAAGGAGCGCGGGATCTAAGACCTCAGGCCGATTGGTGGCTGCAAGCAGGATAATGCCCGAGGAGGGATCAAAGCCATCCATTTCTGCCAACAACTGATTGAGGGTTTGTTCTTTCTCATCATTTCCTGAACCACTGACGCTGAGCAGACCCCGAGCTTTTCCTAAGGCATCGAGCTCATCAATGAACACGATGCAGGGCGTTTTTTGTCGGGCCTCAAAAAACAAGTCGCGCACACGGGTGGCCCCCAAGCCTACGAAAAGCTCCACAAACTCCGATCCGTTGATTGAAAAAAACGGGACCCCTGCCTCCCCTGCCACTGCGCGGGCTAAGAGAGTTTTTCCTGTTCCCGGGGGACCGAGCAGAAGAATTCCCTTGGGCATACGACAGCCCAATTGAGAATATTGGGTGGGATTTTTTAGGAAATTCACCACCTCCTGCAGGTCCTCTTTGGCCTCATCGACTCCGGCCACATCGGCAAAGCGGGTCTTTAAATCCGTTTGAAGATAAATCTTAGCCTTGGACTTACTCAAGGAAAGCAGACTGCCTGTGCTCCGAAACGCATCTCCTTTGACCCGAAAAAATAGCGTCCAAAGGAGGGAGAGAAAAAGTCCCACGCCGACCCAGAAGAAAAAATGACCTAAAAAATCCACTTCCTGAGTTCCCTGGAATTGAACCCCAGCCTGCGTCAATCGATCCACCAAGCCTGGATCATCGATTTTCACCGCCTCAAAGCCTAGGCCCTCCGCCGAGGAGGGCGCTTTCCAGGTCCCCGATATGGACTTGGCTCCAATCTGAACTTCTGAAACCCGGCCTTGGTCCAAGGCGGAGAGCAACTCACTGTAGGAAATTGATTTCTTCTGACTTTGAAGAGCGGCTCGCTCCACCAGTAGGAAAAAGCCTAAGACCAGAAGGATGAAGACCAAACTCAAACGCGGAGCTTGCACCACAGGGCGTTCATTCATGGAAAAGAGCAGAGGTGCAAAACTCTGACCAAGATCCTAAGCGGAAGCTGCAGGCGAAGCCGATTTCCCCCCTGAAGCAAAAACGCTAGGAAAGTCCCAGCATCTTTCTGGCCTGCTCACAGGTGGCCACTTCACGCCCCAGTTCACGCGCAATTCGAGCGACTCGCTCCACCAGCTGCGCATTTGAGTGTGCCAGTTCTCCTTTATGATAGAAGATATTATCTTCAAAACCCACTCGCACATGTCCACCCATCACCATTGCCTGGACGGCTAGCGGAAGTTGAAACCGTCCAATGCCCGCCACGCCCCAGTGCAGTCCCTCCCGGGGCAAAAGGGAGACTAAATGAACTAAGTTTTTTGGATCCCCCGACATTCCACCCGGAACTCCTAGGACGAATTGAAAGTGATTGGCTTCGCGTAAGATGCCCTGCTTGGCTAAACGAAAGGCCTGCTCGAGCATGCCCACTTCATAGATCTCAAGCTCAGGCAAGACTCCTAAGGCCTGCATCCGAGCAGCAAAGCTGACAATATCGCGCGGATGATTCAGGAACACGTCCTCCCCAAAGTTCATGGTCCCCAGGTTCAAAGAGGCCATCTCCGGCTTGAGCGTCAAGGGCAGAGCTCGATTTTCAATGGACTCCCCAATTGCACCCCCCGTAGAGATCTGAATCATCACGCCAGGGGCTTGAGCCCGAATTTTGCTGATCGCTTCTTCAAAGCGCTGCACACGCTGCGTGGGCCTTCCATCATCCTCGCGCACGTGGAGATGAATAATGGAGGCTCCAGCCTCCACGGCTTGCTTGGCGGCTAAAGCCTGTTCGTCAGGCGTCACAGGCAGATTCGGCTGCTTGCTTCGCGTGGTTTCGGCTCCGGTAATAGCACAGGTAATAATCAGCGGATGACTCATAGAGAATCGTTTTAAAACGAAGGGGGTACCCTGTCAATGCTCGTGCTGGAGCGTCGTCTGAGATCAAACCACTCATTTTGGATTTCAGGGGGAACCTCATCCCAGGAAATGAGATTAAAGCCCTCGTGCCATGACTCCTTAAGACCGGGATCGGAAAGATCAAAGAGACGCTTGAGCTCCTCACGGGGGCCAACCACCAAGACACGCTCATCGTTCAGGTTGATTCCATAAAAGTTCCCCCCAACATCCCGATCACGAGAGTGATAGCCACCAAACGGAATGCGCCTAAAATCCCCTCGCTGGAAAAGCTCTTCAGCCCCTCCCACAAGGACGACCGTGCTCTCTGGGGTTGCCTGAACAAAATTGTAAGTGAACGCTAAATCGGACCGAATCCCATGAGTTCTGAAGGTCGATAGGCGAAGCTCTTCAGCAAAACGATAAAACTGCTCGTCAAACGCACCCTCATCGTCTGTCGTTTGCTGCAGCGGACAGTTGGGAATGGATCGCCTACACGCTTCTACTGCTCTTTTTTGAGCCGCTCGATACTCTCGTTTCAGAATGAAAAGCTGACGATCAAAAAGAGCGCCGCGAGCTTCGTCCCACTGAATTGCCGCTGAAGTAAAGTCCACTTTTAACCACTTGAGCTCATCCTCAATGGATTGTCGACTGAGCTGAAACAGAGGATTGGATTGGAAATAAGTCCGAACTGGAAGGTTCCCTTGAATGGAATAATGAGCAAACACCTGGGACTGAGAATCAAAATGACAGTCCATAACGGGATAAGAAATCAGAGGCAGGTGATTTTTTTCCATTAACTTTTGATAACTCACTCCAATGCTTTCCAAAAACTGAGACAGCTTAAAGGCCATCAACAAACTTTTCGACCACCTCTCACGAGGAGTAATGATATAGTTCAAATTTAGAAAAAACTCACCCAAACTCTTCTGATCTAAAATCAACAGTGAAAAAGAAGACTCCAGTGGATTAGCAGGAACAAAAACAAACTCATACTGTTGATCAGAATTGATTATAATTTTTATATGAGCCACGCCCTCACAAACACGAGGGTGCTTTTGAAATATTTTCATGACCTGAGATATTTTTTCAGTCGAAATGAAAAGTCGCTTATGAACCTTCCAAATCTCGTCATCTACTTCAACCACTCCATCACGACGAAGGAGATGCTCCTCAGGCCTGAGCACTTTTTCCCTAAAAACCTGGTGAATTTCCTTCGCCTCAACGACGTGAGAGAAAAAACCTCCTGGGAATTTCTCTCTCCATTGATCAATAGTTAACCTTGGCGTTTGAAACGAAGCCTCACGTCCAGATTGACTCGCTCCACTGTGCACCCATGAGAGCCGAGAGGAAACTCCTGATGTAAACCTTGAGCTCTCAAGCCGAATCACAGGTGAGCTCGCCCAGCTTTCAGGCAAGCCCATAAAAAAAGAAGAAATAAAAAAAAGAATCCCACACCACACAAAACGGACGACCATTTTATGGTTTTATCGAATTCAGATGAAAATAGAAGCGAAATTCAAAAAACTCGGGAAGATTCTACAAACTCCTCATGCGGAACTCAAATTGCCCTTATCTTTTGCTCAATGAGCAAATGGATTCAACAGACGATGCACTCGATTGAGAACTTCCCCCACAATCCGATCGTCATTGAGCGCTAGCCCAAAAGCACTGACCGGAGAAGAAGAGGGCGATGGACTAACTAAAGCAGAGGGGCTTAAGCCTTGAGCGGAAGCCTGGGGAGTATGCCCCCAGGCAGAGGAAGTAGCCACTGCCGGACTGAGATCGGCACGCAACATTTGCATGGCCCACTGATAGTGAAAGGCCTCATCAGGTTGGTTTCTCTGCGGTAGACCAAAATCGATTTTTTTCTGAGCCAATCGCACCACCCATTGGGCATACCATGTACAAAGCTTCTCAGGAGAAACCTTCTTTTTTTCAGCAATAACTTGCAGGGCCGCCTCACTTAACACTCGTTTCAACCCGTAAACGGAAAGAAGACCATAGTTTTCAGTGGGGGGATGAACTTCAAGCTCCCGGTGAAGCGCATTGAGCTCCTCACGAAACACCTGAAGCGCCTCTGGAGAAGCGGCAGGCGCACGAGTCTCCAAACGCCGATAGGCCTCCGATTGAACTAAACCATGGTAGACGCCCTCTAATGAAGCACCCTGATTCAAGGTATCGACCCAGCCTCCAAACTCGCCCCGATCCTTGGGCTCACTTAAGAGCACCACCCCATAGAGTTCACGGAAGACTTCGGCATGAATCTTTGCTTTCTTTGCAGCCAAAGACTGCAACTGCTCGTCGGATCGCTGAGCCGGAGCCTGACTCTCCTCCCCTGCGTTTTCTTTTTTGGGAAAAAAAACCTCTGCCCAGGGGACACTCACCGGAACCTGGCAACTCACCCCACTGATCGCCCCGAAGGCGAGGACCCCGATTTTCTTTAATTTTGGACTCATGCCCTTCATTTTGATCCAAATCAGCGAATGAGAAAACCTTTTTTTCTTCACCCCATCAGGCTCTAAAAACCAATCCAGAGCCTTCTGCTCAGCTTTTCATGAAAGGAACACCAAGAGCTTGAGGCGCTTTGGCCTTGCCCACAATGCCTGCTAAGACCAAGAGGGTCACTAAGTAAGGTAAAACTTGAATGAGTTGAACAGGAACGGAAGTCTGTCCCCAGAACACCACCCCTTGGAGACGAATCTGAAGACTGTCTAAGAGCCCAAATAAAAGACACGCCACAGCCGTAGGAATCGGTCGCCACTTCCCAAAGATTAAAGCAGCAAGGGCCATAAACCCGCGCCCAGCCGTCATATTTCTAGAGAACGAAGAGGACAGGAAGATGGAAAGAGAGGCACCTCCTAAGCCTGCTAGAATTCCACTGCAGGCCACAGCGACCCAGCGCACTCGCTTCACCCGAATGCCTGCCGCATCCAGCGCCTCTGGATTCTCCCCTGCAAACCGCACCCAAAGACCCGAGGGAGTTTTTTTTAGCCAAAACCAGATCACAAAGGGAAGCCCCCACGCCATCAGAATCGGAGCCGTTTGAGCCCGCACAGCCAAGGGCAAACTCGGAGTCGAGGTGCTTGAATCATAGAGGACTTTACAGAGAAATGGAGTGATCCCTGCTGCCAGCATATTCATCGCTGTTCCCGCTACAATCTGATTCACTTGCAACTCAATGGCAAAAAAACCGTAGAGCAGCGCCAATCCTAAAGCAAAACCCATGGCGCCTAAAAAACCCAAGGTTGCTGACTGGGTGCTTGACGCCGTAACGGAGGCACCAAATGCTCCCATGAGCATCATCCCCTCAAGCGCGATATTAATGACTCCCGCTCGCTCACTCATCAGTCCACCTAGGGCCCCAAACAGTAGCGGCGTTGAGACTCGAAACGTTGACGCTATGACCTGAACAACAAGGATCAGCAGTTCCATCAGATGGCCACCTTCGAATGAGAGCGAGATTTTCGGTCCGAGACCCGTTTCAATCGTTTCTTCCACTTTTTACCCAAGCGTCCCCAGACCCCTTCGGCTGAGACCGATAAAATCACCAGGGCTTGCAGAATCAGAGAAAAATCTCGAGTGATGGCTTCCGTCTCTAAATCCAAATCACTGGAGCCTTTATGAAGCGCACCAAAGAGGAGAGCGGCAAAAACCACCCCAAGCGGGGAGTTTCGACCTAATAACGCGACGGCCACTCCCAAGTACCCATACCCGGGAGACAGCCCCATTTTAAAGCGCCCCAAGTTGCCTAAAACCTCACTCACTCCCACCAGTCCTGCCAGCCCCCCTGCAATGGAGAGGGCTAAAATCTTCATCCGACCCACGTCAATCCCAGCAGAACGAGCGGCAAGCTCATTTTGTCCCACTGCGCGAAGCTCAAAGCCCCACGTCGTTTTCCAGAGAAAAAACCAGACTAAAAACGCCACACCCAGAGCCATGAAAATGGCCACACTCACGGGTGCCTCTTGAAAAGCACTGAACTGGGGGATCAGGTAAGAAGCCCCAATTCGAGCGGTCTCCGGGTTTTGTGAGTGAGGGTTTTTAAGCACATACAAGGTAACCCAACTGCATAAGCCAGCGGAAATAAAGTTCAGCATGATCGTATTGATCACCTCGTGACTGCCTCGCTTGACCTTCAACCACCCAGGGATAGCACCCCAAAGGGCTCCCCCGATCATACCGGCTAAAAGACCCACCAGAGGAGCAAGCGGAAAAGGGAGGTTTGGAAAATAAATCCCCACGGCGGCCATCAAAAGCGCGCCCACCTCAAGCTGCCCCTCTGCGCCGATGTTAAAGAGGCCCGCATGAAAAGCAACGGCCACTGATAGCCCTGTAAAGATCAAAGGCGTGGCATAAAACAGCGTCATACCCAAGTCGTAACGTGAGCCAAAGGCGCAGTTCATTAGGATCCGAAAAACATTCCAAGGATTCTCCCCTGCCCAAGCTGTGATCAAAAGACCGATCCCCAGCCCGAGCAAAACTGACCCAAGCGGCTGAAGCCATTTTAAAAGTGTTCGTCTCCATCTCATACGTTTTCGTGTGCCTCAGTTGCAGCGTGATCCTTTAAACTCTTCACTTGAGAGCCTCCCATATAGAGCCCCAGTTTCTCTTCTGAAACTTCACTTCGCTGAAACTCAGCTCGGATTTGACCTTCATACAAAACTAAAATCCGATCTGAAAGCGCCAGAAGCTCATCTAACTCAGAGGAAACCAAAAGAATGCCACATCCGCGATCTCGAGCCGCAAGGAGTCGCTCATGAATGGCTTCAATTGCACCTACATCGACTCCGCGAGTGGGTTGAGCTGCAATTAAAAACTGAGGGGAAACTTCCAGTTCTCGTGCAATGATGAGTTTTTGCTGATTGCCTCCTGAGAGGTGACTGACGGTAGTGCTCTTGGATCTCGGACGAATATCGTGTTCCTCTAAAACTTGATCCAGCTTTTGATTTAAGGATCCCCAGCAGATGACTCCCTGTTGATGAAATCCCGGTCTTCTCTGCAGCCCTAAGAGGAAATTATCTCTCACCGACTTCTCAAGGAGCAACCCCTCACGATGGCGATCTTCAGGGATGAAGCCAACGCCCAAGGAGCGAATTTCCCAAGCGCTGAGAGGGGCCGTATCGTGACCCAGGATCTCAATTCCACCGGATGAAGCCGAGCCCTGAGAGGCGAGCGAGGAGAGCCCATAGTCTTTGGCGTGAAGAAGCACATCCAACAACTCGGACTGACCATTGCCTTCGACTCCTGCGATTCCAACAATCTCTCCCGAATGTACCGAGAAGTTCACCTGCTTTAAGGAACACCGTCCAAAGAGGTTTAAGTTTTTCACTTGCAGCACGGGCTTGGATGGAACTGAGGACAAAATCGGAGAGACACTCTGCCTAGGGTGTGCATTGAGGTTCACTTTTCGTCCCACCATCAAGCAAGCTAAATCTTCAATACTCGTCTGCTCAATCTCACGCTCCGCTGCGACTTTACCTCGTCTGAACACCGTCACACGGCTTGCCAGCTTCATCACTTCTTTCAGTTTATGGGTAATGATGAGGATGGTTTTTCCTTGATCCCGAAGTTTGCGCAAATGAACAAACAACTCTTCGGTTTCTTGAGGGGTTAAAACCGCTGTGGGCTCATCGAGAATGAGGATGTTGGCATTTCGATACAGTAGTTTTAAAATCTCAATGCGCTGCTGAATGCCGACTGAGGTGTCTTCAATCTTGGCATCTAAATCGACTTTCAATCCGTACTGAAGAATCAGTGCCTCTAACTTCCTTCGAGCTGCCTGAAAATCAATCGGCCTCAAAAAACGGGGTAGAAACCCACTGCCCGCTCCGTGAGGCTCTGAGCCTAAAACAATGTTCTCAAGCGCAGTGTAGGGACCCGAGAGCATGAAATGCTGATGCACCATGCCAATTCCAAATCGAATAGCATCTGAAGGCGACGACCAGGGCCGATTACGGCCACCCCACAAAAGCCCATTTAAATAGACCTCGCCTTGATCCGGCTCAAAGGTGCCGTAGAGGATTTTCATAGCCGTTGATTTACCGGCTCCATTTTCTCCTACGATGGCGTGAATTGAACCCTGCTTCACCTGAAAGTGAAGATTCTTGTTGGCAAAAAAGCCATCAAACGACTTGTCGATCCCTCGGAACTCAATTGCTGGTTTCATGGATTTAACTGGTAGTAATCGGGAACCTGAATCTTCCCTGAGACGATTTTTGACTTCAGCAGCTCCACTTGGTTTCGAACGGACTGGGGCATGAGGCTTTCATTGAATGAATCCACCGCGTAATCCACTCCCTTGCTTTGCAAACCAAAACGAACACTCCCGGAGGTAAACTTCCCCTCTATGGCCTCCTTGCAAGTGGAATACACCGCCTCATCCACCCGTTTGACCATGCTCGTTAAAATCAAACCCGGCTTCACCCAGTTTTGATTGGAATCCACTCCAATGGCAAACTTCCTCTTCTCCTCGGCCGCATCAAATAGTCCACTACCCGAGGCTCCTGCTGCAGAAAAAATCACATCGACCCCTGAATCATACTTCGTGACGGCCAACTCTTTGGCTTTCGTCGGATTATTCCACGCCTCACCCGTTACTCCGATGAAGTTGGAGGTGATTTGAATTTTTGGATTCGCAGCTTTTGCTCCGTGAATGTAGCCCAGCTCAAATCTTCGAATCATGGGAATATCCATGCCCCCAATGAATCCGACTTTTCCTGTTTTCGAGGTGAGAGCTGCAATGGCACCCACTAAATAGGACCCCTGATGTTCTTCAAACAGTAAGCTTTTCACATTCGGTCCCTTCACTTCTCCATCCACGATTGCGAAGTGAAGGTTTGGAAATTTTTGGGCCACCTTGGCTACAGCGTCAACTTGGGAGACACCAATTGCAATGATCAGATCAAAACCCCTTTGAGCAAACGCTCTGAGATGGGGTTCAAAGGCGTTGTCATCCGTCGCTTCGACATACTTTGCTAAAATGGAAAACTCTTTCTTAATCTTCATCAACCCTTGATAAGCGGCTGAGTTAAAGGAGCGATCGTCTTTTCCTCCCTTATCCAGAACCAAACCAATGCGCATTGTTGCGTGGGCAGAAGAGGCAATGGGTCCGAAGAAAAAAAACAGAAGAAACAGACCGATTCCAAACTGAAGTCGAAGCAGAAAGCGATTCAACACAAAAAACACTCACTTCTGATTGGATTTTTTTTTCTGTCATTCTGTTTTAGCATGGCCCCCCTCTTCTCGCACATCCTGAGAGAAGGCTCAACGACTAACCCAACGATTTTTCACTTTTTTATTCAAACTTATAGAGCGTTTGACGTCTTGGAGCTCACAGACTCTCTCTTGCCAGTTTTGACACTAAGAAAATTCATTGACAAAATTAGTGCATAGCGTTAACTATAGGCCCTCAGCTTTGATCCCTTCAATCCAGTCCAATGTGGGAGTGAGTTCTTGTGGCAGAATTCTTTTGGCGGCAAAGGAAATTGAAATAAGATGGAAATGGTTCATTTCATACCACCCAGTCAGCGACGCTTAGCCTTGCTTGCTTCCCAAGCCGACCTGTCTCCTGTGCTCATTTACGGAGCCAGTGGAACAGGAAAAGGGGCCATCGCCAAGTGGATTCACGCCAACAGCCCTCGCACAGGCCGAGCCTTGATCACTGCCCAAAACGACCAACCCCTTTTTGATCAGCTCATTCAAGCTCAAGGGGGAACCTTTGTGATTCCAGAAATTGGCAAATGGCCACTTTCGGATCAAAAAAAACTCCTGACGTTTTTGGAATCCAAGTGCATGGTTCATCCCACCGACGAGCAGCTCACCACTGTAGCGAATGTGCGAATCATTGCCACCACCAGCCAGGCGTTGGAAGGCCGAGCTCAAGGCGGCTTATTTAATCCTGAACTCCTCGACCAGTTCTCTCAGTTCCGCATTGAAATGCCCTCACTCAACCAGAGAAAAGATGAGTTCATGGACATCGCCATGGGAATCTTAGGCGAAGTCACCCGAGAACTTCATCGAGAGTACTTGAGGAATTTTTCCGACGAAGCGTGGAGTCGACTCCAGAGCTACGAATGGCCGGGGAATTTGCGAGAACTTCGCAACGTGATTAGTTTAGCTGCGGCTGCAGCCCCAGGGGATCAAATAGAGACTCAAGACCTTCCCCACTTTGAAATTTCAAGAATTGATTTTCGATCCACACGAGAAGAATTTGAAAAAATCTATATTTTAGAGTTACTAAGAACATCAAACGGAGATATTGATCATACGTGCAAAATGAATCAAATTAATCGGGCGTCTTTAGATGAAAAGATCCGATTATACGGGATATCGCTCCAACAGGACCGATGACCCGTATACGCCTCTGGAAGCCACCCCTAATCTCCCCCCCAAGGCTTCCAGAGGCGGTTTTTCAAGACTCAATCCCTCATTTCTTAAAAAAAAAAAAACCGACCTCATGCATCAATCTCAACCCCCGATCCCACAACACGCTCAGACTCAGCCCAAGCGTTCCTTTTCCTCCTTCTTCGGCATCGATCAAACCGGTGCGGTTCATTCGAACGGACGGCCCCATCCTCTCAAAGCAGTCTTTTGGTGGAAGGAGGCCCAGTTTGAACGCCTCGTTCCGATCCAGCTGGAGAGCCTCACTCGAGCCTGCCTGGAGAAATGGATCCACACCCTAGGCCACCCGCTCCCCCTCTCCCAAGTGGGCATCCTTTTAGATAGCGTGCTTGGCCTTCCTGAAGCCTGCTCCCCCCATGGATTAACGTTTGAGGAACTCATCCATCCAGCCAAGAACTACCACTATGAAAACAAGGCTTACGGGCAACTGACCTCGTTTCATTTTTTTGAGCGCTTTTGGAGTCCAAAGCCCGGAGCTCACCCAACCCCCCATTACCCCAAAAGACGGTGCGAAGTACTCGCCCGGGCCAACAGTGTTTTTCAGCGCCACCCGTTTCAGAAAAACATTGGGTGTGGCACCTACCGCAGCTGGAAGGATCTGGCTCAAGACTCAAGCTGGTTTCAGACGATCCTGGATCAACCCGAAAAGCTGAGCAAAGACGCGCTAGAGAGTCAACCAAAGGCTTGGATTTTTGAGATCTACCCTTCGCTGTTTTGGCAGGAGCTGGGGTTTTCCAAGCGCTCCCCCAAAGAGATCAGCTCCGCCTTCAGCCTGAGAAAAAACTTGATCATCGCCCCATCCGATCTCCCGCTTTTAGAAGAACCCAACACTGCCGATGCCGCCATTTCAGTCCTGGGCGCTCTGCTTCTTCAAGAGCAAAATCGATTTTGGAACTTTCCTCAGGACCCCTGGATCCGGACTGAGGGATGGATCCTCGGCCTAAGACCTCCTGCCTCAAGGGTCCATCCGCTCAAAGCCTAAGCCCAATGCCTGCTTCAACCGTGTTTGTGGAATCAGATAACAGTTCGTGGTTCCTCGAAGTGCACCACACACTTGGGTATGCATTTTTCCATCGGTTCCCTTTTTTTGACTGAGAATCGAGATCTGAGCCTTTTTTAAAGGCAATGCGCCTTGATCCAGAGAAAGCCCAGAGTCTGGCTCACAGCTCAATCCCTCATCTGAGCGCATGACCCAGATGGCCTCCTTCGAAGAAGCGGAGGACCCAAAAACCGAGCGAGTAGGCTGTCTCTGGCTAGAAGACCGAGAGAGAGCGGGAGTGGAGGAATCCTCTCTAACAGGAAGGTTGGACTCTGTGGCCTGAGCCCGGGCCGAGCCCAAAAAACTCAACTGAGCCTCTAGAAAATCAGGCAGCACAAAAGCAAATCCCACCATCCACACAACCAGAAGCCCAAATAGGCGATCAACAGAACTCATGACTCCTCCCTCTCACTAAGCAAACCATTGGCAAAACATTGAACTCCAAAACCAGGACCAAAAGACACCGGCCCAAGATCCCTCTTTGAGAATAAAAAAACGACCCTGCGAATGCGATCTCTTTTTTACGTAAAAACCTACTTCTCTGAGGACTCTGATAGGACTCTGATAGGACTCTGATAGAACTCTGATAGAACTCAGAGACTCTTCCCTAGCTGCACTCATCTACTTTAACCCCACCTCACTCGTCTCACCGATCATCACGACTCCTTGTCCCCCGGTGAAACAAGAACTAATCCAAACCGAGGATCATAACGCCCCTCTGAGAACTGCTTGCAGCAGAGTTCGCACGCCAACGGCCCCAACCGGGTTTTTGACTCAAACTTTTTTTTACAGTGCGGGCAGGAGTACTGATACCTAAGACGGCTTTTAAGCGAGTGGTAACGACTCACCCCCATGAGCTTCATTTTTGCTAAAAAATCAGGAGTATGACCATAGGGCTGATGCCTCACCCAAAGCCAGTAGTGAATCATTTCATGAGCCACTGCATCTTGAACTCGCTCCAAGGCATCGGGGTAATTCAGTAAAAAAGAGGCCACTTCGATTTGAGCAGGAAAAGACTCTAGCATCTTTCTTTTGCCCGGGATAAAACGTCCTGCGGTTGAACTAAGTCGCGCATTCCAAAGCAACTGCGGAGGGTCCAAAAACCCATCAAAATGCGCATCATTGATTTCGTTAAAAATCTGAACTAAGTCGGGATAAGAACCGCAAACCGGGAGCATGAGGCAACCATGAAGGAAACTCAAGCCGCTGTCAATTTGACTGATCGCCAACTACAAGAAAATCACACGCTTCGTGCCCTCGAATGGGATCGATTCATGGACTGGGCAGAGGAGTTTGCGTACTCAGCGCCTGCTAAGAGCCGAATTCAAAGCCTAAGAAAGCCTGAGGACTGGGCCCAATCCCTTGCAGCCGCACAGGGCCTTCAACAAGAAACTCTCGAAGTCTCCTGGATCCTAGAAAAAGATGCGTTATGGGGACCTCTTGATGGTTTAACGGACCTAAGCCCAATCCTAGAGCGCTTGGAAAAAGGAGCCGTATTAGAGCTCACCGAACTCATGGTCTTAAAAGCCTGGCTTTCGGCCATCGACGCATGGACTCAAATTCCCCTGGAGGAAATCAAAGGAGAGCGCCTAAAGAAAAGCCTCCGCTGCCTTCCTCACCTCAAAGAACCCCTCGGAATTTTGGAGAAAATCCTCACTTCCTCCGGTGAACTCTCGGAACAGGCTACGCCCCGCTTGTCGGGACTTTTTTCTGAGCTCAGAGGACTCAAACGAGAAATCAGTCACACTCTGGAGCACCTTTTAAAAAGCTACGGACAAAAGGGGGTTTTACAAGAAAATTTCTTCGATGTCCGCGATGGGCGCTACGTGCTTCCCGTGAAAGTCTCCGCACAAAATGAAATGGAAGGCATTCTCTATGATAGCTCCGCAAGCGGACAAACCGTGTTCATTGAGCCCAGGGAAATTGAAAAACTCAATCACCAGCTCCGACTCAAGCAAAATCAGCTTCAACAGGAAATCTATAGCGTCTTAGAGCAAACCTCTCAGAAACTCCAACCTCACACCACGGAGATTCACCCGGGATTCCTCACCCTCACCTTCTGGGACAGCACTCAGGCCAAAGCCCGCTTTGGCCGAAAGTACTCCGGTAAAACCATCCGCATCAGCGAGGAACGACGCTTTGCTCTGAAACAAACCGCGCATCCCCTCTTATGGGCTTCCCTCCCCGGAGAGCAGATCATTCGAAATGACCTTGAGTTTGGTGCTCCGTTTCAAACCCTACTTCTCACTGGCCCCAACACGGGTGGAAAAACCGTTTTACTCAAAACCCTAGGACTGGCAGGCTTGTGCGCACGAAGTGGGTTTCCCTTTCCGGCCTCAGAAACCCCCGTGGTCCCATTTTTTGACTCCTTTTTTGCTGATCTGGGAGACCCTCAGTCCATCGAACGGCATCTTTCCAGTTTCTCAGGCCATGTTCTGTTATTTAAAAGCATTTTAGAGCAGATCACACCCCAGAGCCTCATTCTGATGGATGAACTCAACTCAGCCACTGACCCTGAAGAAGGAGCCGCATTTGGACGTGCTGTTTTAGAGACCCTGATGGCCCAACAGGTCATGACCGTCACCACCACGCATGACCCCAAGTTAAAGGCTCTGGCTGTGACGGATCCAAGAATTCTCAATGCCAGCATGGCGTTTGATGAGAGCTCCAGAAGCCCCACGTTTAAGATGCTCTTAGGTGTGCCTGGAAGGTCTCGAGCCTTAGAGACCGCAGAACGACTGGGCATCCCTCAAAGCGTGATCCAGCTAGCGCGCTCCTACCTCTCGCAAGAACATCGAGACTTAGAAGACCAGCTCTCGCGACTGGAGGCCGACTCCCTGGAGGCAGCACGCGCTAAAAAAGAAGCCCTCCAACTGCAAAAGGAAGCCGAACAGCTCAAGCAGCAGTGGATTGAAAAAACCACTCACTCGTTTGAGGAATTGGTGCATCGCTCGCGCCAAAAGCTCCGAAAAATCCTGGAGCACGCTCAGGACGAAGTGCGAGCCAGCGTAAGAAGGCTCGATGAAGCCAAAAGCCGAAAAGATGTGGATCTCGCCCGTTCGAGCTTAAACCAAATCCTGGAACAATCAACTCATGAAATGACGTCGTTGATTCAAGAGGAAGCACCCGAAGTCCAGAACCGAGGGTACTCCAAAAAAGATCAACCCCAGGAGCCGTCTGAAGGCACCACGCTTCAGGTGGGCTCCAAAGTGCGAATCCTCAAGTGGAAAAGCACAGGTGAGGTAACAGCCCTCTTAGGCGAACAGGTTCAAGTGAATGTGGGCACGCTCCGAGTGACGCTTCAGCGAAAAGAAGTCGAGCTCCTCGCTGAACCCACCAAAAAAGCACCGCCCGTCCACGCGGCGTTCTCCTTAAATCAGACCGCTCTACAGTCCAAAATCGACTTAAGAGGCCTCAGATTTGAGGAGGCCATGAGAATTCTTCAGCAGAGTCTGGATCAAGCTTACTTTAGTGGAGCCGTTGAAGTGCAGATCATTCACGGCTTAGGCACTGGAGCTCTGCGAGAGGGAAGTCTTCGTCTCTTAAGAAAGCTTCCTTACATCAAAGAGTTTCGAGATGCAGGAACGAGTCTAGGTGGGGCGGGTGCCACGATTGTTGAGTTTGAGCGCCATTAAGCGAGAACTCTGCGGCCACCCCAAAAAAGACCTCCCGCCTTGAGACTTGGAATGACTTTTCTTAAAATCGAAACAGAATAAAAAGCATCCAAAGAGCAAAACCTGAAACCACAGGAATCGTGAAATTATCATCAATATCAAAAGGGATCATTTCGGTTAATCCACCAACGAGACCGCCAAGGAGAGAGACGATCAACCATGAACCCACTGAATGAGTCACGCCAAGAGAGCTTAAATAGATCAAGGAAATCCCCGTGCAACACAACACTCCGGCTAAACTTCCGATTAAGGACTTTCCATTTTTAAAACGCGGACCCAAATGACCATAGAGAATTCCAAACAGAGAGGCGATTGGATCCCCACAAGCAAGATATAAAATACTTAAAACCGCAACGGGCTTCGGAAAAATTCCAATCGCCAAAATCACGGCTGCCAAATAATGAGGAATCGTGCTCATTTGTCGAAGCTCATGAGAACGCATCACGGCCGACCAGTAACGAAGAATCTTCTCATTGATGGCAGGATTGCGGATTCTTGCGTTCTCCACCACGAGGTCCAAAACCAGTGAAGTACTTAAGATGATCAGCGCCGTACTTTGTGGAACACCCAGGAGGTACAAATAAACAATGAAAAGCCCCATTCCCATGTGCCAGACTTTGCGCATCAAATGTAAATCGGATCGAAAGGGGAGCCGAATCGAATTTGCGTCAAAAAGCTGATCCATCTTTACTTCTGCAGTTCTTTTCATCATCTTCCTTAACTCCTATTGATTTTGATTTCCTGGATTAATACCCAGAAATCCTCATGAAAACAAAGAAAAATAAACAGAACACCCTCACAATAAGCAACTGAAGTGCCAAAGTTGATTTAAAATCATTAAAATTGTAATATTTTTTGTTTATTTTTTGCTTTGTTATTTCAATACCTTATAAGCAAAAAATAGACCTCAGTCAAAAAAACTCTTTTCTCTCAAATCAGGTTCAATTTCAAGATGAGTAAAACAGTACGCAATTCAAGCAAAAAAGCGCGTAGTCAATTACGCATTTTGAGATTTTAAAAGACTCTTAAAAGAGAGGCTCAAGGGAAAAAACCTTCCTCAAGACCCTAGAAAATCAACTGGGCTATTCAGAAATTCATAGCATCAACCGGCATCACTCGCTCCTTTTTCAGGTGTGATTTTTGAGAACTTTCTTTTTTCTTGACAAAAATCACCCTCAATTCAATCCTATTAAATAGAGATCAAAAAAGATCTCATTAGGAATGATACGAAAAAGACAATTGAAGACGAACCGCTGATCTCAGCCAGGATAGGCAAGGATCTCAGGAGAGCTAAAAGAAGAAGGCAGCCGGCCACCTCTGGGCCGACTCATCAACCCAAGGCCCCCTGAGTATTTTGAGAAGATCAAGAAAAGGACGATCCATGGAAGGACCCGTCAAAATGAAAATGGGAGCAGTCCCAACACCCGCGCTCCAGAACGTCATGGAGCCTTTGTATCGTAAATCCTCTATCGAGAACTCACCTCTCAGCGGCAGCTCTGAATTGTTGGAACCCACGTTTTTAGCCAAGCCTGCAAGGGTCAAACAGATTTGGGCCGTCGGAGGAGGTAAAGGCGGAGTAGGAAAAAGCCTTGTGGCCTCAAGCCTAGCCATCGCACTCTCTCGGATCGCAAAAAGGGTCGTGGCCATTGACTTGGACTTAGGCGGTGCCAATTTACATACCACCTTAGGCGTCGACTTACCCAAGCAGACACTCAGCGATTACCTCACCAAACGCGTGATCGGGATTGAAAAGTGCATCGTCCCCACAGGAATTCCACGGCTCGAATTCATTAGCGGAGCCCACGATGCCGTAGGAATTGCAAACCTTCAATCGACTTTGAAGTATAAGTTTTTATCCGAAATTCGACAGATCGATGCTGATTACGTGATCTTTGACCTAGGCGCAGGAACCAGTTTCAATACGCTTGATTTTTTTATCTTCAGCGACATTGGCTTAATCACGCTTCTTCCTGAGCCCACCTCCATTGAAAACGCCTATCGATTTATTAAAAGTGCCTACTTTCGATACCTTTCTCATTGCCCAGCTCTTCGAGAGATTCGTCCCATCATCTCGATGGCAATGGACCCAAAAAATCCTAAAGGAATCAAATCTCCCGCAGACTTATTTAAAGAAGTAACTCTGAATCATCCGGATCTCATTCCACGACTCAAACGACAAATCGAGCACTTCAGTCCAAACCTAGTGGTCAATCAAACTCGCACCCAAGCTGATGAAGACATCGGATCCTCAGTGAAAACCGTGTGCAAGAAGTATTTCGGCATTAACATGGATTACATCGGGCACCTCGATTACGACAGTGCTGTTTGGCAATCCATTCGAAAAAAACGACCTCTCATGATCGAATTTCCAAACTCCACCATCGTCTCCAGTATCGAGAGAATTGTAGAGGATCTCATTAAACGCCATGGAAACGAAAGAAACGGGATTCTACTCACGTGAGCTTTGAAGATACGCCCACTCATTACGATGTTCTGGATATCACCCCGGATGCCTCCTCTCAGGAAATCCGCGAGGCGTACGTTCGAATTAAATCCATGTACACGCGAGACAGTCTCGTTCTTTACTCGCTGGTCAGCCCTGAGGAGCGCGAGGAGACGTTAAGAAAAATTGAAACCGCCTACTTAACCCTCTCCGACTGGGAGAAGCGCAAAGAATACGACCTGAACCTAGGGATCATTGGAGTTTTAGAGACCCCATTTTCTTCTCCAAATACTCCCCCTCAAATCAACAATATCGTCTCCATTGATCGAAGCGCGCCCATGGACTTAGAGCAAGAACCCTCGTTAGAGGCCGAGACAACCGACTTCCAAGACGAACCTCCAAAGACTGCTCGAGAACCCAACCTCAATTCACTGGCTGAGCGCCCCAAGACTGAAAAACTCAATACCCCAATTCATCCGTTTACATCCCATTTGAAGAGCTCTAGCGAGAATTACACCAATAACTTCACTTATCATCTCACCCAAAGAGCTCAGGAGAAAGAAAAGAGCCGCTCGTCAAACCCTGACTTTTCTAATCGCTCCTCACTTCCTCAGCTCAGCCCCGAGCTCATGCAAGAAATCGAGATGGAATCCGAATGGAAAGGCTCTTTTCTGAAAAAAATCCGGGAAGCCTATCAGATTTCAATTGAAGAGCTGTCGAACTCAACCAAGATCACTAAGAATTACATTCTTGCAATTGAAGGGGATCAGTACTCAAAACTTCCTGCAACAGTGTATGTCCGCGGTTTTGTCACTCAGATTGCAAAAACCCTCAAGCTCTTTCCTGATCGCGTGGTCCCCCCCTACATGGCTCGCTTGAAATCTGAGATTGAAAAATTAAAGAATTAAATCTATTTTCTCCCCCTTGATGAAGCCTCCAAAGCAACCAAAATCCATTACTTGGGCCTGGATCTGCCCTACGGGAGCCCCTCGCGCCGACCGAGCCATCCTCGAGGCCTACCTAAGTGACCAGGGAACCTGTGATGCAGAACAAAGACCCAGCCTCACCCGAAGCCAGCTTCAGCGACTCATGGAGGACCATCAGGTCACAGCCAACGGAGAAGACCTCCGCCCAAATCGGAAACTCACCTCAGGCAGCCGCATTGAGATCCACTTTCCCCCTGCCGCCCCCACCGAACTCATCCCTGAGGATCGCCCCTTAGACCTCCTCTTTGAAGATGAGCACTTACTGGTGCTCAATAAACCCCCCGGACTCACCGTTCATCCGTGCGCCTCTCAAATGCAAGGAACCCTCGTGCACGCCCTCCTTCATCACATTGTTGATTTAAGCGGGATCGGGGGTGTCTTACGCCCCGGAATCGTGCATCGCATTGATAAAGACACCAGCGGTGCTTTAGTCATTACAAAAAGCGATG
This sequence comes from Bdellovibrionia bacterium, assembly GCA_049424145.1. Lineage (GTDB taxonomy): Bacteria > Bdellovibrionota > UBA1018 > UBA1018 > UBA1018 > JBMSSC01. The sequence goes on from JBMSSC010000005.1 coordinate 19,798, forward strand.
AGGCCCACGTGCAGCTGTCTCAGAGCTTCGCTCAGCACGCCATTGAGCGATCCTACTGGGCACTCTGCTATGGATCCCCCCCGTTCTCCTCTGATGCCCCTGCATTTGAAGTCTCAAGCCTGATCAATCGCAGCCCAACGGACCGAAAAAAAATGTCCATGAACGTTCCCACCGGAAAAAAAGCCGTCAGCTCCTTCAAAAAAATTAAAGAGTTTGGGCAACCCAAAAAAAAACCCTTTGCAAGCTGGATTGAAGCCCGGCTAAAAACAGGAAGAACTCACCAAGTCCGCGTTCACTTAACTGGCCTCGGGCATTCTCTGTTAGGTGATCCCCTCTATGGTAAACCCACCTCCCATCACCCCAAGTGGAAAGAATTACCCGAACCCATCCAAAAGCTCGTTCTTGCGCTACCCGGGCAAGCGCTTCATGCGCGAGTCTTAGGATTTCAACACCCCATCACTCACCAACCCCTGCGTTTTGAAGCCGACCCCCCCCAGGCGTTTAAGAATCTTTTGACCGCCCTGGAGCAGTACGGCTGAGCGCTCGTTTGATCATCGACCATTGTCGTCCAGCCCCTGCTGCGTTCCGACGGTAGCTATGAAACTGGGGATCCCTTGAGCAAAAAGTACAATACCGAAGCCGCTGGACTCTCTGCAGGCCGATCTGCTTGAGCTCGGCCTCATGGATCGCCTGCAAATCCAGCCGATCCGGCCGCGGCTCAATCCACTCCCCATGTGGATCCAGGTACAAAAACTCCTTCTTAAACTCCTTCACAAGCGCCGAGGACACCTGATAACAACAAGGACCAATGGCAGGCCCAATGGCCGCCACCCAATCCTTGGGGTTGTGACCTCGCTGATCAAACTCCTCCCAAAGCTTCACTAAACTGTGCTTCATCGTGCCTCGCCACCCCGCATGAACCGAGGCCACCCACTCACCCGAGCTTTGAGCCAGCAAGATGGGAACACAATCGGCCGTCATCACGCCCACAGGAAGACCCGCTTGATCCGTAAACAAAGTATCCACCTCCCCACAGGCTTGCCCAGGGCTCTGCACATAAGCCCAAGCCGTCCCGTGAACCTGGCGATGAACGGGAGAGGACTTCTTCCAGACTTCTATAAAATCCGACGGCACCGGCTCAAACGCTGAACCAAATCCATGCTGAATGTTGGGAATGGATAAGAGCAACTCACTTTGTAGCGTCATCATTCACGACGTCCTTCCGCAGGGTCAAAACGACCTGCGTTTTAACTGAGCTGTTGGAATCTCCTCGTTCAGCTGGACTTCTCATGATATTTTCTCCCCTGCTATTTTAAAACGAAGGGATTCGTAAACTATGGACTCCATTACTCAGTTCTTAAACCAGCTTCTGCAAGCCAACGGCGCCACCTTGGGTTGGGGCGATGCTGGGATTGCTCTTGTTTTTGCCTACTTGGGTGGGATTTTGTCAAGTCTCACTCCTTGCGTGTACCCGATGATTCCGATTACCATCGGCGTCGTCGGTGGAGTGAATCCGGTAGAGCGATCCTGGAGCCAAGTGTTCTTAAGAAGCCTGTCCTACGTCTTGGGGATGACTGTGGTTTACTCTTTTTTGGGAATCCTAGCCGGCTTAAGTGGACGCGTGTTTGGGTCCTTCACCCAAACCTCAGGCTGGTACATGACCTTAGGGACCATCATGACGTTTGCCGCCTTAGTCATGCTGGAGATTCTTCCGTTTGACCCGGGGGCGTGGTGGGCCAAACTCAGACAAAAACTCAGTTCCTCTCGACCTGCTTTCGGAACGCCCTCCACCCCAAAACTTGGAGCAGAAATGACTGCCTTAGGCGCTTTTTTTCTCGGTTCTTCCTCAGGCTTAATTGCAGCCCCCTGCACAACTCCCGTTCTCACCTCAATTTTAGCCTACATCGCTAAGACTCAATCCGTAGGCCTAGGCTTTTCTCTCATGATTTGCTTCTCCCTGGGCTTGGGAACCCTGCTGCTTGTGATTGCAACCTTCACAGGTGCCTTACAAGTGCTCCCCAAATCCGGTCAGTGGATGAAAACCCTGAAAGCCATCAGTGGACTCATCTTACTTGCCTTTGCTGAGTATCTCATTTACCAATCAGGTCGATTGGGAGGTTTCTCACGATGAGCCGATCGTCAAACCCTGCTGAAAAGAAAAAACACTCCGACACGATGCTCAACCCCGTCAGCTCGCGCTGGCTCTTATGGGCCATGAATTTACTGAGCATCGCAGGCGTCGTTCTAAGCGCCATCATGACGCGGCATTTTTATGACCTAAGAAATGGTACGGCAGGATTTAAGTCTTTTTGTAACTTAGCCGCCTCGTTCAACTGCGATCAAGTGGCACTCAGTCGATATGCGGAGCTCTTTTGGGGAATTCCGCTCTCCTCATTGGCCCTAGGCTGGTACTTGGGCTTCTTCTTCATCAGTCTCCTTGGGCACCGAATCTTCTGGAGACGCGAGGTGATTCGAGCAGCCTTCGTGCTGTCCTCAATTGCCGTGAGCTTTTCACTCCCCTACGTAGGGATTATGGCCTTTCAGCTCAAAACGTTTTGTCTTTTCTGCCTCATCTTAGACGGTATTTCTCTGCTACTCTGGTTAGGCGTCACCTTGGGGCTTAAGCCTGAGGGACTTAAAAAGCAGCCCTTGGATCGGGGCAAATGGAAGGTGTTTTTTCCCATCCTAGGCACCACGCTCGTGCTCACATTGTTTTTCTCAAAAAGCCTAGGCGAGGCCTCAGGCCTAAGCCGAAAACTCACCGCAGCCGAACTTCAGGACATGGTTCAAAGCGTGCTTCAATCCCCTCGACTAGAAGTGAAAACCTCACCTGAGTTTCCCTCTTTAGGCCCCAGCTCAGCTCCCATTACAATTGTGGAGTTCAGTGATTTTCAATGCCCATTTTGTAAGATTGCAGCCTATGCCTTAAACTCAGCCCTGCTGCCCGTGAGGGATCAAGTGCGCGTTGAGTTTAGAAACTTCCCCCTGGACTCTGCCTGTAACCCAAAAATCACCTCCACGTTTCATCCCGTAGCTTGTGAAGCAGCCCAAGTAGCCCTTTGCGCCCATCGTCAAGGACGCTTTGAATCCGTATACGAAACCCTCTTTGACCATCAAAGTAGCTTCGCGCCCGGAAAACCCCTAGAGCTTGCAACCCAGCTGGGACTGCATGCCCCAGAACTGCAAAGCTGCATGAGCTCTCCCCAAATCGCACTTCAGATCGAACACGACATTCAGGAGGCCTCGGTTTTAGGCGTCAACTCCACGCCCACCTTTTTTGTGAACGGCTACAAGGTCGAGGGAGCACTGCCGGTTGAGTTTTGGAACGCCCTCTTTCAACAGTGGATCAAAAATCAATGAACTCTCCGAACGCAACCCAAACCCCAGGTCTTATCGATACTCACTGCCACCTCAACTACGACTACTCACCTAAAAGCGTTCAGACCCTCCTCAAGGAGGCTGGCCAGGCGGGTGTGGAAACCCTCATCACCATTGGAACTGAACTCGCGTCGATTGAGGCCATCCAACACCTCTCGGAGACTCATGAGGCGATCTTTCACACGGTGGGGATCCACCCCCACGAAGCTCAGACTTTTCAAACCAGTGACCTAGCCCTATTGGAGAAAGCTGCCCGTCATCCCAAGTGCCGAGCCATCGGTGAGATTGGCTTAGACTACTACTACACCCACGCCCCTCAAGAGGCTCAAAAAGAAATGCTCCACCACCAACTGGAGCTTGCGCTTCGAGTTGAAAAACCCGTGGTGATCCATAGCCGGGATGCCGAGGACGATCTGCTTGCAGCGCTCGCCTCTTATGCCAAAAAACTTCCCTCCTCTGCGATCCCAGGGATCATTCACTGCTTCAGTGGAACCCAACGCTTTGGGGAGGCCTGTTTAGATTTAGGCTTTTACCTTTCGTTTTCAGGTATCCTGACGTTTAAGAAAGCCGATGAGCTCAGGACCCTAGCCGAACGCTTCCCCTTGGATCGTATGCTCGTGGAGACGGACGCCCCGTATTTGGCTCCCGTCCCCCACCGCGGTCAAAAGTGTGAGCCCTCCATGGTGAAACTGACGGCCATGAAACTGGCTCAAATCAAAAACATTTCCTTTGAAGAAGTCGCAAGAGTCACCACTCGAAACGCTCAAGCGATCTTTCAAATTCCACAACGGCAACCCAGTGTTTTAGGAGGAGCTTGAGCCCTGCTGCTCCATGGCTTTCGCTAGAATCCAATCCGGTTTATAAAAAAACCGTTCATAATTTCGATTCAACGCCGTCCAACGCCCTGGATTCTGATCTTTTTCCATAAACTTTCCAATTGCATTCATCTTGGAGTCCAGATCATCCACCATGTGAACCACTAAGGCTTCCAAACACAGAGGCTCCTTCGGTGAGCCGTACTCAAGCTTTCCGTGATGAGCTAAGATGAGGTGCTTGACGAGCAGCTTTTTCTCCAGAGGAAAGGCACCCCGAAGTCGCCCAGGCTGAGCCTCAAGCTCCCTGACTTTTCGTTCCACCATCTCCACGCCCATGACCAAATGCCCAATGAGCTGTCCTTCTGTGGTGTATTCCGTCAGTCGATCATAAGAGAGCTCCCAAATCTTCCCAATATCGTGAAAAAAGCCTCCTAAGAACAGTAAGTCTCGATCCAAGGCTTTTCCGTAGTGCCGAGCCAGTTGGTCCAAGATTTGAGTGATGGAGAGCACATGCTCCAGGAGCCCCCCTGGGTAGGCATGATGAATGCTCCGAGCAGCAGGCGCTTTTTTCATTCGCTCCATAATCTCGGCATCTTCTTTTAAAACCGCCTCGGCCAAAGCCTTATAATCGGGATCCTGCATGGAATCCACCTGCGCCAATAACTCAGCATAAAGCGCGTCCACATCCAGTGCGGATGCTGCGACATACTCTTTCACATCCACTTCATCTTCCCTGAGCAACTGAAGCTTTTGAATGACCACTTGCTTACGCCCTTGATAAGTCTGACACCGGCCTTCGACCCACACAAACTGATCCCGAACGGCTTGCCCCACGTACTGACTTACGTCCTCCCACAGGCGAGCTTCAATCTCCCCGGTCTTATCCAAGAAAACCAAGTTCATGTAAGGCTTCCCATTCTTACCCAGCGCCGTTGCGCTGTATTTGATTAAGAACGAGGAGCTCACGGCTTCTTTATCTTTGATATCTTTTACGTATTGGTTTTTTTTCATGTCACTCTTTCAGGGGCTTAAGCCTGAGTTTTGAATCTCTCTCCTCCACTCGAACGTTTCGAGCGAGAACTTCCATTCGGACTCAAGCCGCCATTCTCCTTATGGGTCAAATTTTTTCGTTTTCATCCGGACTCTCCATGAGCCACTTGCTCAAAACCCGAGCATCCAAGCGGTGTTTGCCCTGGAGTCACCCGGATCGCGCTGAACATCCTGCGTCCCCTTTTTTTTGAACAAAGGGCATTTCAGACCTCGGTACAAAAGAACTCGGGCGACAGATCTCGTTCTGCTTTGTTTTCTTTTCTCAACGCTGAGGGATTTTTTATGGCTTGGTGATCGCCTTTCATTCCTGAGCAAACCCTGAGTCAAAGAACCGAGCGCAGGAGTACTTGAGTCGCCACAATTAGGCAAGCGGAAAGGGGATCGAAATTGGATTCCTCAGGATGAGGTTCAGCTCAGAGAGGAGCAGACCCCTTCTTTGCGAAAAAGCAAAAAGAACCTTTGTCTTCACTCGAATCTTGTTAGAAACTTCGGTAATCAGAAAACCAGGGCATTGACCCATTTTTTTGAAACCTTTTTTTTGGAATTTTTTTTATGATCCGCACTTATGATCCTGAAACCCAGACTTCTTCGTCCTCCTCTGCCATTCACTGGAACTGGCTAACGCTTGGGGGGCGTGACGCTCAAGATTTTCTTCACCGACTTTCCACCGTTCACGTGAAAGCCCTCCAGCCTGGCCAAGGAAAACCCGGATGCATCTTAAACGCCCAAGGAAAAATCCGAGCCTCTTTTATGCTGTGGAACCTAAAGAAAGACCTTTATGCTTTTGAGTGGGACGGAGGTCAACTGAACCAAGGACGCTTGAGCCTCATCTCGCTCATCGATGAGCTCACGTTTGGAGAAAAAATGGAGCTCAAAAACCCCAGCACCCCTGTTCGCTGCCTTTGGCTTTGGGGTGAAGACGAAGAACTGCAGGCGTTAATCCCGGAACTCCCCACAGCTGGACACGTGCTTGAAATCCCCCTGCCACAGGAGGCAGCTGGGCTTGCAGGAGAAACCCCGTCACTCCACCTGGGTCATCACGGAAAAACTCAATTCGGGCGAACCTGGCTTACACTCTGGGGAGAACCGCAGAACCTCAATCGGTGGCTGAAGGACCGACTTCAGCACTGCGGCTTAAACACCCAATCCGTTGAGCTCCAGGAAATGGAGCAGTGGCGAATCCAAGCCTTACGCCCCCGGGTTGACTTTGAAATCACAACGCAGGCCAATCCCCTGGAAATTGGACTTCGCGATGCCATCTCCGATCAAAAAGGGTGTTACCCCGGCCAGGAAGTCATTGAAAGAACCCTTGCTTTGGGCTCACCCGCAAGGAATCTGGTTCAAATTGAAGGCACGGGTCCTGCGCCCACGGTTGGAGAGCCCCTCTGGGATGCCTCTGGATCTCTCACCACACCCCAACTCAGGGAAAGTGAGGCAGATGCCTCCCGTCCAGCCCTAGAAGTCGGGGTAGTCACTTCCAGTCAACCCCTCTTCTGCAGACCCTCTGGCCAGTCAACCGCTGAATCCTTCATTGCCTTAGCTTTGGTGCGAAAAACCCATGCAAAAAAAGGAGCCCCCCTTGCCTTTCAAAAACCCCTCAACGGACGAGGAACCGTGGTTCAAATTGCCCCTTATGCTGAGAAAGGCTCTCCCTAGCCTCCTGTCCTTATTTTTCAAAGGCGGGGCTCCACACCGAGCCCGCCTTTTGTTTCTTTTCGTGCTTGCGGCCTTCTTCACTCCAACCGCCCACAGCTCTCCTCTCATTCTTACCAATCCATTTCCCTACCTTGAGCCCTTTGCTTTCTCCCCTTTTTATGATTGGAAAACCCTCAAGAGTGATCATTTTCTCATCTACTTCTCCCAAGAAAACCAAGAGATCGCCACTCGCTCGGCTCGCTACTTAGAAGAAGCCCACGCCTTGCTCTCTCCCCTGCTGCATTGGACACCCGCTCATCCCGTCAAAGTCTTTTTGCTCGACAATCAGGACATGGCCAATGGGATGACCACCCCCCTCCTGCAGCTGGGCATCGTGCTTTGGTCAACGCCCCCTGACTCCACTGAAAGCCTGACTTTTTATGACGATTGGCTCAAGCTCCTAGTCATCCACGAATATACCCACTATTTACATCTCGACACCACCCATGGCGTTTGGCAAACCCTGCGCACCCTTTGGGGAGATCTCCTGCTTCCCAACGGAATGCTTCCCAAATGGATGATTGAAGGACTCGCCGTCTACATGGAGACACGACTCACCGCAGGGGGCCGAGGCAGAAGCCCGCATTACGACATGATCTTAAGAGCTGCAGTAGAGGAGAACCGCCTCGACTCCCCCTCTTTTATTTCTCTAGATCGAATCACAAGCCCAATTCCCTATTACCCCGATGGTGATATTCCCTATGTTTTTGGTTACCACCTCATGAGCCAGCTTGCCAAAAGCACCCCTCAGGGTTCTTGGACTTTAGGGGAACTCTCCCATGAATCTGCAAAAAGCTTTCCTCTTCTGATTAATCAGCATTTAGAGAATCTCACGCAAAAAAACTGGTATGATTATTGGAATGAATGGAAAGAAACCTCTCGAGTCCGCGCTGAGCGCTCCCTTGAAATCATCCGATCCAAGCCACTGACGAAATTCGAACTCATCACGGAGCGTGACCCAAAAATCAGCAATGAGGTCTTTGGGTCTGCTCTATCGCCCGATGAAACTTGGCTTGCTTATACTTTAAAATCGGCCGATCGAAGATCGGGTCTCTTCCTTCGCAACTTAAAAACACGGGAGGTCACGCGATTGGACGATAAACTCGGAGGCTTCGGCATGAGCTTCACCTCCGACTCCCAAGCCTTGATTTATAGTGAGCTCAATCGACTGCATGTGTTTGACTTTTTCAGTGACCTGAAGGTTTTGGATTTAAAAACTCGTCAATTCACTCTCCTCACTCAGGGACTCAGAGCCAAGGATCCCGATGTCTCGCGCGATGACCAATGGGTCACCTTCACCCTTTCAGAACACTACTCGACGATTCTCGCTCGGGCCCCCCTGCTGCACGAGGATCAAGGGTGGAGACTCGGTCCGATTGAAAAAATCTTGATTCCAGAAGCCTTCGATCGAATCGCAAACCCAAAGTTTTCCGCTGATGGAAAAAAGATTTTTTTTAATCTCCATCGAAACGGAAAGTTCCAAGAGGACCTGATGGTTTTGGATTTAAGCACTCAGCAGAGCACGCCTGTGATCTCCGATGGCTTCTTCAACCGATTTCCTGCCATCAATAGCCAAGGAGACCTCTTTTATGTCTCCAACCAAACGGGCGTGGATCTCCTGTATCGCTATGACCCAAAGACTCAAACTGGAAAGCCTGCCTTAAATGTCACCACAGGGATTGCACTGCCAAGCTTTTATCCCCGCTCCAAACCCAACGAAGTCTATGCAAGTCTGTTTTCGACCTCAGGATGGGATCTGGCTTACTTCCAACTCAATGACGAAAACCAAACCGAAAGCCCCCCCAAACTTTCTCCCCCTGAACTTCCCTCTGAATCCCTTCCCAAAGCCGCTGAAACTCAGCCCACGCCTCCCCTTCAGACGGAGGACTATCAAGCACTCCCCACACTCCTGCCTCGAGTTTGGACTCCCCTGCTGTCGATTTCCCCCAACAGTGGAACTGACATCGGTGCTCAGGTGATGGGATTTGATGCGACGAATCGTCATCGCTATGTGGCGGGAGGAAGTTTTAACACGCTGATTCAAAGCCCCGATGGCATGCTTCTTTACTCCAATCGCCTGCTGGGACCATCTGTGAATTTCAGTCTTCAATCCCTAACGACCGCCATCTCCCCGCTGGGCCCTTTAACGACTTACTCAAAACAAGATCAAGCCTCCCTTTCTGCTTCTTATACGCTGCCTTCCACCTACTCCTGGCTCACGCCCTTTTTGTCACTGAGCGTCCAGAAGCTCTCCCAATCGTTTCGTATCCATCAGCAGGAGCTGACTCAACTCACCCAAGCCACCCCTCTGATGACCAACCTCGACATGGCCTTGAATTTTTCCACGGAAGAAGTCTCTCGCCTGGCTATTACCACAGAAGCAGGAAGCAATACCTTTGTCGGAGTTCGCACCACATTCTTCCCGAATGAAATCACCCACAAGGCGCTGTTGATCCATCAAGACTACTTTCGCCTCACCCCTCACACGATTCTGAGTCCCTCCTTAAAGGCCCTGTGGAGCTCCAACTGGAACCCGGATCCGAACGCTTTTTTCTCCCCGAGCTCCTCGCTTTTAAATGGTCGAGTGGGGGGACTCATCCATCTTGGGGGCTCATCGTCAGATGGTTTCAATCGTCTGTGGATTCGAGGATACCCCGGGTTACAACTCAGCTCAAAACTGGCAGGAGTGAGCGCCGTTGACCTGAAATTTCCCCTGGCTCGAATCTTCTCCGGCTGGGGCACCAACCCCTTGTTCTTGAATAATCTCGTGGGCTTTACTTTTTTAGAAACCAGTTTCCTGAGCACACCGGAAACGTTTGAACTTCTCCCCTCTTTGGGAGGAGGGGTGCGGCTCACGACTGAAACGTTAAGATTACCCATCAGCCTGGGGATTGAGTTTCATCAAGGGCTCAGTCAAAAATATAACGGCACCTCGGATCTCATCTTCAGTCTCAGTGCACAAGTGCCCACTTGACAGGAGGCTGACCGTCTCCCATGGTCTCCCCCATTCACCTTAAAAAACGGACAGAAAAAATCAGCTTTCAATTTCACTCCTCGGACAAAAAAAATAGACTCAGTTTTTCTTCTCCTCCTGAAAAAGTGTTAAACTTTTTAAAACAGTCATAGTATGGGAAGAAGGAAAGATCTTGACGCCCCTTCTTCGAGAGCCTAAAGAAAGACTATTCTTCTGAGCTCTTTGAGTCATAATCCATGTGAGGCATTCATTGCAGAAACTGAGTTATTTAAATCATACGAACGCAAGCTATATTGAAGAGCTGTTTGAAAAATATAGCGAGAACCCAGAATCCATTGACCCGTCGTGGCGCTATTTTTTTGATGGCCTGAACTTAGGGACTGAGACATCCGCCTCGGTCTTGCCTCTGGAGAGCACCCCCCAGACCCAGGCTCCCACGGCTCCTCGCTCGCCTGAGCGCCCTGCCGAGTTCAACCGAGAGGCCCAAGTCGCCCAGTTGATTCTTGCTTACCGAGAGTTTGGAAAATATTTGGCCCAAATCAATCCCTTAGCTCCTCCTCAGGCCTCTCATCCCCGGCTTGAGCTCTCTCGATTTGGACTCTCTTCAGCTGATCTGAAGACTTCCTTTCAAGCAGGAAAACTCATTGGACTCGGAGGTCCTGCCTCTTTGGAAACCATCCTGGCTCACCTCAAGCAAACCTATGGAGCGCAGATTGCCGTTGAGTTCACTCACATCGAGGACTCAAACGAACAAGAGTGGCTCAGGGCAAAGATGGAAGCATCTCAGAATCGCCCCAACCTCGATGCGGCGACTCAAAAGAGAATTCTTGCTCGCCTCACCGAGAGTGAGACGTTTGAGCGGTTTTTACACACCCGATATGTTGCTCAAAAGCGCTTTTCAATTGAAGGAGGCGAAGCTCTCATTCCTGCTTTAGACCGACTCATTGAGCAAGGAGCGGAGCTGGGCGCAGATGAATTTGTCATGGGAATGGCTCATCGGGGCCGACTCAATGTTCTGACGCTGATTTTTGGAAAAAAGCCTGAGTTGATTTTCACTGAGTTTGAAGGCGCCTACGCGGCGGACCTCTCCAAAGGAGAAGGGGATGTGAAGTATCACATGGGATTTTCCACGGACTTCACCACCGTGTTTGGGAAGAAAGTCCACCTCTCGCTGGCGTCAAACCCCAGTCACCTGGAGTTTGTCCATCCCGTGATCGAAGGCATGACTTACGCCAAGCAGCAGCATAAAAAAGACTCTGAGAAAAGCCGGGTCATCCCCATTGCCATTCATGGAGATGCTGCGTTTTCAGGTCAAGGCGTTTGCTATGAGACGTTAAACTTCTCCCAACTGAAGGGCTATGGCACAGGTGGAACCATTCATTTTGTCATCAATAACCAAGTAGGCTTCACCACCTCACCGGAGCAGAGCCGATCCACTCCTTACTCAACGGATGTCTCTAAAATGCTGCAGGTCCCTATTTTCCATGTCAATGGAGATGATCCTGAAGCCTTGTGGTATGTCACAGGACTCTGTGTGGAGTACCGCCAGAAATTTAAAAAAGATGTGATCATTGATCTCGTTTGCTACCGTAAGCACGGTCACAATGAGGGCGATGAGCCGAGCTTCACTCAACCGCTGCTCTACAAAACGATCAAATCCCATGCATCACCCAGGGAGCGTTACGCTCAAAAACTCAGGGATGCCCGGATCGTCACCGAGGAAGAAGCCCAGCAGTGGATCAACCAAGGAACCTCAAAGCTCTCTGAAGCTCAAGCACGCACCAAAGCCGAGGCCCCTCGACCTTACGTTTCTTCGATGGAAGGGCTCTGGAGCCATTTAAAACGCCCTCAGGACCAAGATCTGTTCTCTGCAGTTCAGACGGCCGTACCCGAAGAGCGACTGCGCGCTTTATCTCAAAAACTCAATCAAATGCCTGCAGGCTTTCAGCTGCATTCGAAGCTTTCGCGGTTTTTTGAGGCTCGTGCTAAAGCGGTCGACGAGGGGAAGGGTCTGGATTGGGGTAACGCCGAAATCCTAGCCTATGCCACCTTATTGGAGGAAGGCCACCCCGTGCGACTCTCTGGTCAGGACGTGGAGAGAGGAACCTTCACTCATCGTCATTCCGTCTTAAATGACTTTGAAACGGGCAAAACTCACACCCCCTTAAATCACCTGAAAGAGGGTCAGGCCTCATTTGACGTCCACAACAGCTTGCTCTCAGAAACAGCCGTTTTAGGCTTTGAGTATGGGTATTCCATCGCAAGCCCTCATGCTCTATCCATTTGGGAGGCTCAGTTTGGAGACTTCGCCAATGGCGCTCAAGTGATTATTGACCAGTTCATCGCCTCCTCTGAATCCAAGTGGCAGAGAATGAGTGGACTGACTCTTTTACTCCCTCATGGATTTGAAGGACAAGGTCCCGAGCACTCCAGCGCACGCTTAGAGCGCTTCTTACAACTGTGCGGAAAAAATAATTTATCCGTGTGCAATCTCTCCACACCCGCTCAGATCTTTCATGCTCTGCGGCGACAAGTGAAGCGAGACTTCAGAAAGCCGCTTGTGGTGATGTCACCCAAGAGCTTGCTCAGGCACCCCTTAGCCGTCTCTGATCTTCGAGAGTTGAGCAAAGGTAGCTTTCAAGAAGTCCTCAATGATCCAACGATTCAAACGGCTGCGGATGCTGCAAAAATCAAGACCGTCCTTTTGTGCTCAGGCAAAGTCTACTACGACCTCATCCAAGCGCGCGAGAAGATGGGATCACCGCCGATTGCCGTCATCAGAATCGAGCAGCTCTATCCTTGGCCAGAAGCCCAGCTTGCTCAGATCTTAGAGCAGTACAAGAAGGCAAAGACGCTGATTTGGGTCCAAGAGGAGCCTAAGAACATGGGCGCTTGGAGCTATATCTTTAATCTGTGGAGCGGAGGGTTTGACTTTTTCCAAGAAAAAGCAGGCAATCGCCCCATTCATTACGTAGGTCGAGAGATTGGGGCTGCTCCTGCTGTGGGCTCCCATAAAATTCACGAAAAACAACAAGAAGCACTGATTCACAAGGCACTGAACTATGAAACATAATGTGACCGCCCCCTCAGTTGGAGAATCCATTACGGAAGTAAGTATTCTGAAATGGGTAAAAAAAACCGGACAAGCCGTGCAAACAGGAGACCTCCTGCTTGAAATTGAATCGGACAAAGCCACGGTTGAGATCGTTGCTGAGTTCAGTGGAGTTTTAAGTATTTTAAAAAACGAAGGGGAGCGAATCCCTGTGGGTGAGATCATCGGGATCATTGATGATGCCGCTGTGGCATCACAAGCCCCCGAGACTCGGACCACCCCAGAGGCACAAAAAAAACCCATCGAGCCTCCCACACTCACTCCGGGCCCAGCTGCAACTCCTGGACCTGCGGCTCGTAAGGCTCTTGCGGAAAAAGGTCTCGAAGCGGCTCAAGTTCCCGGCACAGGAAAAGACGGCCGAGTAACAAAGGGCGATGTCATGGGTTTTAGTCCTAGCGCAAGCACAGCGCCAAAGGCTCCTAGTGCCCCCTCAGCTTTTGCTCCCGTTTCTGCAGCACCTCTGCGTGCCGGAGACCGCAGGGTACCCATGTCTCAGCTCAGAGCTAAAATCGCCGAACGCCTGGTGATGGCTCAGCATACGGCTGCTATTTTAACGACTTTCAACGAAGTGGATATGGGCCCTGTCATGAAGGTGCGCAACCAGCATAAAGACGCCTTTAAGGCCAAGCATGGAGTGCCCCTGAGCTTTATGTCCTTCTTCACTCGAGCCTCAATTGAGGCTTTAAAAGTCATTCCAGAAGTCAACGCAAGCATCGAGGGTCGAGATGTGATTTATCACGACTACTACGACATCGGCATTGCCGTGGGAACGGAGCGAGGCCTGGTGGTGCCCGTGCTTCGTGACGCAGGCCAGATGGGCTTTATTGACATTGAGAAGAAAACAGCGGAGTTGGCTCTGAAAGCTCGCGACGGCAAACTCTCCATTGCAGACATGTCTGGGGGAACCTTCACGATTTCAAACGGAGGAGTGTACGGCTCCCTCCTCTCCACGCCGATCCTCAACCCTCCGCAGAGTGGGATCCTAGGAATGCATAAGATCCAAGAACGCCCCGTGGCCGTTGACGGAAAAGTGGAGATCCGCCCCATGATGTATTTGGCCCTCTCTTACGATCACCGCTTAATTGATGGCAAAGGGGCTGTGACGTTCTTAGTCACATTAAAGGACTTTTTAGAAAACCCTGAGAAACTGGGATTGGACTTCTTAAAATGAGCTCAGAAAAATTTGATTTAATCGTAATCGGTGGGGGTCCCGCAGGCTATGTGGCAGCCATTCGTGCCGCTCAACTGGGCTTTAAGACCGCTTGCATCGATAAACGAAAAACGTACGGCGGCACCTGCCTGAACGTGGGATGCATTCCCTCGAAGGCCTTATTAGACTCCAGTGAACACTACGCGCAGGCTCAGACGAAGCTTCAAAAACACGGCGTCAAAGTGGCCTCCGTGGAGCTTGACCTCGCTCAGATGATGAAACGCAAGGAAGGCGTGGTCAGGCAACTGGTGAATGGGGTCGCAGGACTTTTGAAAAAAAACAAGGTGGAAGCCATCACTGGGACTGCCAAACTGCTGCCCAGCACCCCTCAGGAGCGACTCGTTTTAGTCGAAAACGAAGGTCAAACTCGGACGCTCAGTGCCCCTAGAGTTCTGCTGGCCACAGGAAGCGAGCCCGCTCAACTGCCCTTTTTACCGTTTGATGGGAAGACCATTTTAAGCTCAACGGAAGCCCTTGAGCTCACCTCAGTCCCTAAGCATCTGGTTGTGATTGGAGGCGGTGTGATTGGGCTGGAATTAGGCTCCGTGTGGATGCGACTGGGCGCTCAGGTCACCGTTGTGGAGTTTCAGGATCGAATCTGCTCCGTTGTCGATCAGCAAGCAGGAGCAGAACTTCATAAGGCACTCAGTAAGCAGGGCATGGAATTTAAGCTGGCTACGAAGTGCACGGGCGCTACCCCCAGTGGAAACGGCCTGCTAGTGCATCTGGAGGAGCGAGCCAGCGGAACGAAGATTCAATTAGAATGTGATCGTATCCTTGTGGCAACAGGAAGAAAACCCTACTCCCAAGGCCTCGGTCTTGAGTCCGTGGGAATCCAGACCAATGCTGCTGGATTTATTCCCGTCGATGAGCATTACCAGACTCAAGCGGCAGGAATCTTTGCCGTGGGAGATTTAATCCCAGGCCCCATGCTCGCTCACAAAGCCGAAGAAGAAGGCGTCGCAGCCGTTGAAATCATGGCCGGACAAGCGGGACATGTGAACTACTTAACCATCCCGAATGTGATTTATACTTGGCCTGAATTAGCCAGCGTGGGGTACACAGAAGAAGAACTCAAGGCCAAAGGCATGGCGTACAAAGCGGGGACTTTTCCCTTCATGGCCAATGGGCGTGCCAAGGCCATGGAAGAACCCGAGGGCATTGTGAAGCTTCTGGCCGACCAAAAAACGGATCGCCTCTTAGGGGCTCACATCGTGGGACCTTGGGCAAGCGACTTGATTGCTGAGTGTGTGACCGTGATGGAGTTTGGCGGGAGTGCCGAGGACATTGCTCGCACCTGCCACGCTCATCCCACCCTCTCCGAAGTGGTAAAAGAAGCGGCTCTTGCTGTGGATCGGCGTCAAATTCATCTTTAAATGAAAAGGCCCCTGCAAACCCCTGCCTAACTGACGCCTGCCAATCGGCAGGCAGGGAACCACTGGACGCAAAAAAGAAGAGGAGAAGATAAACGTCTCTCTTCTCCTCTGAAATGGATTTTGCTTAAGCAAAAAGCTCAAGCGGCTTGGGTGATGAAGCGCCCTGCTGAGGCTTGAAAGCGTTGGTCAACCACATCCCAATGAATTCGAGCTAAAAGGGCGTCAATGTAGTGCACCTTAGCCGTGCCATAGTCCATTGCATAGGCATGCTCCCAACCATCCAAGGCCAAAAGAATATCCTGCTCCACAAGCAGTCCTCGGTGATGTTCTTCGATCACCAGATTTCGAAGCACGCCATCTCGCTGCGAACGACAAAGGAGGAGCCATCCATGAGCCGAAAGAAGTCCTGCCTGAACGTCTTCTAGGTAGCTACGGATGCTCCCGTAGGATTGCTCAATGGCCGTTTGAAGCTCAGGAGAGACTTCAACTTTTTGACCAGTTAAGTTCTCAAAGAACAACTCATGAAGCCTTGCCCCATTAAAAGGCACAGCCCGTCGGCGCTGCAGCTCGGAGTACTCGCTGTAGCTGTAATTGGAATCTTTCGAACTCAGATCCTGGAGTTTTTTTTCAATCTCATTCGTCTTATTGACATAGCCCTGATAAAGACCGAAATGCGCTTTTAACAGCGCATCACTCATGCCTTCTAAATTCCCCAACAAGTGATCGTAATTTTTTGCGTGCATCATCATACGAACTCAAGTTTGCAAATGAAATGCCGAAGCGATCGACCAAATGCTGAATATTGGATTCAGAGCAGAAAAAAAGAAGGAGGAGACTTGCTGACCACGGACTGCCTATCCTCCGATCCAGGTGAAGGTCAGGGGCTCTTTTTCCTCTGAGGCTTTAACTCGTAGGGAGGGGGAACTTCTTTTCCATCCTCAAAATACACTTCTGAAACCACTTCGCCCTGCTCATTGTACTCAAGCCAACGTCCAGACTTCTTGCCTTTTTTATATTCTCCCACCAATGCAATGCGATCGTTTAAGTACCACTCATAGTACTTTCCTTCATTGATCCTCTGGCCAGAATCATCTTCCACCTGGTCACAGGAGCGCTTCCCAATGGTGGACAAAGGGGTTGCCCGTGCAGGCTGCCCCCCCCAAGTACAAGGCTGGTGATGGGAGCTTGCACAGGAAGCCAAAAAGAAACTCGTGAATAGGAACAAACTGGCCTTAAAAAAGAGCTGACGTGAAGTGGGAGACTCTTTCATTTCCTTTTAGATTACCATAGATCTGAGTGATGAAAAAAATTTACCTCATTCGGCACGGAGAAACCGATTGGAATGCCCAAAAACGATTCCAAGGGCACCTGGATATCCCCTTAAATGAAAAGGGAATCCGCCAAGCCCAAGAGCTCATCCCCGTTTGCCAGACCCTCCAAATCCAAGCGGTCTTAAGCAGTGACTTAACCCGCGCCTCTCAAACTGGCCGAATCATCGCCCAAGGACTGGGGATCCCCCTGTTTGAGGATCCTCACTTAAGAGAAGCTCATTTAGGTCAAATGCAAGGACTGACGGCCGAAGAGATTGCTTTAGCCGTCGGACAACCCCTGGTGGATCGCTGGAAATCCCCTTTGGAATGTGATGCAGACGTCTGCTACCCGGAGGGAGAAACAGGCAGAGCAGTCTTAACTCGCGCGTTTGCCGCCATGGAGCGATTCCTTCACTCCCACTCTTTTGAGTCCATTGCCGTCACCTCGCATGGGGGCGTTGTTCGACGCATCCTACAAAAGCTCCACTCCACCCAAGAAACCCTCCTGAAGATTCACAATGCCTCCATCCATCCCATTCTCTACGATGGACAGCAAAAACAATTCTTGGTTCAAGGCCCTGTTTCTTCGTGAATCAGTCCCTCCGTCCTCAAGGAACGAAGTGATGCCTTACCAGCTAGAAAAATTCAAAAATGGTCAAACCTCCCTCTCTGAGGTGGGCCTCAAAGAGCCCATGCACTCGTGGATTGGTCCCTGGGAAGAAGCCAATCTGATCTATATTGGGCAATCCCGCCTCCAGGAGCGCCTCGCCTTAGCTTCGCCTCACCCGCTCGTGGTCTGGGATGTAGGTCTTGGCATCGGTGCAAATGCCATAGCGCTGCTTCAAGCCACCTTCAACCTCAACCCTGCGCGCAGCCTCCACCTTCTGAGTTTTGAAAAGGACCTCCGCGGATTGAGTTTTGCTTTAGAACACCGGGAACATTTTCCCTTTTTAAACCCCTTCACCGCCTCTTTACAGGCCATTAGCAAAGGGTGTAGGGAACTCCAGCTAGGCCCCAAGGTGCTCTGGCAGATTGTCCCTGGGGATTTTGCTCAGATCTTAATCCCTCCCTCGGACCCTAAAGACCAGCCAGTCCCCCCCCACTCCCTGGGAACCCTTCCCCGACCTGAGCTCATCTATTACGATTTCTTCTCCCCTCAGTCTCTACCCTCCCTCTGGTCTCTCCAGATGTTTCGTACTTTATTTGAAAAAACTCAGCTCCAAACCCATTCCCCCTTCCCCACTGAGCTCATCACCTACAGTTGTGCCACAGCAGTCCGATCAGCCTTGATTCTTGCGGGATTTTACGTGGGAGCTGGGGTGAAGACTCCGGCAAAAAAAGAAACCACCGTGGCCAGCACCTCTGCCCAGGGGCTGACCCAACCCCTGGACCCAAGCTGGGTGGAGCACCTCAAACGATCCTCCAAGCCCCTGCCTTTGGATCATGGGTTTAAAACAGAGGATCAAGCGATTTTAAAAATCAAGGAGCGACTGCTTGAGCCTCACCTTCCCGTGCTGGATTGAGCCGTAAGATACAAAGGAGTGCGCCCAAAAAAGAGGAGAAACGGGGTCTCAGTCAGAATCGGTGTAGCCCCCGGCTGAACCGTCATTCCAATGGAATAAGAGCGTGAATGACAAAAATTCCAGCCATCAAAGCATTTCACTAAATCCAAGGGAGGCTCAATTTCAGCAAAAGAGGTCCAGCCATTGATTTCATGTCCACCATCAATCTGCAAAGGAGCAATGCCCATGGCCACCCCTTTGCGATATAAACTCCATTTTGCGTCATGGAGTCGAAATGCATCGTAATGTCCAAAGACGGTATAAATACCAAGAAGAAGGAGAGCTAAGAAATTGGATGCCTTCGGACGATCCTCAAATTGATGCGCGAATCCAGCAAGAAAAACCAAACCCCCAAGCATCACCTGAAAGCAGTAGCGATCGAAAACTTGAAACTTAAAAAACTGCACAATGACCCCAAATGAGAACAGAGCAAGACAAAATCCGCTCATTGCAATTTCAAGATTGAGGGCAGAAGACGATGAAACTCTCTGGTTAAAGAGGCGGATCCATCGGCTGCTGCACAGAGCAAGGATGATGAGGATTCCCTGCCAGATCTCCGTTGGCCAACTCGGACCCGAGTAAGCATCGCTGAGAAGCAAGGGCCCAATTCCCGTGTTTCTCAGAACATTGCCCCAAAACGGGAAGTTTCGCTGCCAGTTTTGAAAAAGGAAGTTTTGGCGCGGAACGATGTCCTGAATATTAAAAAAATTCCAAGCATAGGCGACTCCAAGAAGGCCCGCTGTGGTCACAGAGCCCAGGGAAATTTTTCTCTTCTTTATGAAAAAAAGCAAAGGCCCGTAAAAGGCTGTCAAATAGATTAAAGTCGTCATGAGGTACAAAAAAATTGCATCCCAATTGATCTCTAAAATCGATTCGAAGTGTTCCCCAAAGAGCGCGGGCGGCTGATGGGTCAGCTTCACCCAATTGAAATGCCCCAGAATGATCCCTGTAAAAAGGACAAGACCGATTGCAAACTTGGGCCACTGTTTTTTGAGTTGAAACAGTTGATTTTTTCTCCACATCACCCAAAGAGTAGCGGCTACCAGCGCTGGATAGCCTAAAGCGGCAAGCTGCCTGATCCAAAAAGCGCCTCCAATCAAAATCGGAGTCACCCCAGCGGCAGTCCAACTCACCCATCCCTCCTGTTGAGTCTCTAAGTGCTGCTGTCGGGAGGAAAACCAAAGATACCAGCCCACAAGGACAGGCAGGATGCTATAGAGCTCCGACATAAATGAGGTGGAGAAGTAAAAATACAGAGGATTCAGAACCAAGCACAGCAAGATCCAACTCTGATATCGCTGAGGGGTTTGCATGAATTGCAAAAGCTTACGAAAAAGCCAGATCCCTAAAAAACCAAGGAAAATACTTTGAAGCCTTAAGATCCAATGAGAGAAACCAAACACATAGGGGATTAACCCAGAGAAGAATACCTGCCCAGCTAAGGAGGCACTGGATGGAGGAAAAAGCCTGAACTCCCCCTTTTCAGCCCACTGTTTGACCATGTAAGCATATCCCCAGTCATCGTTCAGCGGGTAGTCTCCAAAGGGCCACACAAAAAGGATCACTAGAAAATAGATCAAAAAAGGAAGAAGCTCAGCCCAGCGTGCTTTTAAAAACCCTCCCTCTCCCAGGGGGTTGATCCGAGCCTCAAAAGGCAAATGACCACTGGTTCGAGTTGACCTTTGTTTTTTCTGATTCAAGCTTGAGCCCTCCCTGAAGATGACTCAAGCTTAGGTTCGGACACACGCTTTGTCCAAAAAAAACGCTCCCCTCTTGGATTTCATCCCTCGGTTCAGCAGAGGAGAGAGACCTGACTTCACCCAAACAATCGGAGTTTTGGGAATCTCTTTAATGACTTGAAGTGGGAGTCCCTAGAATCGGAGTCGACAACACCTGAGGAATCCCGAGTGAATTTTGGACAGAAGTATTTCCAACAGGAGTGACTGAAGCAGGTGCCCTGGGTATCGCGGGTTGATCCTTTGGACTTCCTAAAGACTGAGGGTCTCTGGATGGGGTCGAATCCGATGATGGAGAAGAGCTTCCAGGGGCGCAAACACCGCTTGCATCCGCTCCTTCTGCCAGCGGATCAGGATTGGGCGGAGGAATGGACTGAAGACTTAAATGAGTGGCATCCACCCAGCCCACTAGTAAACTTCTCAGCCTGACCTTATGAAACCCCAAGGTGGGAAAATTACTGGCCACAAGGGGCGTGTCTTTGTGAAGCTTGATGACTTGAGCCGATCTTTTATCCGGATAAAGATAAACGGTGGTTTCCTGAGCCTCCACAACCCCTGAGCGAGCGGCATGAGCAGGAGAAGGGCTGAGAAAAAAACAGAAGATTCCAATAAAAATTCCAAAAGTTGAAGTCATTTGACCACCTCAACAAGCCCAAGCGGATTGACTTTGACTCGATTCACGACGGCTTGCCAATGCAGGTGCGGTCCACTCACTCGTCCCGTTTTTCCAGAAAGGCCTAAGAGCTGCTTTTCATCGACCAATGCACCTGCCTGAACTTTCAGTTCGTTCATGTGAGCATACAGAGTGATCACCCCATAACCATGATCAATCATCACGGTATGCCCCGTGTAGAAGAGGTCCTTGGCAAGAACCACTCTTCCTGGAGCTGAAGCATAAACGGGAGTCAACATCGGGGCCCTCAGATCCATCCCAGGATGGTAGTTCTTCAACCGTCCATTGTAAATCCGCTTACTGCCAAAGGGACTGGTCACCGAGCTTTGAATGGGCAAGACAAAGGGTTTTCTCCAATGCTTCTCTCGGGTCACCGATTGATAGATTTGAGCCACCTCAGCCACTTCTTTTTGAATCCGAGCTAAGTCCTTTTTTTTCGTGGGATTCACTCGTCTTCCATCCACGCGTAAGACTTCTGAAGGATATTTCCCCTCAACCACTGAAATAGAAATCTCTTTTTGCTCCCCCGCAGAAACCCGAATCACCCCAGGGCCTGCCGCTCGCTCATAGGGAATCCCCAGGAGTCCCTCATAAACTCCCTCCCCAAGCTCAGGGGCTGTAAAAAACGGAAACCGAATCGTCTCAAACTCGCCTCGGAGTTCAGAGGGATCCAACAAGGCGGCCTCAGCAGGATCCTCAAACTTCAAGGTCACTCGAAGCAGCTCCCCTTGAGCTACCTGAGGAGAGGAGAGCTCCACTTTGACCCCGGCTCGAACCTCAGGAGCACTCGGAGGCTCCTCTCGAACCACAGGACGAGTCACACAGCTGAATTGAACCCCTGCAAGAGAGATCAAAACCCAGCCCAAAAAAAATCGAAACCCCGTTTGCCTAGAGTGCTTTAACCGCCCGATGCCCGTCATAAAATAGGATTTTCATCTCCTGTCCTGGCTGAATCTGATGGGCACTTTTAATGATTGCCCCCTGAGTTTCATCTTGAACTAAAGTATAGCCTCTTTTTAAAACTCGGAGGGGAGAAAGTGCGTCTAACTGAAGGGAGCACTGAGTTAAAGTGGATTTTTTTTGTTCCAGCCTCAAGCGAACCGAGCGCTCTAATCGATAGGCGAGCTCATCCACTTTCTGAGCCTGCTCCCTGAGCTTATCGCGAGGACTCACGAGCCTTGCCGCAATATGAGCCAACAGCGTCTTTCGATTCAGAAGCTCCCGTTGGATCACTCCCTTGAATCGAGAGGAGGTCTCATTCAATCGGGTGATGGCTTCCACCCAATGGGCACTGAGGACTTCTGCTGCAGCCGAGGGGGTAGGAGCCCGCAAATCAGCGACAAAATCAGAGATCGTAAAATCAATCTCATGCCCAATGGCTGAGATCACCGGAATGGGAGATTGACGAATCGCCCGAGCCAAAGCCTCATCGTTAAAACACCACAAGTCCTCAATGCTTCCGCCGCCTCGAGCAACCACCAGCACATCAGCCAAACGATAACGAGCCGCCACCTCTAAAGCACGAATCACTTGCCTCGGGGCCTCATCCCCTTGCATCAGTGAGGGGAGAACGAGAATTTCAATTTGGGGAGCTCTCCGTTTTAAAACATGGAGCATGTCTTGAATGGCTGCCCCGGATGGGGAGGTAATGATTCCTACTCGTAAGGGAAAAGCGGGCAAAGGGCGCTTTAAGGCAGGACTAAACAGCCCTTCGGCAGCAAGCTTGGCTTTCAACTTTTCAAAAGCAATTTGAAGAGCCCCTGCCCCAAGCGGCTCTAAGTGCTCCACGATGAGCTGATAACCCCCTCGCGGCGGATAAATGGAGACCTTCCCTCGACATAAAACCTGAAGCCCATCTTTGAGCTCAAAGCTTTTTTTCTTCCCCGCTCCCCAGGAAAATGCAGCCGCTGAAAGACTCGAATGGGAGTCTTTTAACGAAAAATAAGCGTGTCCCGAAGCAGCGGGCCGATAGTTACTCACCTCACCCTGCACCCACACTTGAGAGAACGACGGCTCCACCACACCCCTTAGTCGCTGAGTGAACTCCGTGACACTCCAAGGCTTAGGAACCTCGGGTTTTCTCTCCGGTCCACTAGGACTCAATGGAGTGGAAAAAAGCGGAAGATCCTTCACTGGGCTTTCTCCACCCCAAAGACAGGGGGAGAATTCCTTTTGATCTGATTACTTTTTATCTTTCTTCGTCTCACTTGCACGCGAATCTGATTGCTCCTGGGTTTTCTCCAGATCTTTACCTGATTCCGTGGTCTTTTTAAAGATTTCAAATGACTTCAGAGAAATCAAAGCCTGCTTCACCTGGTAGTCCTCTTTCGGATTCATGCGAAGCGGCGTCATGTCCTCTTCGTCTTTTGAGGACTTATCGCCGGTTTTCTTCTTGTCCTTTGGGTCCTTGATTAAAGCATCCAGCTCTTCTTTTTTAAACTCCTTGCCGCTTTCTTCCTCTGAACTACCGGAGGATCCCCCGCGGTCCTGATTGACCATGTGGCCTTTGAGGTCTTTTTCTCGGAAGGGCTCGGGCTTAATCTTTGCTTGAGATAACAGCTTCGGGTCAAATTCCTCTAACTGAATGTCGGGGAGGACTCCCTTTTCCTGAATGCTTCGACCACTCGGAGTGTAATAGCGGGCAATGGTGAGCTTTAATCCCATATCAGGAGGGAGCGGAATTACAGTTTGTACCGAGCCCTTTCCAAAAGTGGGTTGCCCCATGATGATGGCGCGATGATGGTCCTGCAGCGCACCGGCTACGATCTCAGCAGCCGAAGCCGTGCTTGAATTCACCAGGATCGCTACGGGAAAGTCTTTGAACGCCATTCCCTTGCGTGCATACTTCACATCTTTTTGGTCTCGATTTCGACCAATGGTGGACACAATTGCTCCCTCATCGACAAAAAGAGAAGCCACTTCAACGGCTTGATCCAACAATCCACCTGGATTGTACCTTAAATCCAGAACCAGCCCTCGAAGCTTTCCTTTTTTATTCATGGCTTCAATGGCCTTTTTTAGATCGGCCCCTGCGTTCTCATTGAAAGTCGTCAGCCTCGCATAGCCGTATTGAGACTCGAGTAGCTCACTTTTCACGGATTGAATCTTAATGATGTCACGGGTCACTTTGATTTCTTTAATCTTGTCGAATCCCTCTCGGTAGATGGATAAAACCACATCGGTCTTGGGCTTACCCCTCATTTTTGAGACCGCCTCCACGAGATTCATCCCCTTGGTGGACTCGGAGTTAATTTTGACGATCCGATCATTGGGCTTTAATCCAGCCTTCCAAGCAGGCGTATCTTCAATGGGCGCAAGAATGGTCAGGATATTATCTTTCATCCCAATTTCAATGCCCAAGCCCCCAAACTTCCCGCTCGTATCAATCTGCATGTCTTTATAGAGCTCAGGAGGAAGGAAGTTGGAGTGCGGGTCCAGGGTCTCCAGCATCCCTTTGATGGCCCCTTCCACCAGAGCCTTGTTTTTCACTTCATCGACGTAGTTGGCTTCAACGAAGTGAAGAACTCGATTAAAAAGCTCCAGATTTTCATATCTTTCTTGTTGTCCCGAACCCGAGGCACCCTCTGAAGTCGTCGCCTTCGCCAGTAGCTGCTCGGAGGCTTTTCGGGTGAGACTCTGCCCAACGCTCACCCCTACTCCGGAGAGAATCACCACAAAACCTAAGATCGATAATTTTTTTGCAAATTGAATCATATTATCCCCAAACTAAACTAATTAAGTACCCACTGCAATGGGTTGAGCGCAACGTTTCTTGCTCGAATTTCAAAATAAAGTGGATCTTTCAGGTCTCCCGTTAAACCCAGAAGATCTCCCACCTCCACTGGTTCACTGACTTTCTTGGACACTTGACTGAGATGACTGCACAGCGAGTAGTAATGATCCCCATGATCCACGATCACCACTTGCCCGTAATGCGGCAACTCCCCTGCATACGCCACTTTGCCTGGCGCAATTGCCCGAACTGGAGTTTTTGGATGCACCACAATATCAAGCCCCTTCTTAAACACGTAGAGCCCGGATTGTGGATCAAAAGTGCGGCCAAAACCGGAAATCACACGCCCCCCTTGAACGGGTAAGCGAAGCTTTCCTTTCATCTGAGAGAAAAGTCCCTGTCTCATGGCCTTGGAAGCCACTCGCTCGGCCTCTTCATTTTTTTCAAGCTCTCGTCGGGCATTGAATTGCTCGATTAACCCCTCCACGCGAGACTCAGCGCTTTTGAGTTTCCGGTAATGCTCAAGCTGAACGGCCTTTTCTCTCTGCCGTTGCTTCAAATCACTGATTTGCATGCTCTGATTGAGCTCTAAGATGCTTTGCTGCTCTTTGAGATCTTCAAAAAGGTAGGCGAGGTGCTGTTTTTCCTCGTGAATCTGGGACTCCAACTTTTCTGCATCTTGGTAATCGACTCGGAGGGCTTCGAGTTCCTTGAGTCCCCGATCCGCAAGACGAGCCAGGACTTTACGCCGCAGTGCCTGTAAGCTCTCCAGCTCTGAACTAGCCAGGGTCGGTGGGCTCTCCTCAGACCCTTGAGTGGTCAGACCCATGGCCGTAAGCGAGGCCCGAATCGTGCGACTTTGGACTTGGATTTTTTGACTCAGTTGGGTTTTTCTGAGCTCCATCTCCGATACCGTCGCCTCAAGCTCCTTCATTCGCTTCATGCCTAGATCGCGCTCCAATTTTTGAAGAGCGATGAGTTTTTTCACCTTTTTCAGCTCCGTCCATGCCTTCTGCTGTGAGGTGCGCTGATGACTTAAGTCCTGCTCTAAGGCATGGATCTGCACCCTCAGATCCCCCAGTCGACTCACCAGTGTGCTTTTTTTCACCTGAGCACTGCCTGGCCCAGGAACTTCGGCACTAGGATTGGCTCCGACCGAGGACACCCAGAGCAGTGAGCTGAAGATCAAAACCTTGCGTGAGATCAACGCCCCCCCCCTTGCTCCAACCTGCGTCCTCCCCTAGGGGCTGTGAAAAAACTCACCGCACCGGCTAGGACTCCTAAAACACAGCCCCAGATGAATAACAAGACCGGTCTCATTCCTGCCGACGAAGGCACCGATTTAAGCCAAGGCGATAAAGACCTCAACTCAGCCGTTAACCAAGACCCTAAGGTCAGCCAACTGAAACACGCCAAAGCTCCCATCAGCAGTCCGACAAAGAAACTCGACAGCACCACAGGAAGAAGCACCTTCTGCTGAGCCCCCCCCCACATCTGAAAAAACTCCAACGTCTCGGCTTGAAAGTAGGAGTTCAATCGAGAGAGCTGAATTAAGCCGGTGAGCAAGGCCAAGGCCACACCCACGACGAGAAACCGTAAAACCCATCGAAGCGCAGAAAAGGCAGACGCCGATTGCTTGTAGCGATCTTTGGAACTTTCGACCGATTCAATGCCCGGAATTTTTCGGACTTTCTCCACCGCTCGATCCGAGAGAACACCCGTAATGGAAATCGTTTCCGGGATGAGCTGCTGGGATTCTGATCCTAAATCCTCCAGCTCCCGGGCTAATTCGGGATAATAAGGCTTTAAACGATCCACAAACTGCT
Source organism: Bdellovibrionia bacterium (assembly GCA_049424145.1). Taxonomy (GTDB): domain Bacteria; phylum Bdellovibrionota; class UBA1018; order UBA1018; family UBA1018; genus JBMSSC01. Next base: position 46,248 of record JBMSSC010000005.1, read on the forward strand.
TGGAGCTCAGCCATTGAATGTCGAGGGGGTTTTTCATGGATTCGGACTTAAGTGCTTCTTTCACCTGATCCAGGAATGCACCCTGACTCTTTAGGGGCATGGAGGGATCCACGTAGGCCGTAATCACTTGCTCCCCTTTTAAGCGGAGAACTAAGGGCTTTAATCCTTGATCCACCCAGAGGAAAAAACCCACCAAAAACAACAACACTCCCCCAGCAAGTCCCGATAAAATCTGACTCAACGGAGCAGAATGCCAAGGCCTCAGCGCCACTTTTAATAAGTACATGATAATTCCTCAACCTCCACACGTCCTCCACGTAAGACGGCGTATTTTTTTCTCAGCCTTCTGACCACTTCTCGATCATGCGTGGCTAAAACCACGGTGGCTCCTGCGACGTTGGCTTTCAAAAAAAGATCCATCAAGGTCCATTTAAAATCTCGATCCTGTCCTCCGGTAGGCTCATCGGCAATAATCAGTTGGGGAGATCGAATGAGGGCCCGAACCACCGCTACTCGCTGAGCCTCTCCTCCTGAAAGGGTGCAGGCTAAGTGGTCTTTCTTTTTTCTCAGACCCACTTTCTCCAGAAGCTCAATCACTCTCACCTGAGCACTTTGCGTGAGCTTTTTACCCGCTAACGAAAGCGATAGGGTGATGTTCTCATAAACGGTGAGATCCCCGATGAGCTGAGCATTCTGAGGGACATACCCCAGAGAGCGTCTTAAATTCTGAAGCGCCGGGGGCTTTGAGTTTTTCAGGTCATAGCCAAATAAAGAGACGGAGCCACTGGTGGGCATCTCCTGAGTGGCTAAGATCCTCAGAAGCGAGGATTTACCCGCCCCACTTCCTCCCACTACATAGAGAAACTCCCCCGAATTCAAGCTCAAATGAACCTGATCCAGAACCTTTGAATTCCCTTCGTAGACTTTGGAAACTCCACTCAGAGTGATCATTCAGCCTCCTCCTTAACGCTATCACAAACTAGAATATCATAAATATAATTAATGTAACAAAAATAGATCATCTGAAAATAGGCAAATTCAGGCTCTCTTGACAGATCATAGGGTAAGCCCTTACCTTCAGAGGAAATCATGTTTTTTGAACTGAAAAACCGAATCAACTTTCAAGATAGGAAAATAAGGACTAGCGCTCTCTGGCGTTCTTTATTTTTTTTCTCTGTTTATAGCGTCTGGATTTTAGGCTGCCGCCTCATGACGCTCACGCTGATTACGACACTCACCATCTCTCCGCGCACGAATTTTCAGGACATCAGCGATGCTTTCAGTTCCAATGAAGTGAGCATCACCGGACTTTCAGCCTTGCTCTTCGTCTTACTGCTCCACTGGCTGAATCCGTTGACCTCAACTCGCCTGCAAGACCTCCTAAGTCGGGACTCGATGGAAAGGCAATTTTTGCCGGGATTTTTCAAAGGGGCATTTCTTGCCGCCTGCCTGATGGTGGTTTTTCTTCTCACCGGCGTCTATCGATACTTGGGATACTTCATCCCATTTGAAGAGCTTCCGCTAGAGCTCCTCAATGGCGTTTTACGGATGTCCGCCTTAATGGCTCTGGTTTATTGTGAGGAATACCTCTTTCGAAACCGATTCATCCACGAACTCATCGGAAAATTTCCTCCTTGGTTGATTGCTCAGTACTCGGCCCTGCTCTACTGCGGAGCAAAAATTCTGCAGTTTGACCTAGGAATCATGCAGCTCATCACCCTTTACTTAGTGTCTTGGAGTCTTTTTTTAAGACTCCATGGGGGAACTCGCTTTGCTCAAGGCGCGGGCATCTGGGCTGCAATCCTCATCATTTTTCACCCCCTCTTAAGCCTCCCGATTTTTGGCAATGAATTTTCAGGTATCCTGCTCATTCGCTTCCCCAAAGAGTGGACTCACACGGCGTTTCGATTCCTTTCCGGGGGAGCTGGGGGACCTCTTGCTAGTTTTGCCTTTCAACTGATACTGATAATCGATATCAGTCAGCATTTATTGAGATCAAAACTCAAACCCCTTCAGAAAGGATAGGCAACCTATGAATTTAATCCAACTCATCACGGAGACGGGCTTGGTCGCAAAACTC